>NZ_JAYRDJ010000037.1:0-42250 GCF_041909475.1 Niveibacterium sp. | reverse complement strand
GCTCGAAGCCCCGCTCATTTCGGGACCGTTAGCGGCGCCGCAATGGGCATCCGGATGATGGGTTTTATGATGGGTAAAACAAAAAAGCGCCCCGGAAGGCGCGATTTTGTTAGCACTGTGGCGGAGAGGGCGGGATTCGAACCCGCGTTAGGTTATTCACCTAAACACGCTTTCCAGGCGTGCGACTTAAACCACTCATCCACCTCTCCGTGGTGAGCCGGCGAATATATCAGAAAGCGGAGCGATTCTCCAAATCCGACGTATTGGCCGCCTCCGCCTTCTGGCGCGGTGTGCGTAGCGAGAGGACGAGGGAACGCGCGGCCGCACTGGGCTTGGGTGTAATGAGACTGACCAGCACGATCGTGATGAAGCCTGCCACGACGCCGAAGATGCCGCTGGCGATCGGGTGGATGCCCCACCACGCGTTGGCCATCGAGCCGCCGAAGAACGGGTGCGTGAGTACCGCGTAGGACAAGGTCGTCGCCAAGCCGGCGGCCATGCCGGCAATGGCGCCCCACTTGTTGGCGCGCTCCCAGAAGATGCCGAGTACCAGCGCGGGGAAGAAGCCGGCGGCGGCGATCGAGAACGCGAAGCCGACGGTGAATACGATGCTGTCCGGCCGCTGCGAGGCGAGCCACGCGGCGAGGAAGGCCACCAGCAACAGGGTCGTCTTGGAGATGACGAGGCGGCGCGGCGTGGAGGCGCGCGGGTTGATCATGCGGAAGTAGACGTCGTGCGACAGCGCGCTCGATATGGTCAGCAGCAGCCCATCCGCGGTAGATAGCGCGGCCGCGAGCCCGCCGGCCGCGACCAAGCCGGAGATGACGTAGGGCAGCCCCGCAATTTCGGGTAGCGCGAGCAGGATCACGTCGGGGTTCAGCGTGAGCTCGGCGAGCTGCAGCACGCCGTCGTGGTTGATGTCTTCGATCTTGACGAGTCCGACCTTGCCCCAGGACGCCACCCAGGCCGGCAGTTCCGCAATTGGCGAACCGACGATGCGGGTGTAGATCTCCCACTTGGCGAACACGGCGTAGGCCGGCGCGGTGAGATAGAGCAGCAGGATGAAGAACAGCGACCAGAACACCGAGCGCCGCGCGGATGCCACGCCGGGCGTGGTGTAGTAGCGCGCGAGGATGTGCGGCATGCCGGCAGTGCCCACCATCAGCACGAACACCAGCGCGAGAAAGTTGTTGCGCGCATCGGTCGTTTCCTGCCCCGAGGTTCCAGCATGGGGTTGCGCATGCGGCAAGGGTGGGCGAGCGCGCGCCAGTTCATCGCTGCGCGCACGCGACCACTGGGTATGCGCATCGAGGGTGTTGGCGGGCATCTCGCGCAGCTGCCGCTGCACCACGGCGATTTCACGCGCGGCCGCATTGGGCTGCGAGCGCAAGGCATCCAGTCTGGCTTCAGCCGATTCCCGTGCCTGCACCAGCGAACCGGGCAGCGCGGCGGTCTGCGCCTCCCGCGCCGCCGCGCGCGCCACGCGCAGCTCGCGCACCTCCATCTCGTGTGAGTCCGTAGCGAGCCGCTGCTCGACCTTCGTGAGGTCATGCAAGACCTTGCCATACATGATCTGCGGCGCGGGGATGCCGGTCACCGTCCAGGACAAGATGAACACCGGCGCAAGGTAGGCGACGATCAGCACCGCGTACTGCGTGACCTGGGTCCAGGTCACCGCCCGCATACCGCCCATGAAAGAGCACACCAGCACGCCCGCAAGGCCGACGAAGACGCCGATTTCGAACCGGATACCGGCGAAGCGGCTGGTAATGAGGCCGACGCCGTAGATCTGCGCCACCACGTAGACAAAGCTCGCCAGCACCACCGCGGCAACACCGATGAAGCGCGGCAGGTTGCCTTCGTAGCGCGCGCCAAGGAAGTCGGGAATCGTGAAGGCGCCAAAGCGACGCAGGAACGGCGCAAGCAGCAAGGCCACCAGTACGTAGCCTCCAGTCCAGCCCATCACGAAGGCGAGGCCATCGAAGCCCGAGAAATAAAGCGTGCCCGCCATGCCGATGAAGCTGGCCGCGCTCATCCAGTCCGCAGCGGTCGCCATGCCGTTGAACACCGCCGGGATGCGACGCCCTGCGACGTAGTATTCGACAACATCCGAAGTGCGGCTCGCCACGCCAATCGCCGCATACAGCACGATCGTCGCGAGCAGGAAGGTGTAGCCGATCCAGCGCGGCGGCAGCCCGGCGCGTTCCGCCCCGGCGAGGAACCCGAGGAACCCGAGCAGGCCCAGCAGGTACATCAGGTAGAGCTTGGTAAGGCGCTGGCTGTAGGGGTCCATGACGACGAGCACTCAGGTGCCGCGGGAAGCTCGCGAGTATAGGGCGGCGGCGATCACAACCGGTAATCGGCGCGCAGGCGATCTTGCAAACGGTTGGCCTGGCGGAAAGCGTGCTTCAGCACCTGGCGCTCGAGGTGGTTGATGCTGCGTACCGGGTCGATACGATTAGGAGAACCAAACTCCGCCTCACCCTTCTGGTTCTTCAGACGCAACAACTGGATGAAGTGGTAGCCATCAATCACTGCGGCAATGTCTTCACCGCCGAAAGACACATGCTGCGAGGCATCGCGCAGGCGCTGCACGGTATTGGTGGCGCGTAGCCCCTGCTCCAGCGCAAACAGCCGGGCCGCGTCGACATACGGGCGTACGCCATGCAGTTTCAAATCCAGTGTGCGGGGGTGTTCGCTGTGCTTGTCGAACACGAAATCGCGGATAAGGCCCAAAGGCGGCCTGCCCTGCAGCGCGTTGGCAGCCATCAACCGCAGGAACAAGGCGCTGCCGACGGTGTGATCGAGTAGCCAGTCGCGCAGCGATTCAGCCAGCGCCGCCTCGCCGTAAAGCGGGCGGAAGTCGAAGAAGATGCTGGCATTGAGCAACGCCACCGGCTCGGCATGCGTGATCCAGCCCAGGAAGCGCGCGCGCCATTCTTCCGCCGACAAGCACCACTTCGGGTTGCCGGCCATGATCTCGCCCTTGCAGAGCGGGAATCCGCAATCAGCCAGCGCGGCATTCACCGCCTGGGCAAACGGAAGGAACTGCGCACGCAGCGCCGCGGTGTCCGCTTCGCCGGTGGCTTCGAATAGGATGCCGTTATCCTGATCAGTGGCCAGCGTCTGTTCGAAACGCCCTTCCGAACCGAAGGCCAGCCAGCACCAGGGTACGTCCGGCAGCGTGTGCTGCGCCCGCACCAGATCGATCGCGTGCAACGCGATCAGATCGTTCAGCGATGAGATCCACTGGATCGTCTGCTCAGCCGCCATGCCCTGCGCCACCAGGCGGGCCGAGAACGCACGCACGGCGTCCGCCGCGGCGGCAAGCTGCGCGAGATCGCGTGCCGACAGCACCGCGTTGACCACCTCTTCCGACGCGATGCGCTGCGCGCTGTAGAGATCGCCGCGCGACACCACACCAGCCAGGCGGCCATTGCGATCCATCACCGTCACGTAGCGCACGTTGCGGCGCGCCATCAGCAGCACGGCCTCGTAGGCGGTTGCCTCGGCGCCCAGTTTCACCACGCCGGGTGTCATCACCTCGGTCACCGGGCGCCAGAGGTTCGCCTCTTCCGACAGCACGACCCGGCGCAGCACATCACCGAAGGTCAGGATGCCCTGCGGGATACCGTCCTCCGCAGCGATCAGCACCGAGCCGATGCGGCCCGCGTCCATCAATTCCAGTGCCTCGCGCACGCTCGCCTCGGGCGTGACCGTCACCGGCGCGCGGCGCACCAGCGTACGCAGCGGCGTGTGCAGTGAGAATGCCGTGTTCGCCGCCGCGTCCGGCGGCAACGGCGATTCAATATCGGATGCGGGCATAGAAAGTCTTTTCCGAGGCTTCGCGCGCTTCGCCAAGGGTCACGATACCGCGCTCGGCAAGCAAGGGGATCATGCGCAGGAACAGTTGCCCTGTCACCAGCGCGTCGCCCGCAGCGTCGTGGCGGTCCAGCAAGGGTACGCCGAAGCGCTCGGCGATGGCATCGAGCTTGTGGGTTTCCTGATTCGGGTGCAGCACGGCCGACAGCAAGAGTGTGTCGAGCACCGGCTGATCAAAGCGTAGGCCGGTCACCCCCTCCTTCATCTGCAGGAAGCGCATGTCGAAAGCGGCATTGTGGCCAACCAGCACCGTCTCTCGCGCAAAGGCGTGAAAGCGTGGCAGCACGGTCAGGATGTCCGGCTCGCCGCGCAAACGCTCGCGCGAGATGCCGTGGATCGCCTCGGACGCCGGATCGATCTCGCGGCGCGGATCGACCAGTTGCTCGAAGCGCTCGCCGCGCAGCAAGCGACCATTGACGATACGGATCGCGCCGATCTGGATGATCTCGTCACCGCCCGAAGGGTCGAGCCCGGTCGTCTCGGTATCGAACACGGTGTAGGCCAGCTCCGCCAGCGGGCGGTCTTCCAGCGCCCTGCCCCGTTCGCCCCACGCGAACAGGTCGAAGTCGTAGAACTCGGGGCGCGCGCCATCACTCTCCGCCCCGCTGACAAGTTCATCACCTGCACCGGCGCGCGGCAGCAGTACGCGGAACCATGAACGGGCACTGGCACGTTCGCGTCCGTAAGCGAGTTCGCCCTCATGCCGATGTAGCACTTCGCGGATCGAGCGCGGGCTCGTCTCACCGGCCAGCAGCATCGGCTCCATTTCCCACCCGGCGGCCGATTCGCTCGACAGCGCGGTGCCGCCCCAGGAAAGCTCTAGCTGCGCCATGCCGGCATCGCTGCGCAGGGCCAAGCGGACTTCGCGCGGCTCGATCGATTCGTACACTCGCTGCGCAAGCACCGTCAGCACCTGCACAATTGCAAAACTATCCACACGCAGCCAGATCTCGGCATCAAGGTCATCGAGCTTGGTCAGCATGCCGGTGCGCGCCTCGATGCGGCGCTGTGCGGCGCCCACCAGGTCGATGCCGTGCATCGCCTCAAGCGCAGTGTTTGCTCGCAGCACATCGGAGAATTCGCGCGCCGTGTCGCTCACACGTTCGGACAGCCGCACCGCCTCGTTGCGGATCACTTCGAGGAAGCGACGCTGCTGGCCCGCATCCAGATCGTCGAATTCGATCAGGTTCTCGGCCGCGGCACGAATGCTGGCAAGCCCGCCGCGCTGCGATTGGGTCAGCAGCTCGACCAGACGGTCGCGCCGTGCCGCCTGCTCCGATTCGCGCGTGATGTCTTCGGTCAGGATCAGATAACCATTGAGGCGGTCCAAGGCTGGCCGCTCGGCATCGCCGCCCAGCACAGGCGACACCCGCGCCCGGATCAGGCGGCCCGCTGCGCTCGCGGTGACAAAACTGACCACCGCGCGCCCGTTTGTACGCGCCATCTGGCGCCACAGTCGGTCGCGAGTGTGTGCGAGCAGGCGGCGGTCGAATACCGCTTCGATCGGCCGCCCAAGCCCGATCAGGCCGCCATCGCCAACGCCACCGAACAGATCTCGCGCGTGGCCGTTGTAGAGCAGGATGCGCCCTTCGCGATTGCAGGCCAGCACGCCTTGCGGCATTTCGGTAACCAGCGCCGCCAGCTGATTGCGTTCACGTTCGACGGTTGCGCGCGCTTGCTCTGCGCGCAGCTCGGCATCGCGCCGCGCGGCATCGAAAGCTACGATCAGGCGATTCACGCGGCTGGCAAGCTCGACGACTTCGGGTGCACCGCTGGGCTGAATCGCGCGACCATGTTGGCCGCCGAGCACGAGTTCAACATCGTCGGCCATATGCAACGCCGCCGGCCCGTAACGTTCGCCGAACTTCCACGCCAGCGCCGCGGCCAGCCCACTCGCCGCAAGCCCAACCAAAACGAGCAGCGGCCACTGATTACTCAGCAGGGAGACGAGCGTCGCACGCGCAGCCTCGTCGAGTTCGCTGCGTACTGCCAGCACGGAAAGCAGCACGGCCAGCAGCGGTAGCACAGCCAGCACCACGCACCACAGGATCCGCTCACGCTTCGCGCTCAAGCATCCCCCGTCGCCAGGCGCGCGACACGCTCAAGAAATTCCCGCGTCGGGAAGGGTTTGGCGAGGAAATCCGCCGCCCCGACGGCGCGCGCCTTCGCTGCATCCGCATCGCGTGCGCGAGATGCGAGCATCAACACGGGCGGCGCGAGCCGCTCCGCGCTCACCGCGCGGCAGAGCTCGAAACCATCCAGCGCGCCGCGCTGCTCATCGGCAATCACCACCACGTCCGCCGCTTCGCTGACGACCCGTTCGGGCAACTCGGCCACATCTTCAACGACGACCACGACATAGCCTGCGCGATGCAGCAGGAATTCGAGCGACACAACGATTGATTCGTCCGGATCCGCGATCAGGACACGCTTGGCCATTTGTCTCCTCCTCGCCCACTTTGCATTGAAGCGGGCTTTTGGTATCCGCCGCCATGGCGATGCCCGGACCTTCATGGCCGGGTTGGCAGCACCGGAATTGTGCGCCATCAAGCCGCTTGGCGCAGAGAAAACGAACGGTAAGGGCGTCCCCCAACGCCCTTACCGTTTCAATACCGCCGCTGCGTGGCAGCGGCGATTTCCCCTGCTAGCCAATCGGATTAGCGGCAGCACGTGGCTGCCGCATGCATCAGGCCTTGAGCTGTTCGAGGATCGCCGGGTTCTCAAGCGTGGACACGTCTTGCGTGATTTCCTCGCCCTTCGCCAGCGCACGCAGCAGGCGGCGCATGATCTTGCCGGAGCGCGTCTTCGGCAGGTTCTCGCCAAAGCGGATGTCCTTGGGCTTGGCGATCGGGCCGATTTCCTTGCCGACCCAGTCCTGCAGCTCCTTGATCATCTTCTTCGCTGCATCGCCGGTCGGGCGTTCGCCCTTGAGCACCACGAAGGCACAGATCGCCTCGCCGGTCAGCTCATCCGGGCGCCCCACCACGGCGGCTTCCGCCACCAGCGGGTTGGCGACCAGCGCGGATTCGATCTCCATCGTGCCCATGCGGTGGCCGGACACGTTCAGCACATCGTCGATACGGCCGGTGATGGTGAAGTAACCGTTGTCCTTGTCGCGGATCGCGCCGTCGCCCGCGAGGTAGTACTTGCCCTGGAAGTCCTGCGGGTAGTAGCTCTTCTTGAAGCGCTCCGGATCGCCCCAGATGGTGCGGATCATCGAGGGCCAAGGTTTCTTCACGACCAGGATGCCGCCCTGCCCCCAAGGCACATCGTTGCCGGTTTCATCGACGATTGCAGCCTGGATGCCCGGGAAGGGCAGCGTGCAGGAACCCGGCACCAACGTGGTCACACCCGGCAGCGGCGTGATCATGTGACCACCGGTTTCCGTCTGCCAGAAGGTATCGACGATCGGGCAGCGCGCGCCGCCCACGTTGTCGTAGTACCACTGCCAGGCGGCCGGGTTGATCGGCTCACCGACCGAGCCCAGCAAACGCAGGCTGTCGAGCTTGTACTTCGTCGGATGCACCGCCGGATTCACGTCCGCAGCCTTGATCAGCGACCGAATCGCGGTCGGTGCGGTGTAGAAGATCGACACCTTGTGCGACTCGATCATCTTCCAGAAACGGCCGGCATCCGGATAGGTCGGCACGCCTTCGAAGACGATCTCGGTTGCGCCGCAGGCCAGCGGGCCATAGGTGATGTAGGTGTGGCCGGTAACCCAGCCGATATCGGCGGTGCACCAGAAGACATCGTCCGGCTTGATGTCGAAGGTCCACTTCATCGTCAGCACCGCGTGGAGCAGGTAGCCGCCCGACGAATGCTGCACGCCCTTCGGCTTGCCGGTGGAGCCCGAGGTGTAGAGCAGGAACAGCGGGTGTTCCGCATCGACCCATTCCGGCTCGCAGGTCTCGCTTTGGTTGGCGATCAGTTCGTGCAACCACACGTCGCGGCCTGCCGTCATCGGGATCGACCCGCCGGTGCGCTGATACACGATCACGTTCTTGATCGACTCGCAGCCGCCCATCGCGAAGGCCTCGTCGATGATCGGCTTGAGCGGAATCGCCTTGCCGCCACGGCACTGTTCGTCCGCAGTAATCACCGCCACCGCGCCGGCATCCTGGATACGCTCCTGCACGCTCTTCGCGGAGAAGCCGCCAAACACCACCGAGTGCGTCGCACCAATCCGCGCGCAGGCCTGCATCGCAGCCACGCCTTCCACCGACATCGGCAGATAGATCAGCACGCGGTCGCCCTTCTTGATGCCGACCGACTTGAGGCCATTGGCAAACTTGCTGACCAGCGCCAGCAGCTGCTTGTAAGTGACCTTGGTGACCTTGCCGTCATCCGCTTCGAAGATGATCGCCACCTTGTCACCGAGACCCGCCTCGACGTTGCGGTCGAGGCAGTTGTAGGAGACATTCAGCTTGCCGTCTTCGAACCACTTGAAGAAGGGCGCATTCTCGGCGCCCAGCGTTTTGGTGAAGGGTTGCTTCCAGCTCAGGTGTTCGCGCGCCAGGCGGGCCCAGTAGCCTTCGTAGTCCGTCTCGGCTTCCTTGCAGAGGGCTTCGTACGCAGCCACACCGGACACGGCGGCAGCCTTGACAACCGCCTCCGACGGCGGGAATACGCGGTGTTCATGCGTTGCGGTTTCGACGTTCGACATCGCCACTAGCCTCCTCGGGTTCTGACTGGTTTGAGTGCCGTTCGGCCCATTCGAGCTGCACACTGGCAGGCGAAGCGACCCGGCTCTTATGGGTTCGAATTACATCGGCAGCGCCTTACGCAGCTCTTACATAAGACTTGGGGCTTTCCCGCACGGAGCGCTGCCGACGGCCTGCTAGAATCCATTGCTGCACTGCGGCGCCAGATCGCGCACACCACCAACCCCAAGCAATTCCTAAAAGAAACCATGAGCAACAAAGCCATCAACGCGCTTGAGAAATTCATCTTCGCCAGCCGCTGGCTACAGGCCCCGCTCTACCTGGGTCTGATCTTCGCGCAGGGCGTTTACGTCTATAAGTTCCTGCACGAGCTGTACCACCTGGTGTCGCACGCCACGTCGCTGTCCGAAGTCGAGATCATGTTGATCGTGCTCGGCCTGATCGACGTCGTGATGGTCGCAAACCTGCTGATCATGGTCACCGTGGGCGGTTACCAGACCTTCGTCTCCAAGCTCGACCTCGATGAGCATCCGGACCAACCGGAATGGCTCAGCCATGTGAACGCGGGCGTGCTGAAGATCAAACTCGCCACCGCGCTGATCGGCATATCGTCGATTCACCTGCTGAAAGTGTTCATCGACGTGGGCAACAAGATGAGCCAGGCAACCGACGCCTTCCAGCTCATGGTGATCGAGCATGGCGTGATGTACCAGATCGGCATCCATGTCACTTTCGTCATCTCCGCACTGGTGATGGCGTACACCGACCGCATCATGAACAGCACGCTGCTCATGGGCAAAGACCACTGATCAATCCGGGGGGAGAGACCATATGAGCACCATCAAGCAGAGCGACCTGATCGACAGCGTCGCTGGCGCCTTGCAGTACATCAGCTACTACCACCCGGCGGACTACATCACCAACCTCGCGCGTGCTTACGAGCTTGAAGAAAGCCCTGCCGCGAAGGACGCGATGGCGCAGATCCTGATCAACTCGCGCATGTGCGCCGAAGGCCATCGCCCGATCTGCCAGGACACCGGCATCGTTACCGTTTTCGTCAAGGTCGGCATGGACGTGCGCTGGGAAGGCTTCACCGGTTCGCTCGACGACGCGATCAACGAAGGCGTGCGTCGCGCCTATAACGATCCGGACAACAAGCTGCGCGCGTCGATCCTGCTCGATCCGGCCGGTGCCCGCAAGAACACCAAGGACAACACGCCGGCGGTGATCCACTACTCGATGGTGCCAGGTGACACGGTCGACATCACTGTCGCGGCGAAGGGCGGCGGCTCCGAGAACAAGTCGAAGATGGTGATGCTCAACCCGTCCGATTCGATCGTCGACTGGGTGCTCAAGACCGTGCCGACCATGGGGGCCGGCTGGTGCCCGCCGGGCATGCTGGGCATCGGCATCGGCGGCACGGCCGAGAAGGCTGTGCTGCTCGCCAAGGAAGCGCTGATGGACCCGATCGACATGCAGGAGCTGCTCAAGCGCGGCCCGCAGAACCGCATCGAGGAGCTGCGCGTCGAGTTGTACGAGAAGGTCAATGCGCTAGGTATTGGCGCACAGGGTCTCGGCGGCCTCACCACGGTGCTGGACGTGAAGATCCTCGACTACCCGACGCACGCCGCGTCGCTGCCGGTGGCGATGATCCCGAACTGCGCTGCGACCCGCCACGCGCACTTCGTGCTCGACGGCTCCGGCCCGGTTTTCCTCGACCCGCCCTCGCTCGCCGACTGGCCCAGCCTCACCTACGACGCATCGAAGGGCAAGCGCGTGAATCTGGATGCGGTGACCCGCGAGGAAGTCGCCTCCTGGAAGCCGGGTGACGTACTGCTGCTCAACGGCAAGATGCTCACTGGCCGCGACGCTGCCCACAAGCGCATCGTCGACATGCTCAACAAGGGCGAGCCGCTGCCGGTGGATCTGGCCGGCCGCTTCATCTACTACGTCGGCCCGGTCGACCCGGTGCGCGACGAGGCTGTCGGCCCCGCAGGCCCGACCACAGCCACGCGTATGGACAAGTTCACCGAACAGGTGCTGGCGCAAACCGGTTTGCTGGGGATGATCGGCAAAGCCGAGCGCGGCCCTGCGGCGATCGAGGCAATCAAGAAGCACAAGTCGGTTTACCTGATGGCGGTGGGCGGCGCCGCCTACCTCGTCTCGAAAGCGATCAAGACGGCCAAGGTCGTCGGTTTCGGCGACCTGGGCATGGAAGCGATCTACGAATTCGACGTGGTCGACATGCCGGTCACCGTGGCGGTCGATTCGCTGGGCACCTCGGTACACCAGACCGGCCCGGCCGAGTGGCAGGCCAAGATCGGCAAGATTCCGGTCAAGACCATCTGAACGCTTCCGCGTGGCAAACCAGGGCGGCGGGCACGCAAGTGCTCCGCCGCTTTTTTCATTGTGTTTGAGCGTCGCTCACGCCGTGGCCGACGCCTGCGCAGCACGCCGCGCTGCATGGCGATACACCAGTCCACACATCAGACTGGCCACCCCGCACGCAGCCAGCGTCACGCGAATGCCGAGCACATGGCCAAAGCTGCCGACGGCAAAGCTGCCGAGCGGCGCAACGCCCAGAAAGGCCATCGAGTACAACGCCATCACGCGGCCGCGGAAGGCGTCTTCGACTCGCGTCTGGATCAGCACATTGCTACCCGCAACCGCAAGAATCACCGCGAAGCCGACGCCCATCAGCAACAGGGTCGCGAGCCAGTGCCAAGGCGTCAGCGCAAAGCCCGCGAGGCAAGCACCCACCGCTGGCGCCGCCAGAGCCACCCAGCGCGAGATTCGGCGCGGTTCGCCGTGCGTCGCCAGCAGCAGGCTGCCAGCGAGCGAGCCAGCGCCAGCGCTGCCAACGAGAAAACCGTAGGTACGTGCGTCGCCGCCGAAGATCTCGCGCGCGAACACCGGCAGCATCACCGCGTAGGGCGTCGCCAGGAAGCTGATGCTGGCGACCAGCAGCAAGGAGCGGCGGATGAAGGGGTGCGCCACGGCGTAGGCGATGCCCTCGCGCAAGGCCTCCAGCGCCGGGGCCTGAGCACGCGGCGGCGCCGGCTCAAGGCGGATCGCCACCAGCGCCAGTAGCACGGCGAGGTACGAGGCCGCGTTCAGCACGAAGCAGGCCGTTTCACCGAAGGCCGCGACGACGATGCCGGCCAACGCCGGCCCGACGAAGCGGCCGCCGTTCATCAGCATCGAATTCAGCGCGATCGCATTCGGCAGATGTTCCGGATCGTCGACGAGTTGCACCGCGATCGCCTGCCGCACCGGCACATCCAGTGCATTGACGCAGCCAAGCAGGAAGGCCAGACCAATCAGCAATCCTGGCGTCACCATGCCGAAACCGGCAAGCACCGCCAACAGCACCGCCTGAAGCATCGCAACCGCCTGCGTCCAGATCATCAGGCGGCGGCGGTCGAGCCGATCGACCCACACGCCGCCAAACGATCCGAACACCAGGATCGGGATCTGGCTGGCGAAGCCGATCGTGCCGAGCACGAAGGCCGAGTTCGATAAACGGTAGGCGAGCCAGATCATCGCGATCTGCTGCATCCATGTGCCCGCCAGCGAGATCAGCTGGCCAGCGAAGTAGAGGCGGTAGTTACGCGAATTCAGCGCGCGAAGGAATGCAGGCACGGTGCGTCCAGACTGGCCGCGGCGCAGATCGCTGCGGCATCGCAGTTGTGACCTTGCATTGTCCCCCAGGTTTCACGCCGCCAATTTGCTCTACCTGAACGACGGCGCTTCTCCGACGCAAACCGCCTCGTCGCCGAACGCCTCGATCGCTCGCTTGCGCGACAATTCGATCCACTTGCGAATGCGAACGTGCGCCGCCCGACCGGCGCACACGATCGAAGGATATTCATGCTGGCCCGCCTCAGACGTTTCGGAATCGACGGATTCCTGTTCAGCCTCATCGCAGCGGTCGCGCTGGCCTCGCTCTGGCCGGCGCTGCTGAAGACCGGCGGACTGATTCACATCGATGTCTTCACCACCTACGGCGTAGCGCTGGTATTCCTGCTCTACGGCCTGACCCTGTCGCCGCAGAAGATGCGCGAAGGCATCGTCAACTGGCGCCTGCATCTGCTGGCGCAGGCCTCGACCTTCCTGCTGTTCCCGCTGCTCGGCATCGGCTTCCACCAGCTTTTTGGGCGGCAGCTCGACCCGGCGCTGACGCTCGGCGTGTTCTACCTGTGCGCCCTGCCCTCCACGGTATCGTCCTCCGTCGCGATGACCTCGATCGCGCGCGGCAACGTGCCGGGGGCAATCTTCAATGCCAGCCTTTCCAGCCTGATCGGCGTCTTCATCACGCCGCTGTGGATCAACGCCTACCTGCATGCACAAGGCAGCGGCATGGCGCTCGGCCCCGTCATTCTGAAGATCGTGCTGCTGGTGCTATTGCCGATCGTGCTCGGCCAGCTGCTACGCCCCTTCGTGCTGCGCTGGGTCGAGGCGCACCTCGCGGCGGCGAAGTTGCTCGACCGCGCCACGATCCTCGCGATCGTCGCCAACTCCTTCGCCGACTCGGTCGCCGAGGGCGTGTGGGCGGCTCACGGTTTGCGCACGCTGCTGCTGATCGCCTTGATTTCGGTGGTCTTGTTCGCGTTGATGTTCGCGCTGACGAGCCTGCTGTGCCGAAGCTTTGGCTTCAGCCGGGAGGATCGCATCGCGGCCATATTCTGTGGCTCGAAGAAGTCGCTCGCGAGCGGCGTGCCGATGGCCAAGATCATGTTCGGCAGCAACCCGGCCCTTGGCCTGATCATCGCGCCGATCATGCTGTTTCATCTGCTGCAGTTGATCATGGTCAGCGTGATTGCCCGACGCTTCGCCGCTGAGCTCACAAAAGCCTGAAGCGGCCTTGCCGCGCGCCGACGGGCTTGCCAGAATCGGGGCGCAGCCGCACTCACCCGCCGGGAGGCATCAGCATGGCACTACGCTACATGGTCATCGAGTTCATCGACGGCAAGAAGGAGACCTTCACCTTCCCGGAGCAGCTTGAATCCGAGGCAGGCAAGAAGGTCGGCATCGAGCGTTGCCTGCAAAGCCCCTGGATCATCGTGGAGACGGAGAGCACCGTGCTCGCCTTCCCCGTCGCCAACATCAAGTGCGTGCAGTTTTCAGGTGCGATCGACGACCGGCACGCTCTGCCGCTGCCGGCCGTTACGATCCGCGGCGCCGAGCAGCGTTAAGCCCCAGCCCGGGTAGTGCCGCCCGCCCCGCGTTGCACGGGGCGGTCAAAAATATCAGCCGAAGTGGCAGACGTAGTGCAGGGTTTCCAGCGTTTCGATATCGAAACTGCTGTTGCCGGGCACATTGAACGACTGCCCCGCAGCGTATTCCACCGCAGCCGTGGCGCCGGCCAGCTTCACACGGCAGCGCCCGTCGATCACTTCCATGATTTCCGGTGCGCCGGTATTGAAGGTCAGGCTGGACGGCAAAATCACGCCGACCGACTTGCGCGTGCCGTCGGCAAATTGCACCGTGTGGCTGACGCACTTGCCATCGAAGTAGACATTGGCTTTCTTGACGACGGATACACCGTCGAACTGATCCGCTGCAGACATCAGACTCTCCGAATTGAGCTGGAAATGAAAAAGGCCACGGATTATAGCCGTGGCCTCTCGTCGTCCTGCGGAATGGGCGTTACTCGATGCCCAGGACCTTCGCAATCACCGACTTTGCCATGAAGCCGAACATGCCGGTGCCAAGCGCAAAAAACAGCACTGCAGTGCCAACCTTGCCCGCTTTCGACTCGCGCGCAAGATTCCAGATGATGAAGAACATGTAGGCGATCAACGCGGTCAGGAAGAACTTGAGCGACAAGTCCTCGAACTGCGCGACGGTCAGACCGAACAGGGTGACGGTTTCCATGGGCTCTCTGATTATGGGATTTGTCCAAACCCAAGCTCCATGAACCGGCTTTGGGCAAATTCCGACGGGCGCGATTCTACCCAGCACGCCCGCACCGCACAATAAGAAAATTGCCTACATTTCAGCAACTTGGGCTGACACCTCGCTGACAATTCACGCAGCGCCAGAAAGACAAAAGCCGCCCGAAGGCGGCTTCTTAGTGGCGCAATGCCGTGTCAGAACAGCTTGGCGCTCAGGTCGAACAGTTCCTGGTTGAACGGGCGCTTCATGTTCTCGATGCAGTCAACGATGTCGTGGTGCACCATTTCGTTGTGCTGCAAGCCGATGCAGCGGCCGCCATGCCCTTGCAGCAGCAGCTCGACGGCAAACGCCCCCATGCGGCTGGCAAGCAAGCGATCGCGCGCCGTCGGCGAACCGCCGCGCTGGATGTGGCCAAGGATCGTGGCGCGAGTCTCCAGTTCGGTGCGCTCCTCGATCTCCTTCGCCAGCGCGTTCACGTCGGTCACGTGTTCGCAGATCACGACCAGCGCATGGCGCTTGCCGCGCGCAATACCGGCTTCGATTTGCGACAGCAGCGAAGCCTTGTCGAAGGGCTGCTCCGGCACCACGACGAACTCAGCACCGCCGGCCACTGCAGCCGACATCGCGAGGTCACCGCAGTGACGGCCCATCACCTCAACCACCGAGATGCGCTTGTGTGAGCTGGAGGTATCGCGCAAGCGGTCGATCGCTTCGAGAATCACGTTCAGCGCGGTATCGAAGCCGATCGTGAAATCAGTGCCCGCGATGTCATTGTCGATCGTGCCCGGCAGGCCGATGCAGGGGTAGCCCATTTCGGTGAGCTTCTTCGCCCCCATGTAGGAGCCGTCACCACCGATCACGACCAGTGCGTCGATCGCGTGCTTCTTCAGGTTCTGGATCGCCTCGCGACGCACCGACTCTTCCTTGAAGGCAGGGAAGCGGGCCGAGCCGAGGAATGTGCCGCCACGGTTGATGACGTCCGACACGCTGTAGCGCTCGAGCTTCTCGATGCGGTCCTGGTGCAAACCGAGGTAACCGTCGTGAATGCCGTAGACCTCGAGCCCGCTGGACAAGCCCGCGCGTACCACGGCGCGGATCGCCGCGTTCATGCCGGGCGAATCGCCACCGCTGGTCAGGACACCGATTTTCTTGATCATGCTGCGCCTCATTCTTGAACGAATCTAGGGGGTCAATTCGGGGGTCAATCCGTCTGACGCTGCCCGGCGGGGTGCTTCCACCGCTCTTGGCAGCGAGCGCGGCCTTGAAACGCAAGGGCCGCCCTAAGGCGGCCCGCACTACTTCAAAGCTCAGGCACCGCGCTTGCGACGCGCATTTTCCGCGATCCGCATACGCAAAGCATTGAGCTTGATGAAACCTCCTGCATCGGCCTGGTTGTAAGCACCGCCATCGTCGTCGAAAGTCGCGATGGTTTGATCGAACAGGGTGTCCTTGGAATCCCGCGCCACCACCGACACCGATCCCTTGTAGAGCTTCACGCGCACCCAGCCATTCACGTTGGTCTGGGTATGGTCGATCAGCACCTGCAGCGCGCGGCGTTCCGGCGCCCACCAGTAACCGTTATAGATCAGGCTGGCATAGCGCGGCATCAGGTCATCCTTCAGATGCGCGACTTCGCGGTCGAGCGTGATCGACTCGATGCCACGGTGCGCCTTGAGGAGAATCGTACCTCCCGGGGTTTCATAGCAGCCGCGCGACTTCATGCCGACATAGCGGTTCTCGACCAGATCCAGACGGCCAATGCCGTGCTTGCCGCCCAGCTCGTTGAGCTTGGCCAGCACTTCGTGTGCGGCAAGGCGGGTTCCGTTGATCGCCACGACGTCGCCGCGCTCGAATTCCAGATCGACGTACTCGGGCGCGTCCGGTGCCGCTTCCGGCGACACGGTCCAGCGCCACATCGATTCTTCAGCTTCGTTCTTCGGGTCTTCCAGATGGCGACCTTCGAACGAAATGTGCAGCAGGTTAGCGTCCATCGAATACGGCGCGCCACCGTTCTTGTGCTTCATCTCGACCGGGATGCCGTGCTTCTCGGCGTAAGCCAGGAGCTTCTCGCGCGACAGCAGATCCCACTCGCGCCACGGCGCAATGACCTTGACGTTCGGCATCAGCGCGTAGGCGCCCAGCTCGAAACGAACCTGGTCGTTGCCCTTCCCCGTTGCGCCGTGGGAGATCGTGTCCGCGCCGGTCTGGCGTGCGATGTCGATCAGGCGTTTGGCGATCAGCGGGCGTGCGATCGAGGTACCGAGCAGGTACTCGCCTTCATACACGGTGTTGCAGCGGAACATCGGGAACACGAAATCGCGGACAAACTCTTCGCGCAGATCGTCGATGAAGATGTTTTCCGGCTTGATGCCGAACTTCAGCGCCTTGGTACGCGCCGGCTCCAGCTCTTCGCCCTGCCCCAGGTCGGCGGTGAAGGTCACCACTTCGCACTGATAGGTGTCCTGCAACCACTTCAGGATGACCGACGTGTCCAGGCCACCGGAGTAGGCCAGAACGACTTTCTTCGCTTCACTCATTTCAGTTCCTCGATGATTCCGACGCATCACCCACCAGCAGGCTCGAAGTGGTGCATACAGGCCGGGTAGGTCACCGTTCGCGCCGAGCGTGCCGATGCGCGAACAGGATCCAGCACAGCCCCCGCCCGGCGTTCGGGGGCCCGATCAATCTTGTTACTCAGGGTCGTGGCATACCGCCTCGACGTTGTTGCCCTCTGGGTCGATCACGAAGGCGCCGTAGTAGTCCGGATGGTAGTGCGCACGCAGGCCGGGCGCGCCGTTGTCACGCGCACCGGCCGCCATCGCCGCGGCGTAGAAGGCATTGACTGCGGCCCGGTTCGGCGCCCGCCAAGCGAGATGGCAACGCGTTGTCGCATCCGGCGCTCCAACAAACCAGGTATCGATCTTGCTGTCACAGGCAAAGCCCAACACACGGACCCCGTCATGCACCGCATCGTAAGCCGGCACGTAGCCGAGTGGCGCCAGCGCCGCCGCGTAGAACGACTTGGTGCGCTCGATATCCGTTACACGAAAGGTCATGTGATCGATCATGGTGCAGCCTCCGTCCGCTTACTTGCCGTCAACCCGCCCCATCACGAGGTACTCAAGCAGCGCTTTCTGCGCATGCAGGCGGTTTTCCGCCTCGTCCCAAACCACGCTTTGCGGCCCGTCGATCACTTCGGCCGAGACTTCCTCGCCCCGATGCGCCGGCAGGCAGTGCATGAACAGCGCACCACGATTAGCCACGCGCATCATGTCGGCGTCCACCTGCCAGTCGGCGAAGGCTTTGATCCGCGCTTCGTTCTCCGCCTCGAAACCCATCGAGGTCCACACATCGGTCGTAATCAGATCGGCGCCGCGCGCCGCTTCCATCGGATCGGCGAACTGTTCGAAGTGGCCGGTGCCGTAGAGGTTCGCGCGCTCGGGCTCGACCTCGTAACCGGGCGGCGTCGACACGCGCACGTTGAAATCCAGCACCTCGGCGGCCTGCAACCAGGTGTTGCAGACGTTGTTGGAGTCGCCGATCCAGGCCACCGTCTTACCCTGGATCGGGCCACGCTGCTCGATCCAGGTGTAGATGTCCGCCATGATCTGGCACGGGTGGTATTCGTTGGTCAGGCCGTTGATGACCGGCACGCGCGAGTTGGCCGCGAAGCGCTCGACGATGCCCTGCTCGAAGGTGCGGATCATCACCACGTCCGACATGCGCGACATGACCTGCGCGGCATCTTCCACCGGTTCGCCACGCCCCAGTTGCGAGTCACGCGTATTCAAATAGATCGCCGAGCCACCCAGCTGGAACATGCCGGCCTCGAAGGACAGCCGCGTACGCGTACTGGCCTTCTCGAAAATCATCACCAGCGTGCGGTCGAACAAGGGGTGGTAGGGCTGGTAGCGCTTGAACTTGTCCTTGATCCAGCGTGTCCGCTCGAAGAGGTAATCGAACTCTTCACGCGAAAAGTCGTTGAACTGAAGAAAGTGCCTGGGCGCAGTCGCCATCATCATCTCGCTCGGCCGCGATCGGTTTCGCGCGCGGCCCCGTTGGTCATGCAGTGGGTGGTGCGTTGCTGTGAGTACTCGATGCGATCGCGTCAGGCTGACGTCAGCCGCATAGAGGAACCTTCAATTTTACGGCAGCCGTCAAATCACGTCGACCCAATGGAACTTTCTGCCGCAACACCGATTGCAGCCCATACGCCACCGTCCGGCTTTGGCGCCCTCGCCCGCTCTGCTAGAATCCGCGCCACACAACGTTTCAGACCGGTAGTTCAGCGGGGCCAAAAACCCTCGTCAGGCCCCGGAGCACGCCATGTCGATTGAGAGTTTCGTGATCGTCGGCCTCACGCGTGAGGGCCGAAAATTCCGCCCGAGCGACTGGGCAGACCGCCTGTGCGGCATCATGTCGGCCTTCGGCGCCGAAAAGCGCATGCGCTACTCGCCGTATGTGCGCCCCGGCTGCACGCTGGGCGGCGAGAAGTGTGTCGTCGTCGACAAGCGCCTGCACGAACTCGAACCGCTCGCCTATAACTTTCTCGTCAACTTCGCAAAGGACAACGACCTTCAGGTCGATCCGCTCGCCGACGAGTAAGCTCAAGCACCCCGCCCAAAGCGAGGCACAAAAGAAAACGGCTTCCCGCGGGAAGCCGTTTTTCATGCCAGATCAGCAAGAACTCAGGCGGTAGCGCCCAGCGCCTTGATCGCAGCCGACAGACGCGACTTGTGACGGGCAGCCTTGTTCTTGTGGATGATCTTCTTGTCAGCGATCGAATCGATGGTGCTCATCGACTGGTCGAAGACTTGCTTTGCAGCTGCCTGATCGCCCGCGTCGATGGCCTTACGAACCGCCTTGATCGCGGTGCGCAGGCGGGAACGGAGGCTGGCGTTGTGAGCTCGCGCCTTGAGCGCCTGGCGCGCGCGTTTGCGGGCTTGTACCGAGTTGGCCATGTTGGAACGTCCAGTTAGTATTCGTACAGAAAGCCGGCGATTTTAACGACCTTCTGCAAATTAGGCAAGCACTTAAGTTGCCCCGGACATGCTCGGGTGGCTATCATCCCCCGCTCAGCTTCCCTCCGGCATATTCAGTGAATCTCCTCAAGGCTCTTGCGACGGTCAGCGGCATGACCCTGCTGTCGCGCATCCTCGGTTTCGTTCGGGACTTTGTCATCGCGCGCGCCTTTGGCGCCGGCATTGCGACCGACGCCTTCTTCGTCGCCTTCCGCCTCCCCAACCTGCTCCGCCGTCTGTTCGCGGAAGGCGCGTTCTCGCAGGCCTTCGTGCCGATCCTGTCGGAATACAAGAACCGCCGCTCCGAGGAAGACACCCGCGCGCTGGTCGACCATGTGGCGACGCTGCTCGGCATTGCGGTGGCCCTGGTGGCGCTGCTGGGCGTGATATTCGCGCCGGCGGTGATCCTGATTTCGGCGCCGGGCTTCGCGAAGAATGCCGACAAGTTCGCGCTGACCGTCGAGCTCACCCGTATCACCTTCCCGTACATCCTGTTCATGGCGCTGGTGGCACTCGCCGGCGGCATCCTGAATGCATGGAGCCGCTTCTCGGTACCGGCCTTCACGCCGGTCTTGCTGAACGTCGCGTTCATCGTGATGGCGCTATTCGCCGCGCCCTACTTCGATCCGCCGGTCATCGCGCTGGGCTGGGCGGTGTTCCTCGGCGGCATCCTGCAGCTGGCCTTTCAGGTGCCGGCGCTGAAGAAGATCGACATGTTGCCGCGCTTCCGGCCGGACTGGTCCGACCCGGGTGTGCGCCGCGTACTCAAATTGATGGCGCCGGCAACGCTGGGGGTTTCGGTCGCGCAGATCAGCCTGCTCATCAACACCATCTTCGCGTCCTTCCTGCCGACCGGTTCGGTTTCGTGGCTTTACTATGCCGACCGCCTGATGGAATTCCCGTCCGGCATGCTGGGCGTGGCGCTCGGTACGATCCTGCTGCCCAGCCTCTCGAAACTGCATGCCAAGGGCGAGCACGACGAGTTCGCGGCCCTGCTCGACTGGGGCCTGCGACTGGCGCTGTTGCTCACACTGCCTGCGGTGGTGGGGATTGCGATTCTCGCTGTGCCACTGGTGACCACGCTGTTCCACCACGGCGCCTTCTCGACCAACGACGTGATGCAGACTCGCTCGGCGCTGACTGCATACGCGGTGGGCCTCTCCGGCATCATTCTGGTGAAGATCCTGGCGCCGGCCTTCTATTCGCGGCAGGACATCAAGACACCGGTGAAGATCGCGTTGTTGACGCTATGTGTGACGCAGGCACTTAACCTTGCCTTCATCGGGCCGTTGAAGCACGCAGGGCTCGCGCTGTCGATCGGTCTGGCGGCAACGTTGAATGCGGCGCTGTTGTTCCACGGCCTGCGCAGCCGCGGCATCTTCAAACCGCAACCGGGCTGGGGCCGCTTTGCAATCCGGCAAGCCGGCGGGCTGGTGGTGATGGCGATCGTGCTATGGGTCGGCATGGGCAGCGAGCAACACTGGCTCGAAATGCACGGTCTGCAGCGCGTACTGTGGCTGACAGCGGTGGTATGCGGCGGAGCCGCGAGCTACTTTGTCACCTTGTTTGCGCTCGGCTTCCGCGTCGCGGACTTCCGTCGGCGCACCTAAGCTGCAATGAACAGCGTCGGAAACTCGCGCCGGTAGTCGCTCGCTGCCGGCGCAATGTCACCAGGGAGGCACCCATGAAGCTCTGGAGTAACAGCATTCGCGACGGCGCACCGATTCCGGGCGAATTCGCCTTCGCCGTTCCGGCCTCGGCCGGCCATGTCGCGCTGTCGGCCAACCGCAACCCGCACCTTGCCTGGTCGGGCGCACCTGCGGGCACCCGTTCGTATGCGCTGATCTGCCACGACCCGGACGTGCCAAGCCGCGGTGACGATGTGAATCAGGAAGGCCGCAGCGTGCCGATCACGCTGCCGCGGGTGGATTTTTTTCACTGGGTGCTGATCGACATCCCGGTCGGCATCGACGAGATCGCCGCCGGCAGCTTCAGTGACGGCGTGGTGGCACGCGGCAAACCCAGCGCCGGCCCGCTCGACACCCGCCAGGGGCTGAACGACTACACCGGCTGGTTTGCGGGCGACGCCGACATGGGCGGCGACTATCACGGCTACGACGGCCCCTGCCCGCCGTGGAACGACGAACTGCCGCACCGTTACATCTTCACGCTGTACGCGCTCGACATCGATCGCGTGCCGGTAGACGGCCGCTTCGGCGGCGCCGATGTACGCGCAGCGATTGCCCAACACATCCTCGCGCAGGCCTCATTCACCGGCCGCTACACGCTCAACCCCGCAGTCCGCCTCTAGACTGACACACACGGGACCTGCCATGCCCGAAGCCAGCTACGACGCGGCACGGATCGGCAACATCCTGCGCGGCAGCCGCCTCTTCGGGCAGATCGACGAAACGGCGCTGTCACAGCTTGTCGCGCAGCTCAAACCAGTGCGCAAGGCGGCGGGCGAAGTCATCTATCGCGAGAAGGAGCCCTCCGGCAGCCTCGTGATCGTGCTGGCCGGCCGTCTGCGGGTGTCGCGCAACGACCCCGAAGGCAATCTGCTGCTCTACAACGAGCTGTGCCCCGGCGAATGCATCGGCGAGACCGGCATGATCCTGCAGCAACCGCGCACGGCCGACGTCGTGGCGCTGCGCGACTCGACCGTCGCGGAACTCAGCCGTGGGCACTACGAAACACTGCTGCTGCAGAACCCGCTGGTCTTCAGCCAGATCTTCTCGCAGGCGATCTACCACTACCTGCGCCACCTGCCGCAGATTGCCGAGCGCAAGCGAGCGCAAGCCTTTGCGATCATCCCCTTACACGCCGGTGACGAAGCTGCGGCGCTGGCGCAGGGCCTTGCCCAAGCGTTCGCAACGCGACGCGTGACCCATCTGCGCCCGCCGGCCCACGGCGAGGCATCCGATGACCACGCCATCGCGCGGCGGCTGGGCACGGTGGACGCGATGGAGGTCTCCACCGACTTCATCCTGTACGAAGCCGAAGCAGCGCTATCGCCGTGGACGAAATTCGCGGTGAGGCAGGCCGATCAGGTGATCTTCGTTGCCGCGAGCACGCACGCGCCCGAGGTTGGCACGCTCGAACAACAGCTCCGCCTGGAGCCCGGGCTGATTTACAAACGCCAGCATCTGGTGCTGATGCACCCCGCTGGCACCTCAACGCCCACCGCACCGGCGCCGTGGCGCGCGGCGCGTGACGTGGAGCGCGTCTACCTGATGCGGCAAGACAAGCCGGGCGACCACGAAAGCCTGGCCCGCTTCCTGACCGGGCGCGCAACCGGCATTGTGCTTGGCGGCGGCGGTGCGCGCGGCTTTGCACACATTGGCGTGCTGCAGGCACTGGAAGAGGCGCGGATTCCGATCGATCTGATCGGCGGCAACAGCATGGGTGCGCTGATCGGCGCGCAGTACGCCTGCGGCATCGGCTTTGACGAGATCCGCGAGAACATCCTGAGCTTCACGCGTACCGGCGAACGGCCCGCGCTGCCGGTGATTTCGGTGCTGTCCGGCCGGCGCATCGAGCGTGAGCTGCGGCGCCTGTTCGGCGATGCCACCGCGGATGCGCTGTGGCGCCCCTACTTCGCCGCCGCCTGCAACCTGAGCCAGGCCTGCACCACGGTGCAGGACACCGGCCCGCTATGGCGCGCGGTGCTGGCCAGCAACTCGCCGGCCGGGCTATTGCCGCCGGTGCTGCTCGGCGGCGACTTGCTGGTCGACGGTGCGATTCTCGACAACGTGCCGGTGGAAGCGATGCGGACCCGGCTTGGCACCAAACTCGAAAAACGCCGCGGCAACGGCACCGTGATCGCGGTCGACGTAGATGTGCGCGAGGCGCTGCAGGTGGATGCCGAACTCAAACGCCTGTCTCCGTGGCGAAAGATCCGCGGCCACATGCTGGCCGACGCGCCGGTGATGCCCGGCATCGGCGACATCCTCTACCGCGCCAGCCACATGGGCGGCCTGACACAGCGCGGGCGGACGATTTCGCTGTCCGACTACTACCTCGAACCCCCTGTCGCAGAATTCCCGCTGATGGCTTACCGCCACGCGCGCGAGATCGCAGCGGCTGGCTACCGATACGCAAGCAGCGAGATCGCGCGATGGGATCGCCAGAGCTTCGCGCTGTAGCGCAAGGCGCAGTGCCGCTGTCGCTGAGCCAGCACGAAGTCTGGCTCGATCAGCGCGCCTGGCCCGGTAGCCCGCACCTGATCATCGGGGGCGGCATCCTGTTCAAAGGGCGCTTGGAGACTCACCTGCTTCAGGCCGCACTGGATCGAACCGCGGCCGAATGCGAAGTGCTGCGATTCGTGCCCCTGGCCGCAGGCGGCCAGCAGGTGCTGAGCACGCACCAGCAGGCGCTGATCTTCGCCAACGCCGCGCCCGGCGATGCGCTGCGCGAGGCAGTGCAGAACTGGTGGAACGCTTCGCTGGCGACACCGTTCGCGCTCGACACCACGCCACCGTGGCGCATCGCGCTGCTCAGCGCCGGCGACACCGAGCATTGCGTGATCATCCAGTTCCACCATCTGGTGATGGATGGCTGGGGCACGACACAGATCATGCTGCGCTGGGCCGCCCACTACGCCGCCTTGCTTGCGGGCAATGCAGCGGAGCCCGCCGAGGATGGCGACTACCGCAGCTTCATCGATGAGTCGCTCGCCTATCGCGCCTCGCCGGATTTCCTCGCCGACGCGGCGTTCTGGGCCGAACAGCTGCCAAGCCTGCCGCCGCCGCTGTTCGAACGCCACAGCGCCGCGCGCGCCGATCACCACATCCGCCTGCCCGCCGCCGCGCTGAGCCGCCTGCCACTACCGCGCGGCGACTACCAGCAGATCGTCGCAGCCGCGAGCGGGCCCGGGCAAAGCGCCTTCTGCATCTTCCTTGCGGCGCTTGCGCTGTATTTCTGCCGCGTGCGGGGCTTGGGCGAGATCGTCGTCGGCGTGCCCAGCCTCAACCGCAATGGCAAACGCCACAAGCGCACACCGGGCATGTTCGTCGGCGTACTGCCGCTGCGCATCGGCGTTACGCCCGACGATACGGTTGCCGATCTGGTCGGCAGCATCAGCCGCACCTTGCGCAGCGCGCTGCGCCATGCACGCTACCCGCTGAGCGAAGTCGCGCGCCAGCTCAAGGCGATCCGCAGCCACCGCGACAGCGTCTTCGATGTGCTGCTCTCCTTCGAGCGGCAGGATTACTCCGTGCGTTTCGGCGATGCCTGTGCGGTGGATTCCTGGCAGTTGTTCTCCGGCGTCGCCCGTTATCCGCTGGGGCTCACGGTCTGCGAGTTCGATGACAGCGGCGATCTGGAGCTGGTGCTCGAAGGCAGCAGCGCCTGTTTCGCGCAGGGCGAGCTGGCACTGCTGGGGCACCGCATCCGCCATGTGATGGGCGAGATCGCGCGTCACACCACCGAGCGCGTCGCTGCGATCGACATCCTGCCGCCTGACGAACGCGTGGCCGTGCTTGACGGCGTACACCGCGGGCTGCAGGAGACCGCAGCGCCGCCGACCTTCATCGCGCTGTTCGAAGCGCAGGCACGCAAGCAGCCCGACGCACTGGCGCTGATGTGGGAGGGCGGCGACATCCGCTACGGTGAGCTCGACCGCCGGGCACAGGCGCTGGCGGTGCGGCTGCGCGCGGCCGGTGCGGCGCGCGACACAATCGTCGCGGTCTGCATGCGGCGCTCGGTCGACATGGTGGTTGCGATACTCGCCATCACTAAAGCCGGTGCAGCCTTCCTGCCGCTGGATGTCGATGCACCAGACGCGCGCCTCGCGGTCGTGCTGCAGGAAAGTCTCGCGATCGCGGTGCTGGTTGATCCGGTGGAGCGCGCGCGGATCGCCGCGCTGCACCCAAATGCAATCGCGCTGGGGCCGCAGCCCGGCCTTGCGGGCGCCGCCCCAAGCCCCGACTGGCCAGCGCCCGCGCCGGTGGATCTTGCCTATGTGCTGTTCACCTCCGGCTCCACCGGCCGCCCCAAGGGGGTGATGATCGAACACGGCGCGCTCGCCCGCCGTATCGCCTGGCTGGCCGAGACCTGGGGCATCACGCCGGCCGATCGCGCTGCACAGGCCACGCAGATGACCTTCGACCCGGCCCTGATCGAACTGGTGCTGCCGCTGGTGTGCGGCGCCAGCGTCGCGCTGCCACCGCCAGGGCGCCTTGCCCCCGAGGCGGTGGCCGAATTTTCGGCACGCCACGGCGTCACGTTCACCAGCTTCGTGCCATCGACGCTGCGGCGCTTCGTCGATGCTGCGGCGACGCTGCCCAGCCTGCACCTGCGCGTCGCATGCTGCGGTGGCGATGTGTTGCCGCCGGCGCTCGCCCAGCGCTTCCGTGACGTCTGCGGTGGCCGCCTCTACAACGTCTACGGCCCGACCGAAGCCTGCATCTTCGCCACCGCGTGGCCCTGCAGCGAGGCGGACGACGATCGCACGCTGCCGGTCGGCCGGCCGGTGGACGATACCCGCATCTATGTGCTGGATGACACCCGACGCCTCACCCCCTTCGGCTGCGTGGGTGACATCTGGATCGGCGGCGACACCATTGCGCGTGGCTACCTGAACCGCGCCGACCTCGACGCCGAAGCATTTGCCGCAGACCCTTTCCGGTCCGGCGCCCGCATGTATCGCAGCGGTGATCGCGGCTGGCTGACGGCCGATGGCGCGCTGCACTTCGCCGGCCGCAGCGACCGCCAGATCAAGTTGCGCGGCTACCGCATCGAGCCCGCTGAAATCGAAGCCACCCTGCTCGTAATTGCCGGGGTGAATCAGGCTGCGGTGCGCCTCGTTGAGGCCGACGGCAAGCCCCGTCTGCACGCATGGATCGCAGCAGAAGGACAGGACTGCGCCGGAGTCAATCGTTACCTTCGCAGCCACCTGCCGGATTACATGCTGCCCGCCGGCATCACGATCCTGCCCGCACTGCCGCTCAACAGCACCGGCAAGGTCGACTATGCCGCGCTGCCCGAACCAACTGGCCCTAGCCATGGCGAGACTGTTCGCCCGCCGCGTACTGAACTGGAGCGCGGCCTGCTTGCACTTTGGGAAAAAGACCTGAAGATGCAGGGCATCGGCATCGACGACGACTTCTTCGAGCTGGGCGGCGATTCGCTGGCGGCGGTCGATATTCTCGCGGGCGTGCAGCGCCTGACCGGCAAGTCGGCCTCGCTGCTGATGCTGACCGAAAACCCAAGCGTTGCGCTGCTTGCCGAGGCGCTTCAGGACGAAGCAGGCCCCACGCGACTGATGTTGCCGCTGGGCCAGCAGAGCGGCAGCAGCACGCTTTACGTCGCGGCGTCCGGGCATGGCGACCTGATGCGCATGCAAGCGCTGGCACGCGCGCTCGGCCCGGAGATCAACCTGTTCATGCTGCAGCCGCCCACCTCCGGTAAACTCGCCGACATGGCCGACCTCGCGGCGCAATACGCAGACAAGATCGCCCAGCATGCGCGTCAGCCGGTGATGCTGGCGGGTTTCTCGGTTGGCGGCATTGCTGCGCTGGAGACTGCCCGCAACCTGCAGACGCGGGGCGTCACGGTGCGCGGCCTGGTTTTGATCGACACCGTATATCCCGGCCCGCTGCTGCGTCGACCGCGCTTCTGGCGCCTGCTCGCCTGGCTTACGCGCAGTCTGTATGTGCAGGAACTCAGCATGAACGGGCGCCGCCTCGGCGCGATGTTCGCCGACACCGGCCTCGTAGCCCAGGTCATGGCGCTGCACGACTACCGGCCGCAGGCCTTCGCGGGCCGCTGCTGCCTGATCAAATCATCGGGTCTGGCGAACTGGGACCGCTGGCTGTTCCGCCCCTGGGCGCGACTCGCTGGTGGCGCGCTGGTGACCCGCGAAATCGCCGGCCTGCATGGCTCGGTGTTCGAGGTCGGCCATGTCGAAGCGCTTGCCGCCGCGCTGCGGGCTGAACTGGGTGAGCCGGATTGAAGCCGCAGACGCGCGACGCATCCACCGACGCGCAGCTGCGCCATCGGCGCCGCGGCTTCTTCCTCGCCATCGCGGCCATCATCGCGCTGGCACTGGCCTGGCAACTGACGCCGCTGCGTGACATGCTGGATCTGGAACGCCTTGTGGCCAGCCTGCGACGGCTCGGTCAGCAACTCGGGCCGGTCGCCGCGGTTAGCAGCTTCGCGCTCGCCTGCGTCATCGCGGTGCCGCTGTCGATCCTGATGCTGGTCTGCGCACTGGCCTTCGGACCGGCGCTCGGCATCCTTTACGGTATCTGCGGCGCAACGCTCGGTTCTGCGTTGAGCTTCCTGCTCGGCCGCTGGCTCGGGCAGGAGGCGATCAGCCGCCTGGCAGGCCCGAAGGTGCGTTACATCAGCCAGCGACTGGGGCACCGCGGCGTGCTCAGTTCGATCGCGCTGCGTCTGGTGCCGGTGGCGCCCTTCGCGCTGGTGAACATGGTGGCCGGCGTGAGCACGATCCGCCTGCGCGACTTCCTCTTCGGCAGCGCGATCGGCATGTTGCCGCTGGTGTTGGTGAGCGCCCTGTTTGCCGAGCAGATCGTGAACGCCGCAACGCGGCCGGGCTGGCTGACGCTGCTGTTTGTCGGGATCACGCTTGCGCTGGTCGTGGGTGGCAGCGCGGTGTTGCGCCGGTGGTGGCGCGAGGCGGAAGACTGAGCTGAAAGCGGCGCGACCCTTGCCGGGTCGCGCCAAACAACCGATCAGGCCAATGCTTCGAGCGCGCGCGTGGTGATCGCGTCCACGCTGCCCTGGCCGGAGATCATGCGGTACTTCGGCGCCTTCGCGTCGCCGGTCGCCGCCCAGTCGCTGTAGTACTTCACCAGCGGCGCGGTCTGCGAGTGGTAGACCTCGAGGCGCTTCTTGACCGTTTCTTCACGGTCGTCGTCGCGCTGCACCAGCGGCTCGCCGGTCACGTCGTCCTTGCCTTCCACCTTGGGCGGGTTGAACACCACATGGTAGGTGCGACCCGACGCCAGGTGAGCGCGGCGCCCACTCATGCGGGTGACGATTTCGGAATCCGGCACATCGATCTGCAGCACGAAGTCGAGCGCAACGCCCGAGCTCTTGAGGGCTTCAGCCTGCGGAATCGTGCGCGGGAAACCGTCGAACAGATAGCCCTTGGCGCAGTCCGGCTGGGCCAGGCGCTCCTTGACGAGGCCGATGATCAGGTCATCCGATACCAGCTGACCGGCATCCATCACCTGCTTGGCAGCAAGCCCCAGCGGCGTGCCTTCCTTGATCGCCGCGCGCAGCATGTCGCCGGTCGAGATCTGCGGAATGCCGTACTTCTCGGTGATGAACTTGGCCTGGGTACCCTTGCCCGCACCCGGCGGGCCCAACAGAATCAGACGCATCTCCCCTTCTCCTGATATGTGTGGCGGCAATCACCAGTATCGGCGGCCGCGCTTACCCTGAACTTACCGCCGCCGGTCTCAGTGCCCGGCGGCAGCGGATTCGAAATGGGCCCGCACGCGGGCCAGGTCTTCGGGCGTATCCACGCCCGCCGGCGGCGCCGACGCGAGCCTGATCACACGGATCCGGCAGCCGTGCCACAACGCGCGGAGCTGTTCGAGCATCTCGATCGACTCAAGCGGCGACGGCGCCAGCGCGGCGTAGCGCCGCAGGAAGGACACCCGGTAGGCGTAGAGCCCGACGTGGCGCAGCGCACCCAGCTCGGCCGGCAGCACGCTGCGGTCCTTCGCGAAGGCATCGCGCGCCCACGGAATCGGCGCGCGCGAGAACGTCATCGCATTGCCGGCGGCGTCACACACCACCTTGACCACCGCCGGGTTGAAGAACTCGTCGGCATCGTGGATCGGGTGCGCAGCAGTGGCGATCGCCGCCGCGGGGTCGTCGGCCAGCGCCTGCGCCACGGCGGCCACTACTGCCGGATCGATCAGCGGCTCATCGCCCTGCACATTGACGACGATCGTGTCATCCGGCCAACCCAGCGTCTCGACGACTTCCGCCAGCCGATCGGTGCCGCTCGGGTGCTCCGGCCGCGTCATCAGCACCTTGCCACCGCAGGCACGCACCGCCGCTTCGACATCGGCGTGATCCGTCGCCACCCACACCGACTCGGCGCCCGAGGCCTGCGCACGCTCCATCACGCGCACCACCATCGGCTTGCCGGCGATGTCTGCGAGCGGCTTGCCCGGCAGCCGGGTCGAGGCGTAGCGCGCCGGCACCACGGCCTGGAAAGGCGCCGCCATGTTCAGGCGCCCGCCTCGTCGTCAGCCAGCGCGCGCGCTTCGTCTTCGAGCATCACCGGGATACCGTCGCGCACCGGGTACGCAACCCGGCAGGGTTTGCAGACCAGCTCGTTGGCCGCCTTGCGGAACTCGAGCGGCCCCTTGCACAGCGGGCAGACCAGGATTTCAAGCAGTTTTGCATCCATTCAAACGCTCCAGTACGCGCTCCAGCGCCCCTTCCCGGATGTCGGCATCGACCGGCAGCACCCAGGTTTCGCGCGGCGCAAAAGCTTGCAATTTTATCGCATCCTTCTCGGTCACCACGAGCGCATCGGCGTCGCGCAGCGCGACGTCATCCGCGGTGAACGGGTGGTGATCGGCGAAGGCCTCTTCAGCCACCGGGTGCAGGCCGAAGTCGTGCAGTGTGGAAAAAAAACGCTCCGGCCGACCGATACCAGCCAGTGCGCGCAGCTTAAGGTCGGAGAATTCGCCCGGCGAGCGGCGCTGGCGCGGGTCGGTCAAACGATAGAACGCAGTCGGCCACAGCCGCATCGAATAGACAGGCGCCGGCGGGCACTTCGCACGCACCGCCGGTGGCATGTCGCCGTGCGCCAGCACCAGCTGCGCCTGTGCCAACCGCGACACCGGCTCGCGCAGCGGCCCGGCCGGCAGCATCAGCCGGTTACCCATCTGGTGCGCATCGACTACGACGATCTCGACGTCGCGCCGCAGGCGGTAATGCTGAAGACCGTCGTCGGTCACGATGACGTCGACCTCGGGATGCGCGGCACGCAAGGCGCGCGCGGCGGCAACGCGGTCACGCCCGATCCAAACCGGGGAACGCGAACGCCGCGCCAGCAACACGGGTTCGTCGCCACAAACAGCGGGATCACTGTCCTGCTCCACACCGGTCACGCCCTGCGCGCTGCCACCGTAGCCGCGGCTGACGATGCCCGGCCGGTAGCCAGCGGCGCGCAGTTGCTCGACGAGCCAGATGACGACCGGCGTTTTGCCGCTGCCACCGACCGCGATGTTGCCAACGACGATGACCGGCACGCCCACGGCGTAGCTGCGCAAGACACCGACGCGAAACAGCGCGCGCCGACACGCGACGACAGCACGGAACAGCAGCGAGAGCGGAAAGAGAAACGCCGCGGGGACGCCGCGGCGTTTCCAGAAGCCAGGGGCAGAACGCACGGTCAGTTCTGGCTGGCCTGCGTGGCGAAAGTGATCTGCGGCAGATCAGCGGCCTGCGCGGCCTGCATCACGTCGATCACCGCCTGATGCGGCGTCTTCGCGTCGGCGTTGATGATCACGACCGGCTCCTTTTCGCTCTGCGGGCGAGCGCGGCGCAGTGCGTCGGCAATCGCAGCCGGTTCGCGGCTGCTGACCGGCACACGATTGACGATCACGTCGCCGGTCGCGGTGACGATCACATCAATCTCGTTCGGCACGCTCTTGGCAGCCGGCGCAGCAGCGGTCGGCAGGTTGATCTCGAGCCCCGAGAACTTCGAGTAGGTGGTCGTGAGCATCAGGAAGATGATGATCACGAGCATCACGTCGATCAGCGGGATCAGGTTGATCTCGACGTCCTCGGTACGGCGTCCGCGGCGGAAATTCATCTGGAGACTCCGGCCGGTCAGCGGCGTTCGCCGTGCAGCACTTCCACCAGCTTGATCGCCTGCTGCTCCATCTCGACGACGAAATCGTCGACCTGGGCGCGGAAGTGGCGGTACGCGATCAGCGAGGGGATCGCGATGATCAGGCCGAAGCCGGTGTTGTAGAGCGCCACCGAGATACCGTGCGCGAGCTGCTGCGGGTTGGTGCCGCCCGGCGAGGTGGAGCCGAAGATCTCGATCATGCCGATCACGGTGCCGAACAGGCCCATCAGCGGCGTGACGGTGGAAATCGTGCCCAGCGTGGTGAGGAAGCGGCCCAGCTCATGCGCAACGGCGGCGCCGGCCTCTTCGATCGACTCCTTCATCACGTCGCGCGAAGCCTTGGCATTCTTGAGCCCGGCAGCGAGCACGCGGCCCAACGGCGAATGGTTCGCCACGCGCAGCACCAGCTCGTCGGAGATGCCTCCCTGGCGAAGGTCACCGATGATCTTATCGACCAGACCGACCGGAACAATTTTGCTGCGACGCAGCGCGACGACCCGTTCAAGGATCAAAGCAAGGGCGATGACGGACGCCACGATCAGGAAGTAGATCGGCCAACCGGCAGCCTGAATGATCGCCAACACGTGTGCAGCTCCTTTAGATGCGGGGGATATCGCGAAGCGTGGGACTTTAGCGCGGCGGCATGGCGGCGAGCAAGCCGGACGACGCAGCACACAATCCACAGAAACTGTGGATAACTCGGTGGATTGCGATCGAGGTGATGCGCTAAGTGACCGTCGCAGAAGGGATTTTTCTGCTCCGATGCAAAATGAAGCTAAGATGAAAGATCATATTTTTCAGTAACTTACAAGCCCTGATTGGTGATTCGTCGATCTACCGCACGAATTGCCCTGCAAGCGGCGCTGGATGTGGATTCCGCTAGAATGGAGCCAATGTTTACGCGCCCTGACGCCCTATTTCGCCCCGGAGATGAAGCCGTGGCCGTGTCGGAATTTGTCCGACACGCGCGGCGCGTGCTTGAGGGAGCATTTCCGCTCGGCTGGATCAGTGGCGAGGTCGCCAACCTCACCCGAGCGGCGTCGGGCCACCTGTACTTCACGCTACGGGACAGTGCAGCACAGGTGCGCTGTGTGATGTACCGATCGCGCGCGCAACTGCTGCCGTTTCGCCTTGCAGAAGGCCAGCAGGTCGACGTGCGCGCGCTGACCACGCTCTACGAGCCGCGCGGCGAGTTCCAGCTGCAGGTCGAAGGCATACGCCAGGCCGGGCGCGGCGGGCTGTTCGAGGCGTTCCTGCTGCTCAAGGAGCGTCTGGCCGCGGAAGGTCTGTTCGACGAGGCCCGCAAGCGTCCGCTGCCGCCACTGCCACGCGGTATCGGCATCGTCACTTCAACGGCCGGCGCGGCGTTGCACGATGTACTGGTCGCACTTGGCCGACGGGCGCCACATCTGCCCGTGGTGATCTACCCGAGCCCGGTTCAGGGAACCGATGCCGGCGGGCGCCTCGCCACCGCTGTGGCCGAAGCCGGCGCACGCGCCGCGACCGACGGTATTGACCTCCTGCTCGTCTGTCGTGGCGGCGGCAGCCTCGAAGACCTCTGGGCGTTCAACGACGAACAACTGGTGCGAGTGATTGCTGCCAGCCCGATCCCCGTTGTCTGCGGCATCGGCCACGAAACGGACTTCACGCTCGCGGATTTCGCGGCCGACCTGAGAGCTGCGACGCCAACGGCCGCAGCCGAGCTGGCCAGTGCGGGACTGGTGCAAGCCGCGCAAAGGCTGGATCGCCATCGCGAAGCATTGCGGCGACTCGCGCTACGGCGGGTGGATGGCGCCTTCGAATCGCTGGACCGGATGCGCCTGCGACTGCGCCATCCGCGCGAACGGCTAGCACGCCAGCGCGAGCGCCTGGCTGCACTCGCGCCGAGGCTGGAACGCACCGCAACGTTGCGGGTCGAACGGCTGACGGCGCGCTGCGACACCCTCGGTCACCGCCTCACCCATGCGCTGCCAGACATCGCAACCGAACAGCAAACACTGGCGCGGCTGAGGCAAGCACTGTCGGCAAACCTCGAGCGGCGCCTGGCGACCCAACGGCTTCAGCTTGACGCGTTGCGTGCGCAACTCGGCCAGCTCAACCCCGATGCAGTGCTCGCACGCGGCTTTGCAATCGTGCGCGACATGCAAGGCCGTGTCGTGCGTGATGCGGCCGGCTTGGCGCCGGGCGACCGGATCGATGTGCAGACGCGTGATGCGCACATCGCCGCCCGTGTCGAGACCCTTTCCGCGAAAGGGTCGAAAGCCGAGCCCCTGCCCGACTAGAATTCGACTTCCAACCCACAGGAGCACACAAAAATGGAACATACGCTGCCCGCACTGCCCTACGCGAAAGATGCGCTGGTACCGCACATTTCGGTCGAGACCTTCGACTATCACTACGCCAAGCACCACCAGGCCTACGTGACCAACCTGAACAACCTGATCAAGGGCACGGAATTCGAAGCCCTCGATCTGGAAGCGATCGTGAAGAAGGCGCCGGCCGGCGGCATCTACAACAACGCCGCTCAGGTGTGGAACCACACCTTCTTCTGGAACTCGATGAAACCCAACGGCGGCGGCGCACCGAGCGGCAAGCTCGCAGACGCGATCAACGCCAAGTTCGGCAGTTTCGACGCGTTCAAGGAAGCCTTCACGAAGAGCGCTGTCGGCAACTTCGGCTCCGGCTGGACCTGGCTGGTCAAGAAGGCCGACGGTTCGGTCGACATCGTGAACATGGGCCCGGCCGGCACGCCGCTGACCACCGGTGACAAGGCACTGCTGACGATCGACGTGTGGGAACACGCCTACTACATCGATTACCGCAACGCCCGCCCGAAGTTCGTCGAGGTGTTCCTCAACAACCTCGCCAACTGGGATTTTGCCGCCGCTAACTTCGGCGCCTGATTCCCGCAGGAACGCCGGGCCTGCGGGCCCGGCGCCCGTTCGCCCCCCGCCCTTTCAGCATCGAGCGCGCAGGGCAGGTAGTATTGCGCGTCTGGCAACAACCCCCTTTGCGGCAGATTCCCCTTCAGTCCGGGCGCGAAATGCCGTAACCGCGAGAATCGGGGGCGCGACGTCGGCCATGCCTGTGGCCGGAACGACACGGGAGATCAAGGTGAGCGAGGCGCAGAACCAGCCAGACGACGAACTGGAGTTCATTGACGACGAGCCGGATGCTGGCAGCGCGGCGGGCCACGAGAGCCCTCGCAAGGCATGGCGCGTGCTGATCGTCGATGATGATCCGGATGTCCACAGCACGACCGTACTGGCGCTGCGTAACACGCAGATCCTGCATCGACCGCTGCACTTCCTGCACACCTACTCGGCGAGCCAGACGCGCGAACTGCTGCAGCATGAGCGCGATATCGCCGTGATCCTGCTCGATGTGGTGATGGAAAACGAGGATGCGGGCCTGCGCCTCGTGAAAACCATCCGTGAAGACCACGGCATGAATGAAACGCGGATCATCCTGCGTACCGGGCAGCCGGGTTATGCGCCGGAGATCGACGCGATCCGTGACTACGACATCAACGACTACAAGACCAAGTCCGAGCTCACACGCAACAAGCTCTACACCACGCTGACCGCGGCGATCCGCTCGTACGAACAGATCCGCACCATCAACGCGAGCCGGCGCGGGCTGGACATGATCGTGCAGGCGAGCGCCGAACTGATGGCCCTGCACGGCGTGCGCAACTTCGCAGCCGGCGTCATCACGCAGATCGCGGCATTGCTGGGTTTGGCGCCGGAAGGCTTGGTCTGCGCACAGGAGAGCAACCCCGGCGTCGACAGTGGTGGCGAGGAAGTGACCGTCATTGCCGCCGCCGGCCGCTACGCCGACCTGATCAACCGCCCGCTCGATTCGATCAACGACCCGGACATCCGTACGGCGCTGACGCGCTGCCTGCACGATCAGCGCAACCTATACGACGGCCCGGGAACAACGCTGTTCTTCCAGGGCAATGCGCATCGCGACGTGGCGGCCTTTCTCGACACACGCGAAACGCTCGACGACATCGACCGGCGCCTGCTGGAAGTGTTCTGCACCAACATCGCGGTGGGCTTCGACAACGCGGCGCTGTTCTCCCGACTGCACACCTTCGCGTATTACGACCAGCTGTCACGGCTGCCGAACCGCATCCACTTCATCACGCAGATCGACCGGCGCTTGGCCGCACACGACCACGCCGATCAGATTCTCGCGCTGGTGGATCTGGACCACTTTGCCGAGACCAACGATGCGCTGGGCCACCGCTTCGGCGACCAGTTGCTGCAAGAAGTGGCCAGTCGGCTCAAGCAGGCAGTGGGCGATCAGGTTGTCGTCGCGCGCGTATCGGGTGACACCTTCGGCCTGCTCGGGCCAACCTCCCAGCTTTCGCCGAGCTACATCATGGGGCTGTTCAACGACCCGTTCGTGATCGACGGCCAGGAACTCATGGTGTCGATCACCTGCGGCGTTTTGAGTCTTTCGGACGCCGGTGATAGCGGTGGCGAGGCACTCAAGGACGCCAACATCGCGCTCAAGCGGGCGAAGCAGCGCAACCGCGGCGAGATCAACTACTTCACGCGCGAGATGAGTGTCGAGATCCAGGAACGCGTGATGCTGCTGCAAGCGCTGCGGCAGGCCTTCGACAACGAACGCCTGTTCATGGTGTACCAGCCGCAAGTCAACCTTGCCACCCGCAAGGCGATCGGCCTTGAAGCCCTGATTCGCTGGCGCGACGACAACGGCAAGTTCATTCCGCCGGACCGCTTCATTCCCTTGGCTGAGCATTCGGGCCTGATCGTCAACATCGGTGAATGGGTGATGCGGGTCGCCTGCCACCAGCAGGCGCGCCTTGCTCGCGCAGGTTATGGCCATCTGCGCATGGCCATCAATGTGTCGGTGGCGCAGTTCCGCCATCCGCGCTTCCCGTACATGCTCAAACGCGCGATCGACGACAGCGGCTGCGACCCCGCCTGCATCGAACTTGAGATTACCGAATCGATGGCGATGGTGGAGGCAGACTTCCTGCTCCAGACGCTCGACAAACTCAAGGAATCGGGCATCACGGTTGCCGTGGATGACTTCGGCACCGGCTTCTCGTCGCTCTCATACCTGCAACGGCTGAAGGTGGATCGCCTGAAGATCGACCGCGCCTTCGTCAACGAGATCACCGATGCAGAGCGTGGATCCAAGATCCCGGAAATGGTAATCCAGCTCAGTCACAAGCTCGGCCTGGAGGTGATTGCGGAGGGCGTGGAAGATGTCACCCAGGCCGATCTGCTGCTGCAACTGGGTTGCCAGGAAGCGCAGGGGTACTACTTCGGCAGGCCGATGGAGCCCGGTGCGCTAATGGAATGGCTGGCGGCGCAGAAGGATTGACACGCCCCCCGGCCGCACCACCACACCATTCAGCATGGCACGCCGCTTAAATGTCCGACGCGCAATCATTGCAGCCGTGTTGTTTGGCCTGCTGGTACCCGGCACGCTGGTCGGCCTGATTGGCGGACAACAACTCTACGCCGACACGCTTCGCGCCCGCACCGACGAAGCGCTCAACCAGTACGGCGATGTGCTCGCGCTTGGCCTGCAGGAACCGCTCTGGGCCTTCAATCCCCCCGCCGCTCGCAAGCTGATCGAGGCGGTGATGCGCAGCCCGGATGTTCAGCGCGTGGTGGTGCAGGACACCAGCCTCGGCGTCTTCGTCGAGGAACACCGCCCCGAGCGCGCGAGTGGCGCCACGTACCAGACAACACGAACGATCCTGCACGACGAGCGCCCGCTCGGTACGGTGCGCATCGAGATTTCGGATGTGCAGGTGATGCGCTCGCTGCGGGCCCAGTTGATCGCACTGATCAGCGTGCTTGCGGCACAAACCCTGCTCGCCTTCGCGCTGATTGCGTTCGTACTCGAACGTCGCCTCGTACGGCCCCTCAAGCGTGTCGGCGCTGAAGCCGATCGGCTCGCGTCCGGAGAACTCGACACGCCGATCGTGCCGCAGTCCGACGACGAGATCGGCGCGCTCGAAGGGCGCCTCGAATCGACCCGTCGCGCACTCGGCGAATTGCTCGGCACGCTGGGCGAGAAGAACCTGCAACTCGAAGTCGACCTGATCGAGCGCCGCCGCGCGGAAGACGCAGCACAACGCAGCGAAGCGCACATGCGATTACTGGTCGCGCAGAGCCCGATTGCGATCATCGAAATCCAGCTCGACGGCACCGTGCTGGCGTGGAACGCCGCAGCCGAGCAGATCTTCGGCTGGCGAGCACAACAGGTGATTGGTCGCGAGATCACGTTTCTGCTGCCGGACAACCCCTCTCTTGGCGCCGCAGAACTCCTGCACGCGGGCAGCGATGCAGATGGGATTGACGGCGGAGGCTGGCGGCAGGAACTCGATGCGGTGAGGCAAGACGACACCCGCATCACCTGCCAGTGGCACAACAATGTGGTGCGCGACGCACAGGGGCTGCCGCAGCGGATTGTCGCGATGGTCGAGGACATCACCGAGCGGAAAGCGGCAGAGCTGCGCATCCGCGAATCGCGACGCATGCTGCAGAACGTGCTCGACACGATTCCGGTGCGGGTGTTCTGGAAAGACACCCAGAGCCGCTACCTGGGGGCCAACACCCTGTTCGCGCGCGATATCGGGTTGCCGATCCCGGATCTGGTTGGCCGCACCGACAGCGAGATCGGCGCGAAGAACGCCGCGGCGCATGAGGAAAACGATCGCGCCGTGATGAGCGGCGGTGAGCTGCGCATCAACACCGAAGCCGCCGTCACCCTCGCCGACGGCAGCACGCGCTGGCACCGCAGCAGCAAGGTTGCTTTGCGCGATGCGGCCGACCAGGTCGTCGGCGTACTGGGCGTGTACGACGACATCAGCGACCGGAAGTCCGCAGAGCTGGCGCTGGCGCAATCCGAAGCGCGGCTGCGCGCGCTGATCGACTACGCACCGCTGGGCGTCTTCGAATACGAGCTCGACGCGAGCGCCCGACTGATCCTCATCACCACCAACCGCGCGGCGGATCGCATCCTCGGACTCGATTGCGCGCGGCTGCGCGGGCAAGCGCTGGAAGAAGCCTTCCCCGGCCAGGCCGGCACATCCATGCCTGCGGCCCTGCGCCATGTTGCACGCAGTGGCGAACGCTACACCAATGACGACTTCCGTTTCATGGTGGGCGGTCAGCTGATGACCTTCGACGTGCACGCCTTCCAGACTGGCCCCAATCGCGTCGCGGTGCTCTTCCGCGAGGTGTCCGACCTGCGCCGCGCTGCCTCGGCCCTGCGGGGGCTGGCGAGCGCGCGTGACAGTGATAGCGATCCCGGCTTCTACAACACCGTGCTGTCGCTGTTTGCCGAGGCGGTGGGGGCCAACCACGCATCGATCGGGCTGCTGCTCGAACACCGTTGGCAAACCCTCGCGCGGCTCGGCGGCGAAAAGGGCGCGCCGAGCGACTCGCAACTCGAGCAACTCGCTCTGCGTGGCGAACACCTCCTCATTCCGGACCCCGCTCACCCGGAACGCTTAACCGAATACGAAGATCTGGTTCCGGATCGCGGCGCCTATCTCGGCATACCGCTCACCGGCGCCAATGGCGACACGATCGGCCTGCTCAACGCCAGTTTTGACAAGCCGATCAGCAACGTCGATCTCGCCCGCTCGCTCGGCGATGTTTTTGCATTGCGAGCGAGTACCGAATGGGCCCGGCAACGCACGCTCACTGCGCTACGCGAAAGCCAGGAGAAGTTCTCGCTCGCGTTCAACGAAGCACCGGTCGCGATGACGCTCGCCAACATGCGCGATGGTCAGCTGCTGGATGTGAACCGCGCGTTCTCGGATCTGTTCGGCTACAGCCACGCGGAGGCCGTCGGCCACACCAGCACCGAACTCGGGCTGTTCGTCGAACCCGCTACCCGACAGCGTTGGGTCAAGGAAGTTGCGGAGCACGGCTATGCGTCGGGCACCGATCTTGAACTTCAGGACAAGAGCGGGCGACATCTGCAAACCCGCGTGTGGGCCCGCGTGCTGCCGGACGGCAACACCAACACGATTCTCGTGAACATCATCGACGTCACCGAGCAACGCCGCATCCAGCGCGAGGTGGAAGAGCTCAACCGCACCCTCGAAGCCCGCGTGGAACAACGTACCCGCGACCTCAAGCAAACGCTGGAACGCCTGCAACTCACGCAGAACGAGCTGGTGCAGGCCGAAAAACTCGCGGCCCTCGCAGGCCTTGTCGCCGGCGTCGCACATGAGCTGAATACCCCGATCGGGAACAGCATGATGGTCGCAAGCACGCTGCGCGACTCCACGCTCGGAGTGCATGGCAGCATGCAAACCGGCCTGCGCCGCTCACAGCTCAACGAGTACCTCAACGAGGCAGACTCCGCGACGGACATCCTGATGCGCAACCTGCACCGCGCGGCAGAGCTGATCTCCAGCTTCAAACAGGTTGCGGTAGACCAGACCAGCCAGCAGCGCCGTACGTTCAAGCTCGAAGAGCTCGTCAGCGAAATCATCGTGACGCTGCAACCAACCTTCCGCACCACCCCATTTCAGGTCGAGACCGACGTTCAGCCCGGCCTGCGACTCGACAGCTACCCCGGCCCGCTCGGCCAGGTGCTCACCAACCTGATCGCCAACGCCATCATTCACGGCCTGGAAGGCCGTGACAGTGGCCGCATTCGCATCGCGGGCAGCGAAGACGGCCCGAGTGCAGTCCGCCTCACGATTCAGGACAACGGCTGCGGCATTCCACCCGAGCACATGCGCAAGATCTTCGATCCCTTCTTCACCACGAAGCGCGGACGCCAGGGCAGCGGACTGGGGCTGCACATCGTGCACAACATCGTCACCGGCATTCTCGGGGGGCAGATCTCGGTCGAGAGCGAAGTCGGCGTCGGCACGACCTTCCGCGTCACCGTCCCACGCATTGCGCCCCATATCGACGAGGCAGCACGCGAATGATCCGCTACAATGCGCGCCCGCCTGCCCGAATGGCGAAATCGGTAGACGCTGCGGACTTAAAATCCGCTTCCGTAAGGAGTACGGGTTCGAGTCCCGTTTCGGGCACCAAATTTCTGTCCAAGCAGAACCACAAAGAGCCGCAAAGCCAATAACCAAAAGGCGTTGCGGCTTTTTTCATGTCCAAAACACTCCAAAATGACTCGTTGATAGCCGGGGGCATACGGGGGCACAATTGGGGGCACGGGGCAACAAACAGGAGCCCCAGAGCAAAGATGCCCCCTAATACGAGGATGCCGTGCCCCTCACTGACATCGAGATCCGCAACGCCAAGGCTGCCGAAAAACCCTACCGACTCACTGACGGAGAGGGGCTTTACCTTGAGGTTTCCCCGGCCGGGGGCAAGCTGTGGCGGTGGAAGTATCGATTCGGTGGTAAGGAGAAGCGGCTAGCTTTAGGTGCGTACCCCGAGGTACGAGCCCCAGAGGCACGCGAGCGGGCGACTATGGCGCGCAAAGCCCTGAAAGAAGGGAAAGACCCTGGCGCCGAGAAGAAAGCCGAAAAAGAGCGCCGCAAGGTCTCGACAGAGACAAGCTTCGAAGCCATCTCGCGCGCTTGGCACAAAAAGACGTCAAGCGCACTCACTGCGACCACAAGCGCCAAGATCCTCCGATTTTTGGAGCGCGACGCGTTTCCTTACCTCGGCGCAAAACCAGTCTCCGACATCACAGCTGCCGACATCGTCGCGCTGGTGCGCCGAATTGAGTCTCGGGGCGCCGTGGATATCGCCAAGCGCGTGCACAACAACTGCGGGCGCATCTTCCGGTTTGCCGTTGCTCACGGCCTAATGACTCGCGACCCGTCTCGCGACGTCGATCTGCGAGATGTCATGGCGCCGATCAAGGTCAAGCATCACGCATCTATCAAGAACCCCAAAGAGGTTGGCGATCTGCTGCGGGCGATCGACGGATACACCGGTTCACTCGTATCGCGAACCGCGCTGAAAGTGGCCTCGCTCACCTTTGTGCGCCCAGGGGAGCTACGACACGCGGAGTGGGCCGAGTTCGATATGGACAGAGCGGAATGGCGCATACCAGCACACAAGATGAAGATGAGGGAGCAGCACATAGTCCCTCTATCGGAGCAGGCAATCGCCGCGCTTCGAGAAGTGCAGCCCCTGACCGGGGCTGGCCGCTTCGTATTCCCCAGTGAGCGCACCGCTCAACGGCCGATGAGTGAAAACACCATTAACGCGGCGCTTCGTCGCATGGGCTACACCTCCGACGAAATGACCGGGCATGGCTTCCGCTCGATGGCCTCGACGCTCCTGCATGAACTGGGGTGGCTAAACGACGCCATCGAGGCGCAACTAGCCCACGGAAAGCGAAATCAGGTTGTCGCGGCGTACAACTTCGCGAAGCACCTACCAGAGCGCCGCCGAATGATGCAGGCGTGGGCAGACTATTTGGATCAACTCAAGGCTGGCGCCGAAGTGATCCCGCTCAACGGACAAGTGGCTTAAGAACCGCAGCCTGACGGCTTCAGGCATACGCGGCGGCACCGGGTGTTGCAGCACCCGGCCCGCCTAACCACAGCACTACTGAAAAGGAGTAGCACCATGGCTGACCAAAACGATACCAGCAACGAGCGCGAATTCTTTACGCTCGCCTATGCGTTCGACACGCTTGCACAAGCCGCACGCGACCACGCCCCAGAGGCCTTTGAGCGTTCCGCCGACCAACTCGACATGGTGCCGGCCGCTCTTATGCGCGGCGTCGCCTACCTGTCATACCTGCTGAGCAACGTCCCCGACGACGAGCGCGACACCACACAGCACCACCTCGCGCATTCAGTCATGAGCGAACTTGTCCGCGCCGACTTTAGACTGAGCCGCAGTGCCGACTGAAAAGTGAGCCGGGGGCTGGTGCTGATCGGGGACCGATCAGCCGGGGTTGAGTTTAAGGTTTTCCGAACGTATTCCGATCGTTTTCAA
>NZ_JAYRDJ010000036.1:0-42337 GCF_041909475.1 Niveibacterium sp. | reverse complement strand
GCGCGCGCGAACTGTGGTGATGGATAGCCGTCGACGTCGGGCTCCAGCAGACCGGTGGGGCAGGCGCGCACGCAATCACCGCAGCGCGTGCAGCGTTGCAGGAAGGCTTGCGCATCTCCGGCCCACGGTGGCAGGTAGCGCTGTGCGGCGGAAGGGTGTCTTCCCCCCAGAAGTCGGCGTCGTATCGGATCCATGCACCACCCTTGTGCGTTTGCATTGGGCGCGCGTGGAGCCGCAGAAGCATTGATGAACATCAATGCGGTGTACTTAGCCCTTACGGATCGAAGGGTTATTGTGCGGCGCAAAATGCCCGGTCAGGCTTGGCGGAGCCTGCGCGCCAGGTCGGCGACGCGGATCAGGTAGTGGAGGTTGCTGTCGTCGCCGGCGTTTTCGCGCGCGAAGCCGAGTTTTTCGTGCAACCGCATCGCGACCTCGTGCCCCGGCAGCACACGGCTGCGCAGCGTAACGGCACCGTGGGAGATCAGGTGCGCGAGTGTGCGGGTGAGAAGGCGCCGATGCAGGCCGGTGCTGCGATACCAGGGGTGGATGTTGATCGACAGGATTTCCCAGCTCTGCGGCTCGCCGGGGCGTAGCAGCACATAGCCCGCAAGGCTGTGCTGCAGGTGTTCGGCGATTACGCGGCCACCGCAGGCAAGTGCAGCGGCGTGGTGCTCGCGCTGGGTTTCGGCCGAGAAAATGCCGCGCTGCGCGGCGATCAGATCACCCAGCGTCAGCGCATCGAGCTTTGCCATCTCGTCGAGCAGATGTGCTTCGTGGCTGCGCCCGCGTTCGCCGAGCGGTTGCAGCCCGTGCTTGAGGCGCAGCAGAGTCAGTTGCAGCACCCGTGCGTCGTTGCTGGCGCGGTGGCGTTCGATGTGCAGTTCGGCCTGCACCTGGGCCTTGGTGTCGTGCCAGCGATTGGCCTCTTCCTCGCTCAGCAGGGTGCGCAGGTTGTCGAGGCGGAAGGCGGGCACGCGGCCAGCTGCGTCGAACAGCAGCGCCAGCCAGGTGTAGTCGTTCGCCCAGCCGTCGGTGTAGACCACCTTGCCGGCAAGCTCGCGATTGAGCATTTCGGCCACCTGTGCGGCCGGCCGGCCATGCTGGAGCAGGCTGTCGCGCGAGATATGGTGAATCGCCTCGGCGCTGGCATCCCAGTGGGTCCATTCGGCTTCAGGGCAGACCAGCGTGCATAGCGCGCGGTTGTCGCCGAGCGCGAGCCCGATTTCGATCGGATAGCTGCGCGGCCCGAAGCCGGAGGCCTCGATGTCGATGACGATCGGCGCCTCGGCGCCGGTGTTTTGCGGGGCGTTCAGCGCCGCTCCTCCATCAAGGCGAGCAGGTAACCATCCGGGTCGCGGAAGAAGCCCATCCACAGTTCGTGGTCCGGCATGCGGGCGATCAGCTGCGGCGCACCTTCGAACTCGACGCCGAGATCGCTCAACTCGTCCATCGCGGGCTCGATCGCCGGCACCTTGAAGTACAGGCATACGGTGTTGCCGGGCGAGCGCGGGGCCGGGCCGCCCTGCAGCATCAGGCGCACGCCGGCGCAGTCGAAGAAGACGAGATTGCCGGAGCGGAACAGGAAGGGCAGGCCGAGCGCATCGCGATAGAAACGTTCGGACGCGTCGGCGTCGGCCACATGCAGGGCGATCTGCCCGAGGCTCGATAAGGTTGTGCTCATGGGGCGTCTCCGTTGGCGGCGGTGGCCTTCATTTTGGGCTGCTGGCGCGGCCCGCCGCAATTACCCGCGCGCGGCTGATTGCCCAAGTGATCACGCCGCCGAGCGGTAGGCAGACGAGCACCTGCCCGATAGGCTTCACGAGGTACAGCAGTGCAGCCAGCGTGCCGACCGGGTGCAACAACGCAACGCCCAGTGCCGCTGCCTCGACGCCGAGCATCGGAATGCCGCTCGCGATCGCGAAGCGGCTTGCGCCACGCCATGCGGCCGCCAGCACGATCAGCCAGGGCAGCGCGAGGAAGGCAAACAGTGTTGCGGCGGTGTATGGGTCGGGGGTGCCGGCTACGCTCGGTCTTATGCGCGGCAGCAGCGCAAAGGCGATCGGCGTGGCAAGCAGGCCCAGCACGCCGATTGCCAGGGCGCTGCGGCGCATCAGATCGCCGCGCACATCAGCCGCACGCAGGCGACGACACCGACGAACCAGACCAGGCTACGCAGCGTGGCAAGGTTGGCGACATAGCAGCCGAAGTAGGCGAAGCGGGCGACGACGAAACAAACGGCCCAGAAGTCGATCACCGCCGCCGGCACTGCTGTGGCGTAAGCCATCAGCACCGCGGCGGCGAAGATCGGGAAGGCTTCGAAGCTGTTCTGCTGGGCCCAGTTGGCGCGCAGCGGCCAGCCGCTCAGGTGCGCCAGCGTGTCGCGCGGCGCGCGATTGTCGTAACGGGTGCCGCTGCGCTGGCCGCCGAATTTCGCGGCGCCAGCCCACAGGAAAGGCTGGATCGCGGCAATCAGGACGCACAGGAAGCTGATTTTCATGGTCGGGTCTCCGTGGTGTGGGCGGCAGTGTAATCGGCTTGGCGTGGTGTCGGCCCCTTGTCGCCCGCGCACGGCATCGCGCCGGACTGCCGGGCCATGCGAAAATCCCGTTTTGCCCGCAGGAACGCCCCCATGGCCCAACTCATTCTCAAGCCCGGCAAGGAGCGCTCCGTCATGCGCCGCCACCCGTGGATTTTCGCCGGCTCGGTCGCGACCCTGACCGGCCGCGCGCGGGGAGGCGACACCGTCGATGTGGTGTCGGAGCGCGGCGTCGTGCTCGGCCGTGCCGCGTTCTCGCCCGCTTCGCAGATCCGCGCGCGGATGTGGAGCTTCGATGCCGAAACGCCGATCGACCACGCCTTCTTCAAGCGCACCGTTGCCGCCGCCGTGGCGCGCCGCACGGCGCACCCGATGCTCGCCGGCCAGGACGGCATGCGGCTGATCCACGGCGAATCGGACGGCCTGCCCGGCGTGATCGCCGACCGCTACCGCGACACCATCGTGCTGCAACTCACCAGCGCCGGCGCCGACCGCTGGCGCGATGCGATCGTCGCCGGGCTGCTGCAGGCCACAGGCTGCGCCAACATCTACGAGCGTTCGGATTCCGAAGTGCGCACGCTCGAAGGGCTGGAGCCCACCGTTGGCGTGCTGGCCGGCCGCGAGCCGGACCCCGATCTGGCGATCGAGGAACACGGCGTGCTGCTGGGCGTGGACGCCGTGAGCGGCCACAAGACCGGCTTCTATCTGGATCAGCGCGAGAACCGCCGGCTCACGCGCGATCTGGCGCGCGACCGCAGCGTGCTGAACTGCTTCTGCTACACCGGCGGTTTTTCGCTGCAGGCGCTGGCGGGCGGCGCGCGCGAAGTGCTGTCGATCGATTCGTCCGCCCACGCACTGGCGAGCGCGCAGCGCAACGTCGAACGCAACCCGCAGCTGGATGCTGCCCGCGCCACCTGGTGGGAGGCTGACGTCTTTGCCGCGCTGCGCGAGCTGCGCACCGAAGGTCGCCGCTTCGACCTGATCGTGCTCGATCCGCCCAAGTTCGCGCCCAGTGCCGCACATGCGCAGCGCGCCTCGCGCGCCTACAAGGACATCAACCTGCTCGGCTTCCGGCTGCTCAACCCGGGCGGCATCCTGATGAGCTACTCCTGCTCCGGCGGTATCGGGCAGGAGCTGTTCCAGACCATCCTGTCCGGCGCCGCGTCGGACGCCGGCCGCGACGCGCAGATCATTCACCGCCTGTCGGCCGCACCGGACCATCCGATCGGCCTCGCCTTTCCGGAAGGGGAGTACCTCAAGGGCCTGGTTTGCCAGGTCGTTTGAGGGTGCTCAAGGGCGCTCGCTTGACAAGTGCGCGATGACGCGATCCCGAGTTATGCACATCTGGCGGCCTGTGAATGGAAAAAACGTGGTCGCCAGGCGTTGACTTTCTTTGTTCGGTGTAAGCGATTGAAATTAAACGGAAGTTATATTTTTGGATGTTGCGCTGCGGGATTGACGCGGACCCGAATTGGTGCGTCCCGCAGTAAAGCATCCCCAATCACCCACAAAGTTATCCACAATTGTTGAAAAGCCCCTTTGTTACGAAAGGGTTAAAACAAACTGTGACGGCTGTATCTCATGTTTGATGTGCAACGTGCTGAATAAAAATAGAAAAATGCAGTCGTGACAGTTGATCGTTTGAATTGCGTCGTTCGTGTCGCGCTGCCTGTGCCCTTACCGCGCAGCTTTGATTACCTGGCGCCGGTGGATATCTCGGCGGCGGACATCGGCCGCCTTTTACGCGTGCCGTTTGCGAGCGGCGAAAAGATCGGCGTGATCCTCGCGTTACCCGATCTCGCGGCGGTCGATCCGGCCCGCCTCAAGCCGCTCGGCCCGATCCTGCGCGAAGTGCCGGCCTTGCCGGCCGACTGGCTCGCGCTGGTGCAGTTCGCGGCACGCTACTACCACCATCCGCTCGGCGAAGCGGTTGCCGTCGCGCTGCCGCCTGGCCTGCGCGGTGCCGAATTGATGGACGACCGCAGTGCCGACCCCTGGCTGGCGCTCAGCCCGGCCGGCCACGCCGCGCTGGCGAGCCCCGGCCGCGCATCGCGCGTGCGTGCGCTTGCCGAGCATCTGCTGGCGGGCGAGCAGCCGCGCTCGGCGCTGGTCGAGGCCTTCGGCGCGGTGGCGGTGCGCGAAGCGCGCCAGCGCGGCTGGGTCGACGAGGCGCCGTCCTGTGCCGCGGCCGATCTGAGCGCCGCGCCGACGCTCAACGACGAGCAGATCGTCGCGGTGGATGCCGTGTGGGCGGCGGCTGGGCGTTTCGCGCCGTGCCTGCTGCACGGCATCACCGGCAGCGGCAAGACCGAGGTCTACCTGCGCCTGATCGAGCGCGCGCTGGCCGCCGGCAAACAGGCGCTGCTGCTGGTGCCCGAGATCGGCCTCACGCCGCAGCTCGAAGCCCGCGTCGCATCGCGCTTCCCGCGTGCCCGCCGCGTCGCCCTGCACAGCGGCGCGACCGACGGCGCGCGTTGCCGTGGCTTCATCGCGGCACTTGACGGCAGCGCGGACATCGTGATCGGCACGCGGCTGTCCGTCTTCAGCCCGCTGCCGCGGCTCGGCCTGATCCTGGTCGACGAAGAGCACGATGCCTCGTACAAACAGCAGGATGGCTTGCGTTACTCGGCGCGTGATCTCGCCGTGTGGCGTGCGCAGCAAGCCGGCGTGCCGATCGTGTTGGGCTCGGCGACGCCCTCGCTGGAAACCTGGCAGGCCGCGCAGAGCGGGCGTTACCGCATGCTCAAGCTCGAACGTCGCGCCGCAGCGGCTGCCCCGCCCGTGGTGCGCTTGATCGATACCCGCCGGATCAAGCTCAAGGACGGCTTGTCGCCACCGATGGAGGCCGCGATCACCGCGCGGATCGAACGCGGCGAGCAAAGCCTCATCTTTCTGAACCGCCGTGGCTACGCGCCGGTGCTGGCCTGCCCCGCCTGCAATTGGGTCAGCGATTGCGACCATTGCTCGGCGCACCGGGTGTTCCACCTCTCCGAACGCATCCTGCGCTGCCACCATTGCGGCACCGAAGCACCGGTGCCGCGTGCCTGCCCGCAGTGCGGCAATCAGGATCTGCACGGTTTCGGCCGTGGCACCCAGCGCGTCGAGGAATACCTCGCTGCGCGCTTTCCCAATTCGCGCATCCTGCGGGCCGACCGCGACAGCATCAAGACGCCGGCGCACTGGGCGGCGCTGCGCCACGCGATTGAAGCCGGCGAGGCCGACATCCTGGTCGGTACGCAGATGCTGGCGAAAGGGCACGACTTCCCCAAACTCACGCTGGTTGGCGTGATCGGCGCGGATGCCTCGCTGTTCGCGGCCGACTACCGCGCACCGGAACGCCTGTTCCAGCAGTTGATGCAGGTCGGCGGGCGCGCCGGGCGTGCCGGGCTTGCTGGCGAAGTGTTGATCCAGACCGAGTTCCCCGAACATCCGCTGTTCGACGCGCTGCGCCGGCACGACTTCGAAGGCTTCGCCAACGCGCAGCTCGACGAACGTGCACAGGCGCACTTCCCGCCCTGCGGCGCACAGGCTGTGCTGCGCGCCGAGGCGCCCGAAGTCGCGCAGGCGATCGATTTCCTCAACGCTGCGCGCGAAGCCGCCGAGCCCTACGCCGACGCTGTGCGGCTGTACGACGCGGTGCCAATGCGGCTGGTGCGGCGTGCGCGGCTGGAGCGGGCACAACTCGTGATCGAAGCGGACACCCGCGGCGCGCTGCAGCAACTGCTCGCCCATTGGGTGCCGCTGCTGCATGCGATGAAGTCGCCGCGCATGCTGCGCTGGCATGTCGATGTCGATCCGATCGATCTCTAAGCGCCGCCTCCTGATTTCGCTCGTCGCGTTCACCGCGCTGTTCGGCAGCCTTGGCGCGCAGGCCCGTGGCGGCCGCTTCAACGGCGAGGTGCGCGCGGTGGACGACGGCGACACGCTGCATGTGCGCGATCGCAGCGGCAACGTGCGACGGGTGCGCCTTGCCTACGTGGATGCGCCCGAGCACGACCAGCCCTGGGGCCGTGATTCGGGCGAGAACCTCAAACGCCTCGCGCTTGGCGCATCGGTCACCGTTGAATGGCGTGAGCGCGATCAGTACGGCCGCTATGTCGGCGTCGCGTGGGTCAGCTCGCCCGACATGCCCTGCGCCGGCCGCGCCGACTGCCCGCACAACCTCGACCTGGGGCACGCGCAAATCGCCGCTGGCCTCGCCTGGTGGTATCGCGCCTACGCCAAGCGCCAGGATCCGCAGGCGCAGGGGCAGTACGAGTACTCCGAACAGGAGGTACGCCGCCGCCGCATTGGCCTCTGGCGCGACGCCTCGCCGATCCCGCCGTGGGTCTGGCGGAGTGGGTGGCGGGGGTAGCCACCAAGCGCGCATTGCCGGCTTACCTTCGGTGTGAGCGCCTCCCTCGTCAGCAGGGGACTGGCGCGCAAGTGATCTGCTGAAGCACGGCACCGCCACACGCGCACCGGCGTCAGGGGCACTCAGCTTTGCCAGGCCCAACTGCCGGCACGGTGGTGCGGGCGTGATCGACTTGGCAGATCTGTTACGAGTCGAGCGTCTATGTCTTTGGCATGGACGTTAATCTCGCGCCCTCCCTTTGCGCGTCGCGATGAAGCAGTTCTGCTTGGAACAACTGCGCGCGCGCGGCCTCCCGAACAATTCCTGCAAACCCACTTGCACGTGTCCCTAGACCTCAGTCTCTACCTTCTTGAAGCCAACCTGCCGACGCCGCGACAATGGGCGAAGGCGATTCGCGAGCAGGGCTTCAAATTCAAGCTCGACACCGATTTCGACATCAGGGGCAGCGCGGGCTTCATCCCGTGCGGTGACGAGGCGGGTTTCGAGTTGCTCAGCGACGCGATGACGCAGCAAGAGCACGACGAACTGTGCTTTGCCGAGCCGCCGATGGACTGGTGCGTGACCCTGTGCGCCCAAGGCGACGACGACTTCCCGCTCGCGCTCGCCGCGCTGGCCAGCTTGGCGTCGATTGCGGGTGGCCGCGTCGTCGACATGCAGACGGGCGAAATCTTCACCGCGGAAGAAGCGCTGGCGCGTGCGCGCGCACGCTTTTCGGCGAAGGCCAGCGCGCGTCGCGGCCCCGAGCCGCTGGACAAGGCAATCGGCCAGATTCTGCTGCCGGTGCTGGCCGAACATGGCTTCAAGCTGCTCAAGAAGCGTTGGTACTACCGTGTTAGAAACCGCATTGCGCAGTACTTCTACCTTGAGAGATGTCGACGCGACCCAAATGGTTTCTACGCACGGGGGGGCAGAGCTCTTGATGCCGCGCCGCGATTTCCTGTCCTACGGGAGGCAGGTCTATTTCGAGCCCCCCGGCGAACGCAGTTGGCTGCCATGGTCCGGTGCTGACGACGCGCAAGCGTTCGACTCCATGCGCCAGGTTGTCGAGCAGTTCCGCACAGGCGGCATGACCTTCTTTGAGCGGATGGCGCAGCCGTTGGCGTTTGTCGATGAATACAAGGACCTGCCGCTCGACATCCCCTATACACATGAGGTCTCCCGCGTTGGTTGCTCCTTGCTCTGTGCAGGCGGTGTCACGGGAGGGCGCGTCTACATCGAGCGAGCGGTGGCTGCTTTTCAGCAGGATGGCGCCAAATTCAGAGCTGACGGAACGCCCGACAAGGACAACTGGCCTGAGCGCTATGCCGCAGACCTATCAACGCTGCTGGCCGCCATCGACAACGGCACTCATCTCGATCTGCTCGACCGCTGGTACCGCGAGTCGCTTGCCACATTCAAGCTCACTGAAGGCTGAAACGGTGTCCCGAGAGATCCGTCTCTTCCTTCTCGCAGCCGAGTTGCGGACGCAGGGCCAATGGGCGAAGGCGATCCGCGACCAGGGATTCAGATTCAAGTTGGACACCGACTCCGATATCAATGTCGGCGCCGGCTTCCTTTCAAGTCTCGGCAAAACCGGTGGCGCACCGTTCAGCCCAGGCAGGCCTTCACATCCGCCACCAGCGCATCCACCTGCTCTGGCTGCGTCGCCCAGGAGCACACGAAGCGAGCGCCACCCGCGCCGATGAAGCTGTAGAAGGCCCAGCCCTTGTCCTTCAAGGCATCCGCTGCTTGCTGCGGCATGCTGACGAATACCGCGTTGGCTTGCACCGGGAACAGCGGCGCCACACCGGGCAGGCGCGCGAGCGCGTTGCCGAGGCGGCGCGCCATCGCGTTGGCGTGGCTGGCGCGCGCGAGCCAGGCGTCGTCCGCAAGCATGCCGACCCACGGTGCGGCCAGAAAGCGCATCTTCGAGGCCAGTTGGCCGGCCTGCTTGCAGCGGTAGGCGAAGTCGCGCGCGAGTTCGTGGTCGAAGAACACCACCGCCTCGCCGACCGGCATGCCCATCTTCGTGCCGCCGAATGACAGCACATCGACCCCGGCGCGCCAGGTCAGGTCGGCGGGGCTGACGCCGAGGCTGGCCACGGCGTTGGCAAAGCGGGCGCCGTCCATGTGCAGGGAGAGGTTCATCTCCTTGCAGGCGGCGCCGATCGCGCGCACCTCGTCGAGCGAATACACGGTGCCGACTTCGGTCGATTGCGTGATGGTGACCGCGCGCGGCTTCGGGTAGTGGATGTCGGTGCGGGCGGCGACGAGCTTCTCGATGCCGCGAGCGTCGAGCTTGCCGTCGGCGCCGCCGGCGGGCAGCAGTTTGGGGCCATTCGAGAAGAACTCGGGCCCGCCGCATTCGTCGGTTTCAACGTGTGCGAGCTTGTGGCACACGATGCTGTGGTAGCTCTGGCACAGCGAGGCGAGCGCCAGCGAGTTGGCCGCGGTGCCGTTGAAGACGAAGAAGACTTCGCAGTCGGTTTCAAAGGTCGCGCGGATCGCGTCGCAGGCGCGGCGTGTCCATTCGTCGTTGCCGTAAGAGGCGAGCGTGCCGCTGTTGGCGGCGAGCAGGGCCTCCATCGCCTCGGGGCAGATCCCCGATGTGTTGTCGCTGGCGAATTCGGTATGTTGCATGGCGGGGTGTCCGCGTTGGTTGACGGGTGAAAGCCAGTCTAGCATCGGCGATCGAGCGCCCACTTACAGCCACGCGACCAAAAAAAACGCGACGTCGGAACGTCGCGCCGAACTCAAGGTACGAGACCTGAGGGAGGAAACACCGGTACTAGACTCGCGCACGCTTGAGCGCTGCGGGGGCCTCATGTTTCTTGGTGGCGGGGCGGCTGGCGAGTGACACGCCCAGCACGACCAGCACGGTGCCGGCCAATTGCGCGGCCGACAGGGGTTCATTCAGGAAGATCGCGCCGAGGCCGATCGTCAGGACCGGGCCGACACTGCCGAGCATCGCCGTGCGCGTGGCGCCCAGTTCGCGGATTGCCGCACTCAGCATGAAGACCGGCAGCACGGTCGAGAATACCGCCATCGCGAGCGCCAGCCAGATCACCGGCATCGGCTGCGCAAGGCTGTCGAGCGGTTGCGTCATGCCGAAATGCAGGAAGGTCGTCGCGGTCGATACGCACATCGCGAGCGCCGTGAAGCGCCGGCTACCGAGCCGCGACACCATCTCGCCACAGCCGGTGAGGTAGAGCGCGTAGCAGACCGCCGAGGCGAACACCAGGGCACCGCCGATCGCCACCGCGCCTGCGTCGGCGGAGAGCTGCAAGTCGTGTGCGAAGGCCAGCGCGATACCGAGCCACGTGAGCGTCAGCGCACCGATGTCGCGCAGCGAGAAAGTGCGGCTGAACACGAAAACCGCAATCAGCATCGTGATCGTCGGGTAGGTGAACAGGATCAGGCGTTCGAGGCCGGCCGAGATGTAGCGCAGGCCCATGAAATCCAGCAGCGATGCGCCGTAGTAGCCGAGCAGGCCGAGCGCGCTCAGCGCGATCCAGTCCCCTGCCGACAGCGGCGCGGCATTGCGCGAGCTGCGCAGCGCGATGAAGCCGAACACCGGCGCGGCGAAAGCCATGCGCAGCGCAAGCAGCGCAAGCGGGCTGACACCGTACGGGAAGGCCAGCTTCACGAAGATCGCCTTGGCGGAGAAGCCAAGCGCGGCGAATATCGCGAGCCAGAAGCCGGTGGTTTCGGAATTTCGGAACACGAATCGGTCGAGGCAAATTGCGCCAAATTGACTGGATCCCAATTGGAGTCGATTCCGTGCCGTATGGACAATTGGTATTTTCCGAAGTAATCATTCGCTTTTAACGAACGCAAGCAACATGCGATACGACCTGACCGATCTTCAGCTGTTTGGCGCGATCGCGGCCAGCGGCAATTTGACGCAGGGCGCCGAGCGGGTGCACCTGGCGCCCGCCAGCGCCTCGGCGCGCATACGGCGGCTTGAAGATGCGGCCGGCGCGGCGCTGTTCGAACGGCGGCCACGCGGCGTGGCGCTGACGCCGGCTGGCGAGGCAATGCTGCGCCATGCGCGCAGGGTGTTGTCGGAGGTGGCGCTGCTGGATGCCGAACTCGGCACCTTTGCGCGCGGCGTGGCCGGTGTGGTGCGTCTGTTTGCCAACACCAATGCGATCGGCGGCAGCCTGCCGCAGGATCTGGCCGGTTTTCTTGCCGCGCAGCCGCAGGTTGATGTGCTGCTCGAAGAGCATTCCAGTCCCGCGATTGTCAGCGCGGTGGTGTCCGGCGCGGCGGACGTCGGCATCGTGGCGGGCGAGGTGGGTGGCCCTGAATTGGCCTTCCTGCCCTACCGCGCCGATCGGCTGGTGCTGATCTGCAGCCCGCAGCACCCGTTCGCCAGCCGCGGGCGGCTGCACTACGCCGACACCCTGGCGGAGAACTACGTGAGCTTGTCGGCGGATAGTGCGATCCACGGCTTCCTGCTCGATCGTGCGCGCGAGGCGGGGCGTCGGCCGCGCATCCGCGCGCAGGTGCGTGCTTTCGACGCGGTGTGTCGCATGGTCAGCGCCGGGGTTGGCGTTGCCGTGGTGCCACACTCGGCCGCCCAGGCGGGTTCGGCCGCCGTGCCGCTGGCCGTGGTGGAACTCAACGATGCCTGGGGTAGCCGCGAGATGAAGCTGTGCTTTCGCCGTGAGCAGACGCTGTCGCCCTACCAGCGCGAGCTGATTACCCACCTGACGCTGATTTCGCAGTCCGGGCGGTCGGGCGTGTGAGCCTGTGCCCGCTCAGGCGGCGACACCACCGAACTGCGCGTCGCGCCAGGTGGACGGCGCGACGCCGCTCCAGCGGCGGAAGGCGCGCGTGAAGCTCGCGATTTCGGCAAAGCCGAGCAGGTAGGCGATCTCGTTGATCGAGTGCGTGCCGGTGCGCAGGTAGTCATAGGCCAGTTCCTGGCGCAGGCTTTCGAGCAGGCTCGCGAAGGTGAAGCCCTGGTCGGCCAGGCGCCGCTGCAAGGTGCGCTCGGACAACAACAACTTCTGCGCGATCACGCCACGGCTCACACCGCCCGACGGCAGCAGCTCGATCAGCGCACGCCGCGCGCGCGCAAGGATGTCGTCCTTCGCATGGCGCGCGAGGTATTCGGACGCGATGTTCTCGGCCGACAGCGCCAGCTCGGCGTTGCCACTGGGCAGCGGGCGATCGAGATCCGCATCGTCGATCGCGATGGCGTATTCGCCGGCGCCGAATTCGGGCGCCACGCCGTACAACGCCTGCATCCGCTCGGCGGCCGCGTTGCGCGGATGGCGCAGGCGGACCGCGGCAGGCTTGAAGTCGGGCCCTGCGATCGCGCGACACAGACGCACCAGCGAGGCCATGCGCGCGTCGTAGCTGCGCGGCAGCGTGAAGCCGTCTTCGGTGTTGAACACCAGCCAGGTGCGCCCGGCCTCGGTGCGGATCTCGATTTCGTCCACCGCGCTGACGATACGGAAGTAGCGAACCAGCCGCCGACCCGCTTCACGCAGGTTTGCGCTGGCGAGCCATGCAAAACCGACTGCGTGCAGCGTTGTCGGGTTGAGTCGTTCTGCCACATCAAGACCGAAGCAGGGATCGCCATCGATGGCGCGCACGGCGGCTTCCCAGAACTGCGCCGCGGGTGCCAGCGGAATCCGCGCATTCGGGTCGTGCAGCACGGCAGGTTCGATGCCTGCACCTGCGGCAATCGCATCAGCGTCCAGTCCGCGGTCGGCAAGGGCGGTGTGAACGAGCAGCAGCACGCTGCTGAGCCAAGTGTCCTGCATGGTCGGTCGCCTGAAGGAAATGTCCCCCCATTCTAGGGGGAGATTTGTCGCCCGGCGTTGCCGACTGCACGCGTTTACACAAATGACAAAGGGCGGCCTTCCGACCGCCCGATGCGTTTCAAGATGTGCTGCGCGTGAGGGTCAGAACTTGTAGTTCACACCCATCGTGAACAGCGTCTGGTTGCTGTCGAAGCTGGCGTTGGTGGCGTCGAAGGTCGGGCCGCCCGCGTAGTGAGCGACTTCTGCCCGGATGCCGACGTTCTGCGTGGCCTTGAACTCGCCGCCGAAGCCGACCTTCGCGGCCGTACCCGACTTGCTCTCGTCGTAACCGGCGCCGCGCAGGTCGCGGTCCATGTAGGCCAGGCCGACCTTGCCGTACAGGTCGAAGCGCTCGGTCACCGGATACTTGCCGACGAGGTCCACCGACACCGCTTCATTCTTCGATTCGAGGCCGCCGGCTTTGGACTTGCCCAGATCCTGGTAGCCCAGCTCGACTGCGAAGTTGCGCGTGAAGTCGTAGCCGCCATAGACCCCCCAGGTCGTCGGCGTGTCCTTGATTTCGCCGGCGCCGCTGATGTCTGCCTTCGAGGCACCGACGTTGCCGCCCACGTAAAAGCCCTGGTCTGCCGCGATGGCGCCCCCGGCAAAGGTGGCGGCTGCGGCGGCGATGATCAGTTGGGTTTTCATGTTTGTTCCTTTCGTCTCTCACGAATCCCGCGCGGCAGAGGACTCTGGTAACTGTCTGAATCCGCGCTGTCTTTCGGTGAGGTGAATGCTAAGGAGGGGGGCGGTGAAATCGCTTGTCCGGGCGGGACACGGCTTTGGCTGGCCGAGCCAAAGCTGCCGAAGCAGATGTAAGCGGGTGTAGAAAACAGAACGGCCCGCCGGGTGTTGCCACCGGGCGGGCCGCGTAAACGCTGGGCAAGGGCGGGGTTCAGACCACGCCAGCCCCTTGCGCTTGCTGGTCGGCCCAGTACGAGGAGCGCACCATCGGGCCGCAGGCGGCGTTCTTGAAGCCCATCTTCAGCGCTTCGGTCTCGAACATCTTGAAGGTGTCCGGATGCACATAGCGCAGCACCGGCAGGTGGCCGCCGGAGGGTTGCAGGTACTGGCCGATGGTCAGCATTTCGACGTTGTGGGCGCGCAGGTCGCGCATCACTTCGAGGATCTCTTCGTCGGTTTCGCCCAGACCCACCATCAGGCCGGATTTGGTCGGCACATCCGGGTGACGCGCCTTGAATTCCTTCAGCAGTTGCAGCGAGTACGCGTAGTCCGAACCCGGGCGTGCGGCCTTGTAGAGGCGCGGCACCGTTTCGAGGTTGTGGTTCATGACGTCCGGCGGGGCCTGGTCGAAGATCTCCAGCGCGATCTCCATGCGGCCGCGGAAGTCCGGCACCAGCACTTCGATCGTAGTATTCGGTGAGGCGGCGCGGGTTTCACGGATGCAGTCGACGAAGTGCTGCGCGCCGCCGTCGCGCAGGTCGTCGCGGTCCACCGAGGTGATCACGACGTAGCGCAGGCGCATCGCGGCGATGGTTTTGGCGAGGTTGGCCGGCTCGCTCTCGTCGAGCGGGTTCGGGCGACCATGGCCCACATCGCAGAACGGGCAGCGGCGGGTGCAGATGTCACCCATGATCATGAAGGTCGCAGTGCCCTTGCCGAAGCATTCGTGGATGTTCGGGCAGGAGGCTTCCTCGCACACGGTGTGCAGCTTGTGGTCGCGCAGCGTGTCCTTGATCTCGTTGAAGCGGGCGGTTTCCTCTGCGCCGCCGAGGCGGATGCGGATCCACTCCGGCTTGCGCAGCTTCTCGGCCACCGGAACGATCTTGATCGGAATGCGCGCCGTCTTGTCCGCGCCGCGAAGCTTCTTGCCGACTTCAGCCATGATGTCCTTTCAGGCCGCTGCCCGGCGGGCAGCGTGATGGTGGGCGAAGCGCGCCTCGAGCGCGTCCGCCAGTTTGCGATGCACGACGTCGAGCGGATCGACGACGCCAAAGTCCTTCAATTGAGCCGACTCCAGGCCCGGATAGCCGCAGGGATTGATCGCCGAAAACGGCGAAAGATCCATGTCGCAGTTGAGCGATAGCCCGTGGTAGCTGCAGCCGTTGGCGATTTTCAAGCCCAGCGCGGCAATCTTGGCGCCGCCGACATACACGCCGGGCGCGCCGTCGCGCAATTCCGCGGCTATGCCGTAGCCACGCAGCACATCGAGGATCGCCTGCTCGATCAGGCTGACCAGTTCGCGCACCTTGATCTCGCGCCGTGCGAGATCGATCAGCAGATAAACCACCGCCTGACCCGGGCCGTGATAGGTGATCTGGCCGCCGCGGTCGATCTTCACCAGCGGGATGCCGGTTTCGCGCAGCAGGTGTTCGGGCTTGCCGGCAAGGCCCAGTGTGAACACCGGCGGATGCTCGACCAGCCACAGTTCGTCGGGCGTATCGTCGCTGCGGGCACGGGTGAACGCCTGCATCGCGTGCCAGGTCGGTTCGTACTCGACGCGGCCGAGCGGCTTGCGCAGCAGCGGTGGGGGCAGGGCGTTCATGCGGTGGCGCTTGCCCCGCATCGACGCAAGGGCTTGACGAAAAAAGGGATTTTATCGGTCGGGCGCCGACCGGGCAACGCCGCGGGCGGTGGGGTTATTCCCCCATACCCGCGCGTTTATGGCCGCGCGCGCGCCACGCGGCCCAATGGCTGTTCAGAGCACCACCTTGACGAAGGGGTGGCTGGTCAGCGAACGATAGATGTTGTCGAGTTGTTCGCGCGAAGTGGCGCGCACGGTGCAGGTCAGGCTGATGTACTTGCCGCCGCTCGACGCGCGCATCTCGACGCCGGTGGCGTCGAAGTCCGGCGCGTTCTGCCGCACCACCTCGACGATGGTCTGGGCGAAATCGTCGCGCGTCTCGCCCATCACCTTGATCGGGAAGTCGCAGGGAAACTCAAGCAGTTCGGCGTTCGACATCGTGCTTGCTCCAGCGCTCAAAGGTTCTTGATCCAGTAGCGGATGGCGTCCCACAAGCGGCCGAAGAAGCCCGCTTGCTCGACCGTTTCCAGCGCCACGACCGGGTAGGTGCCGAGCGGCTTGCCGTCCAGCGTCACGGTCAGGGTGCCCAGTTGTGCGCCCTTGGCGATCGGCGCCTTGAGCGGCTGGCGGCTTTCGAGCTGAACCTTCAGCTTGGCAGCGTCACCCTGCGGCACGGACAGCACCAGATCGTTGGTGAAGCCGGCCTTCACGCTGTCTGCCTTGCCCTGCCACACCGGGAAGGTTTGCACTGCGGCGTTGGCGGCGTAGAGCTTGGTGGTTTCCCAAGACAGGAAGCCGTAGTTCAGCAGTTTCTGCGATTCGGCGGTACGCACCGAATCCGACGTGGTGCCTGTGACCACCGAGATCAGGCGGCGCGAGCCGCGCTTGGCGGTGGATACCAGGCAGTAACCCGCAGCTTCGGTGTGGCCGGTCTTCATGCCATCGACGGTCGGATCGATGAACAGCAGGCGGTTGCGGTTGGGCTGCTTGATCTTGTTGTAGGTGAATTCCTTCTGTGAATAGAAGGAGAAGTACTCGGGGAAGTCGCGGATGATCGCCGCGGCAAGCGTGGCCAGATCGCGCGGGCTCATGTAGTGCCCGTCGGCGGTGAGGCCCGCGGCGTTGCGGAACTGGCTGTTCTTCATGCCCAGGCGTTGCGCTTCCTTGTTCATGCGCGACACGAAGGCTTCTTCTGAGCCGGAAATCAGCTCGGCGAGCGCGATGCAGGCGTCGTTGCCGGACTGCACGATCATGCCCTGGATCAGCTCGCGCACCGTTACCGGCATGCCCGGCATGATGAACATGCGCGAGCCGTCGAGGCTGGACTTGCGCGCGTTCTCAGACACCGCGACTTGCTGGTCCATCGAGATCGTCTTGGCCTTCAGCGCGCTGAAGGTGACATAGGCGGTCATCAGCTTGGTCAGCGACGCGGGTTCGATGCGCTCGTCAGCGCCCTGGGCGGTCAGCACCTGGCCGGAACCGACGTCGTAGAGCAGCCAGGCGCGGGCGGCCAATGCGGGCGGCGTGGGCTCGTTGGCGCGCGCGAAGGGTGCGGTGAGGGCGAGCGAAAGCGAGATCAGGACGGCGAACAGTCGTGTCATGGGGATTCTGCGGAGGGGCTGCGGACGGAGCGCAGGATTATACCCGTCGAGGCCAGTGCGGCCGGGCTGTGTACATGCTGAAACACTTGGGCGCTGGCGTTTCGGAGGCTCATTTCAGACGCGCCAGTTGCTGCTCGGCGAGCGCAGCGTAAAGCGGTGCGCTAATGAGGCGCGACAAGCCGCTTGCGATCAGCGTGCAGGCCATCAGGCTCAGTACCAGCTCGTGGCCGTCGACCATTTCCATCACGATGATGAAGGCGGTCAGCGGCGCCTGCGTCACGGCAGCCAGAAAGGCCGCCATGCCAAGCGCGATCAGCGTGGGCGCATTCGGGTAGGCCATCAGCGTCGCGACGCTGTTGCCCAGCCCGGCGCCGATCGACAGCGAGGGCGCAAACAGGCCGCCCGGCACGCCCGAGATGGCGGTGAACCAGGTCGCGACAAAGCGCAGCAGCACCGACAGATGCGTCGATTCGCTGGCGCCAGCGATCATCGCCTTGGTCTGCGCGTAGCCGCTGCCGTAGCTCGCGCCCTGGCTGACGACGCCGATCAGCGCGATCAGCAGGCCGCAGCACGCCGCGAAACGGATCGGCGCGCGCCCGCGCAGGCGTGAGAAGCGGTCTGTGGAGCGGCCGCTCTGCATGGCGATCAGTGCCCGCGCGAACAACCCACCCGCCGCACCGCACAGCAACGCGACCAGCAAGGCCGGCGCCAGCATGCGGAAACTGAATCGCTCGACGCGGATCACGCCGAAGTAGGTGTTGTTGCCATACACCGATACGGCCATCAGGCCCGCGAGCACGATCGCGCCGATCAACAGCCCGTTGCGCCGCTGTTCCGGCCGGCGCGACAGCTCCTCGATCGCGAACATCACGCCACCCAGCGGTGTGTTGAAAGCCGCCGCAATGCCTGCTGCGCCGCCGGCCATCAGCAAACCGTGTTCCGAGATCTGCGATTGCGCCGGCAGCCAGCGGCGGGCGTTGCGCATGATGCCGGCGGCGATCTGCACCGAAGGGCCTTCGCGGCCGAGCGCCAGCCCACCCAGCAGGCCCGCTGCGGTGAGGAACAGTTTGGCGATCGACAGTTTCATCGACACGAACAGCGGCCGTTGCGTGGCGGCGGCTTCGTTTTCGAGCACGGCGATGAGTTGCGGGATGCCGGAGCCCGCAGCGCCTGGTGCGAAACGGCGCGTGAGCCAGACGATGATGGCCGTCAGCAGCGGCGTCCACAGTAGTGGCGCCCACCACGCCGCCCTTTCCAGCCGGAAGAAGGCGGCCAGTGCGACCTCTGCGAGCCAGGTGAAGCCGACGATCGCGAGCCCGCTTGCTGCCGCGAAGGACAGCACCACCAGCCGCGCCGCCCACAGGCGCCAGTCCGACAGTTCCTGCTGCAGGGCGGTGGCAACATGAGGCTGTGGGGGCATGGGCGCTCGCTTGCGGCATTTTGAATTTGTACAAATATAATCAGTTTCGGCGCCCGCATCGCCCACCGGTGCGCAGACGCCACACTTGCACAATCCGCTGCGCTGCGCAGCCCCGACGCCTGTTCCGCCAGATCACGAAAAGAACATGAACCACACCGCCACGCCGGCCGATGTATTGCGGCAGTTCCGCATCGTCTTCAACGCCGTCCGCACGCACTTCCAGCAGGTGGAAATGCAGGCCGGGCTCGGCGGCGCACAGGTCTGGGCGCTGAGTCTGGTGCGCGACCATCCGGGCATTGGCATCGGCGAGCTGGCGCGCCGCATGGATATTCACCAGTCCACGGCGAGCAATCTGGTCAAGACGCTGGTCAAGCGCGAGATGGTGGCGGTGGCGCGCGGTGCAGAGGATAGGCGCAGTGTCGAGCTGCGGATCCTTGCCGCCGGGCAGCTGTCGCTCGGCAAGGTGCCGGGCCCGTTCGAGGGGGTGTTGCCAGACGCGTTGGCGCGCTTGCCGCAAGCGACGCTTGAGCGGCTCGGCGAGGATCTGTCAGTGCTGATCGATGCGCTGGAGGCGGATGCCGAGGCGGGGCAGATTCCGCTCGGCCGCAGCGGATGACGCTAGGGCTCGCGGTTGCGTGGTCCGCTTCCGGCGTCGAGCCAGAAGTTTGACTCCGCCGCCGCTGCGACTTCGCCGAGAAAGCGGTCGAGCAGCGGGTCGCAGTTGAGCACGCCGGCTTGGCCCGGATGGAACTCCGGGTGCCATTGCACGCCCAGCACGAAGTTGGGGGCATCGAGCCGAATCGCTTCGATGATGCCGTCGTCGGTGCTGCAAGCCTCGATCTGAAGATCGCGCCCGAGCCGATCCACCGCCTGATGATGGATCGATACCACGTCGCAGCCGGCTGCGGGGTCGAGCGTGCGCGCGAGCAGGCCTTCCGGGGTCAGCGTTACGGCGTGGCGGTTGCGGTCGTAGGCGGCCGACTCATGACGCTCGCCCGTGCCGCACAGCGAGGGCAGATCCTGATGCAGGGTGCCACCGAAGGCCACGTTGATCAGCTGCATGCCGCGACAGATGCCCAACACCGGTTTGCCGCGTTCGATGAAGCCGGTCAGCAACTCCAGTTCGTAGGCGTCGCGCACCGGGTCGCCCGCCCAGGCGTCGCAGCGTGGGGTTTGGCCGTAGGCCCCCGGGCTGACATCGGCGCCACCTTGCAGCACGAGGCCATCGAGATAGTCGGCGTAGTCGGCGAGCGCGATGTCGCTGCGGCGGATCGGCCCGTCGCCGAGGACCGAGGGCACCATCAACACCATCACATGCTGGGCGCCGATCCAGTGCACCAGGCTCTGTTCGAGAATCTGCAGGGTGCGCCGGAACACGCCTTGGCGTTGCGCATCTGGGTGGAAGATCCGCGCCGAGAGCCCGATCCGCAGCGGGCGGCCGAACGGGCCCCGGCGACGAGGCGGAGTGTCGTCGTTCATGTGAGAAAGCGCGCCGTGGCGGCATCAACCAGCGTGTGGCTCGGCAATGGGTCGTGCATCTGCGCGCGCAGCCAGTCGGCGAGCGTTTCGCCCCGCGCGAAGCGCGCGAGCGCGGCGAGCGATTCGGCGCAGTCGAGCGCGCGTGCGTCGCCTGTCAGCGCATCGAGCGTATCGAGGATGTCTTCGCGCAGCTTCTTGCGCGCCAGTGTGCGTGGATTGATGTACTCGCCCTCGAAACCGAAGCGGCAAGCCTCGAAGCGGTTGAAGGTGTAGCAGAGGTAGTCGCGCTCCTGCGGCGGATCGCGGCGGTCACTCAGCAAGCACAGCGCCAGCGCTTGCAGATAAGCGGCCAGCGCTGCGGCGTGGTCGACATCCAGCGGCGTGTCGCACACGCGCAGCTCTACGGTGCCGTACTCGGGTTTGGGGCGGATGTCCCAGTAGAAGTCCTTCATGCTGGCTACGATGCCTGCGGCGCGCATTGGTTCATAAAACTCGTGCTCGAAACGTCCCCATTCAAGGATAGGCGGCGCATGGCCGGAGAGCGGAAAAGCGAAGACGCTGTTGAGCCGCGACGAGGAAAAACCGGTGTCCGCCCCCTGGCAATAAGGCGAACTGGCTGCCAGCGCGATGAAGTGCGGCACGTAGCGGGCGAGCGCATGGGTCAGGTACAGCGCATCGTCAGCCGACTCAACGCCGACATGGATGTGCTGCCCGAACACCGTGAATTGTCGCGCGAGGTAGCCGTAGCGGTTGGCGAGTGCCTCGTAGCGTTCGCCGGGGTAAATGCGGCGCTCCTGCCAGAGCTGGAACGGATGCGTACCGCCACCGGCAAGACGCACGCCCAGGGTGCGGGCGGCGCCGGTCAGCGTGTCTCGGATCTCGCGCAACTGCGCCTGCAGGCTCGCAACGTCGCGATGGACATCGGTGGAGACCTCGATCATCGACTGTGTCATCTCCGGCTTGGCTTCGCCGGGGAAGGGCTGTTGCGCAAGCAGGTCGAGCAACTGCGATGCGCGGGGCGAGAGATCACGGGTGTTGCGCTCGATGATCTGCAGTTCGAGTTCCACTCCCAGCGTGAGCGGGGTGGATGGCGTGAAAGCGGCAAGGCTCATGGCTGCCTCCGTGTCGGTGGATGAACTCGCACCTGCGGTGCGGGGACAGGAGGCCTGAAGGTCAGGCCGGTGAGGGAACTACCAAGTGAGTGTCTTAATTATATTTGGGCAAATATAAAAAGACAAAACCGATGTGTGTGCGGTGATTCGAGGTGATGTGGTGGCGTCGGGAGCGGGGCCCGGCCCGCCGTCAGCGCGTGATGACGAAGGGCTTGAAGCGCAAGGCTGCGCTGATGCGATCTGCGATGCCGCGGGCCTCGCTTTCGCTCGCATAGGGGCCGGCATGCAGACGGAAGCGGCCGTCGAGTGCGAGCACTTGCAGCTGATCGGCCAACGATCCCATCTCGTGGCTGACGAACTTGCGGAAGCTTTCGGCGTTGGCGGCGCTGGCGAAGGCGCCCAGTTGCAGGAAGATCCCGCTGGTTTTTGCCGCGGCAGGGGCTGAGGCGGCGAGCGGTTTGAGTTCCGTAACGGCGGCCGCGCTGATCGGGGCGGCAGCGACCACTGACGCTTCGGTTCGCGTGCTTGTCGGCGGCGTTGGAGCGGGCTTGGCACTGGCGACCTCGACCGGCTCGGGCGGCACGGGTTTGAGCGGTGTGCGCTTCGGGGCCGGGCCGCGTTGGCGGATCGGCGGAATGTTCGAGGCGAGAACCTCGATGCCTTCCGGCACGATCGCTTCGATCTCGACATCCGTGTGGCCGGTATCGAGGTAGTCGAGCTTGTAGGCGGCCGCGTACGAAAGATCGATCGCGCGCCCGGAATGGAAAGGGCCGCGGTCGTTGATCCGTACGATCACCGACTTGCCGTTGCGCAGGTTGGTGATGCGCGCGTAGCTCGGGATCGGCAGCGTCGGGTGCGCCGCCGTCATGCCGTACATGTCGTACTTTTCGCCGCTTGAGGTCGGCTTGCCGTGGAACTTGCGTCCGTACCAGGAGGCGAGGCCCTGCTCGCGGTATGGCGCGACCTGCTGTGCCGGTACGTACTCCTTGCCGAACACGCTGTAGGGATTGTTGGCGAAGCGGTGCAGCGGTTCGGCCTTCGGTTCGGCGTCCGGCACCGAATCGAGGTTGTCCGGGATGTCGTCGCCGGGTCCGTCGTCCTTATAGTAGCCGCCGCCCTTCTTCTGCACGACCTTCGGCTTGCTGCCGCTGGCGCTCGGGGGTACGGGGCGAGCCTCAGGCTGCGGGTTGACCGGAGCGGGCGAGGTGGCGCAGGCGGAAAGCACCAGCGCGGTTGCCAGCGCCGATAGCGTGCCGATCGGCAGGCGGGTGGAACCGTGACGGAAAACGCGGCGGATCATTTCTGGAGCAGCGTCCGGTGGCGGGCAACACTCATCAGGATACCCAAGCCCAGGCAAAGCGTCACCAGGGCGGTGCCGCCATAGCTCACCAGCGGTAGCGGCACGCCTACCACCGGCAGGATGCCGGTCACCATGCCCATGTTCACGAAGGCGTAGGTGAAGAAGGAGAGCGAGATCGCGCCGGCCAGCAGACGCCCGAACACGGTTGCGCCGTTGGCGGCAATCAGGAGGCCGCGCAGGATCACGAGCAGGAAGGTGAACAGCAGGCCGATGTTGCCGATCAGGCCGAACTCTTCCGAGATCACCGCGAAGACGAAGTCGGTGTGGCGCTCGGGAATGAACTCCAGCTGCGTCTGCGTACCGTTGCGCCAGCCCTTGCCGAGCACGCCGCCAGAGCCGATCGCGATCTCTGACTGGATGGTGTGAAAGCCTTTGCCAAGCGGATCGGAGGTTGGGTCGAGCAGCGTACAGATACGGTGCTTCTGATACTCACGCAGGCCCGGCCACTGCACGTCTGGTGCGCAGATCTTGTCTTCGGTGGCGATGATTGCGCCCACCCCGACCGCTCCGGCCAGCATGACCGGCGCGATCAGCTTCCAGGAGAGGCCGGCGAAGAAGATCACGAACAGTCCGGCGGACAGCACCAGGATCGCGGTGCCCAAGTCGGGTTGTTTGGCGATCAGGCCGACCGGGATCGCCAGCAGCACGGTTGCGACGATGAAGTCGCGCACCGCGAGCGAACCTTCGCGAATCTGGAAGTACCAGGCCAGCATCAGCGGCATCGCGATCTTAAGCAACTCGGAGGGCTGAATCCGCATGATGCCCAGGTCCAGCCAGCGCTGCGCGCCCTTCGAGATCTGCCCGAACAGTGCCACCGCCACCAGCAGCAGTACGCCCGCCACATATAGCGGCAGCGCCAGGCTTTGCAGCCGCTGCGGAGAAATGTTGGCGACCACCCACATTACCGCCAGCGCGACGCCGGTGTTGATCAGCTGCGCCTGAATGCGGTCCGGCGAGGCCGATAGCTGCACTACGGTCGTGAAGCCGATCAGCAGCATCAGCAGTGCGAACAGGAAGGGGTCGATCGGCGCGGCAATGCGGCGCCACAGGCGTTGCAGGATCATTCCGCCCCCGGTTGTTCTGGTGCAGCACCTTCCGGCACCTTGCCGAGCAGGTAGTAGTCGAGCACCTGGCGCGCGATCGGTGCGGCCGATTCGGCACCAAAGCCACCGTTTTCAACCAGGATCGCCAGCGCGATCTTGGGCGCCTCGGCCGGGGCGAAGGCGATGAACAGCGCATGGTCACGCAGGCGTTCGCCGAGCTTGTGCGATTCGTACTTGCCGCCTTTGAGCGAGAAAACCTGCGCGGTGCCCGTCTTGCCGGCAGCCACGTAGGGTGCCCCGGCAAAGGCGCGCGCGCCGGTACCGAACTTGTTCACGCCCACCATCGCGTCGTGGATCACCTTGACCTGCTCGGGCTTGATCGGGATCGTCTTGATCGGCTCTGGCTCGATGACGCGCTTTTCATTAGTGCGCGGGTCTTGCACGTACTTCACCAGGTGCGGTTTGTACATCACGCCGCCGGCCGCGAGCGTGGCGGTCGCGTGCGCCATCTGCAGCATGGTGTAGTTGTTGTAGCCCTGACCGATGCCGACCGAGATCGTCTCGCCGGCGTACCACTTCTGCAGTTCGGGCTTCTTGAAGCGTTTCTTCTTCCATTCCGGCGAGGGCAGTACACCGGTGGCTTCGCCGCCGATATCGAGGCCGGTGCGCGAGCCCAGGCCGAACTGACCGAGCGTGCGTGCGATCGAGTCGATGCCCATGTCGTTGGCGAGCGCGTAGTAGTAGGTGTCGCAGGAGACGATGATCGACTTGGCCATGTCGACCGAACCGTGGCCACCCTTCTTGTCGTCGCGGAACTGGTGGCCGCCGAACCAGAAGTAGCCGGGGTCCGAAATCGCCTGCGACGGCGTGCGCTTGCCGGTCATCAGCGCGGCGAGCGCCATGAAGGGCTTGAATGTTGATCCGGGCGGATAGGACGAGTAGATCGCGCGATGAATCAGCGGGTGGTCGGGCGAATTGTTCAGAGCGTCCCAGTTTTGCGGATCGATCCCGTCGACGAACAGGTTGGGGTCGAAGGTCGGCTTGGAGACCAGCGCCAGCACGCCGCCGGTACCCGGTTCGATCGCGACCAAGGCGCCGCGTCGGTTGCCGAAGGCCGCTTCGGCGATCTTCTGCAACTGGCTGTCGAGCGTCAGCACCAACTTGCGGCCCGGCACCGGCGGAGTGCGCGCAAGCGAACGTACCGCGCGGCCGCCGGCATCCACCTCGATCTGCTCGAAACCGGTGGTGCCGTGCAGTTCGTCTTCGTAACTCTGTTCCAGGCCGCTTTTGCCGATGTGCTCGGTGCCGCGATAGTTCGCTGCGCGGTCCTCGTCTTCTTCGATGCGCGTCTTTTCCTTGTCGTTGATGCGGCCGATGTAGCCCAGCACATGGGACGCAAATTCGCCTTCCGGGTACTGGCGGAACAGGCGCGCCTTGATATCCACGCCGGGGAAGCGATAGCGCTGGGCGACAAAGCGCGCCACTTCCTCGTCGGTCAGGCGGTTACGGATCGGCAGGCTTTCGAAGGTTTTGCTCTCTTCAAGCAGTTTCTTGAAGCGCTTGCGGTCCTTCGGCTGGATATCGACGATGCCGGCCAGTGAATCGATCGTGGCGTCCAGATCCTTGACGCGCCCCGGCGTGATTTCCAGCGTGTAGGCGGAGTAGTTGCGCGCCAGCACGAGGCCGTTGCGATCGACGATCAGGCCGCGGTTCGGCACGATCGGCACCAGCGAGATGCGGTTGTCCTCCGCGCGGGTGCTGTAGTAATCGTGTCGGATCACCTGCAGCCACACGAAGCGTGCGACCAGCAGGCCGAAGCAGAAGAAGACAAACATGCTCGCTGCCAGCACACGGCCGCGAAAGCGCGAAATCTCCTGTTCGGGGGTCTTGAATTCCATCGCTTTTCGACGCCGCTCAGAGCGGACGGTTCTGGTCGCGTTCGATCGGCTGCATCTGCGGCAGCAAGAGCACGAAGTGCGCGGGGAACCACAGCAGCGCGGTGGTGAAGGTGGTGAAGAAGTACTCCCAGCCCGGGAACTCGGCGCCGGCAATCAGGCGCACCACCAGCATGACGATCTGCGTCATCAGGAACAGCGGCACCATCTGCAGCGCCTGTGCCGCGGGCGGGAACCACAGCAGGCGGCGGCTCATGGTGCTCGCAATGAAGGCCAGCAGCACATAGGCGAGCGCGTGCTGACCGAGCGCCGAACCGTAGCCGATGTCGGTCAGCAGCCCGAGCCAGAAGCCTGCGCCCATGTTCACCCGCAGCGGCTCGCGCACACACCAGAAAGCCAGCACCAGCGCGACAAAATCCGGCACGCCGGGCAGCGCGCGCGTCGGCACCAGGTTCAGCGTCAGGCCGAGGAACAGTGTGATCCACACCCAGCCCATGCGGACCGGCAGCAGGATGCGGCTGGAGCGGTGCGTTGGCTGCATGTCACTTCCTCTTCGGGCGGCCGCCCGGCGTGGTGGTCGGCGGCGCCGGGTCGTTGGCGGTCGGGTCTTCGAGCGGCTTCACGTTGCGACCGATCACCAGCACGGCACCGCTGCGCTCGATGCCGGCGACCGGTTGGCAGATAAAGCGCGCGAAGCCGCGTGCATCGTCGCGGTTGACCTTCACGACTTTCGCGACCGGCAGGTCGGGAAGGTAGATGCCGTCGAGGCCTGAGGTGACGATCACGTCGCCGGGCTCCACATCGGCGTTGGCTGCGAGGTAGCGCAGTTCGAGCATGCCGCCGCCGGCGCCGAACATCACGGCGCGCTGGCCGGTGCGTACCACTTTCACCGGAATCGCTTGATCCTTGTCGGTCAGCAGCGTGACTTCCGCCTGCAACGGGAATACCCGTGTCACCTGCCCGACGACACCCGCGTTGTCGATGGTGGCAAGACCTTGCTCAATGCCATCGCGCTCGCCGCGATCGATGATCACGCGGCGCGCAAACGGGTCACGTGCGGTGTAGAGCACTTCTGCGGCGATGCTGCGCGCACCGATGCGCTCGCGCATCGCGAGCAGTTCGCGCAGTTGATGGTTCTCGTTCTCCAGGCTCTGCTGGCGCAGCAGGCGTTTCGCGTCATCCAGTGCGCGCGCGCGCAGGTTCTTGATCTCGCTCTGCAGGCTGCTCAGCGAGGAAAAGTAGTCGTAGGTGCGGTTGGCCCATTCCGCGGGTGTCGACGCGGCGATCTGCAAGGGATAGGTCAGCACCGTGACGCCGTGGCGCACCGTTTCGAGGTAGCGGAAACGTAGGTCGGCCACCAGCAGCCCGATCGACAGCACGAGGTAGAGCGTGAGCCGCGCCGATGCCGGCAGGCCGCGCTTGAAGAATGGAGGAGGCTGGTGACCGACGACGGACATGGTGTCTGGGCGCTTCGGTTCGCGTGCGGAAAGCCTGCGGCGTGGGGTGAACGGGCAACGCGCGCTTCACGCGCGCGCTGCCGGGTGGCTTGCTTCGCGGCGAGCTTACTCGTTGGCGAAGATGTTGCCGAGCTTGTCCATCTTTTCGAGCGCCATGCCCGAACCGCGCACCACGCAGGTCAGCGGATCGTCGGCGACGATCACCGGCAGGCCGGTTTCTTCCATCAGCAGACGGTCGAGGTCGCGCAGCAGCGCGCCGCCACCGGTCAGCACCATGCCGCGCTCGGCGATGTCAGCGCCGAGTTCCGGCGGGGTCTGCTCGAGCGCGTTTTTCACGGCGGACACGATGGAGTTGAGCGGATCGGCCAGCGCTTCGAGGATCTCGTTGCTGGAGATCGTGAAGCCGCGCGGGATGCCTTCGGCGAGGTTGCGGCCTTTGACTTCCATTTCGCGGACTTCGGAGCCCGGGAAGGCCGAACCGATTTCCTTCTTGATGTTCTCGGCGGTGGTTTCACCGATCAACATGCCGTAGTTGCGGCGGATGTAGTTCACGATCGCTTCGTCGAACTTGTCACCGCCGACACGCACCGAGTTCGCGAACACCGTGCCGCCGAGCGCGATGACGCCCACCTCGGTGGTGCCGCCGCCGATGTCGACCACCATCGAACCGGTCGCATCCGCAACCGGCAAGCCGGCGCCAATTGCGGCGGCCATCGGTTCTTCGATCAGAAACACTTGCGAAGCGCCAGCGCCCAGTGCCGATTCGCGGATCGCGCGACGCTCAACCTGGGTCGAGCCGCAGGGCACGCAGATGATGATGCGCGGGCTCGGCGCCAGCATCGACGAAGGATGCACCTTCTTGATGAACTGCTTGAGCATTTGCTCGGTGACGGTGAAGTCGGCGATCACGCCATCCTTCATCGGGCGGATCGCGGTGATGTTGCCCGGCGTCTTGCCCAGCATCTGCTTGGCGGCCGAACCCACGGCCTGGATCGTTTTCTTCGCGTTCGGGCCGCCTTCGGTGCGGATCGCGACCACCGAAGGTTCGTCGAGCACGATGCCGCGGCCGCGGACGTAGATCAGGGTGTTGGCGGTACCGAGGTCGATCGCGAGATCGTTCGAAAAATAAGAACGCAGGAATCCGAACATGTCTGAGTAAATCCGTGTTTTGTCTGGGGGGTGCCCGGGGCGGTGCGGGGTGCGCCCTTGTGGCGCATGGCCGGCTGCGGATGTCGCGAACCGGGGCGGCCGATCAGTGGGCCAAAGTGGCCTCGCTTGGCTGCAAACCGCCGTTCGACGGTGCCCTGCACCCGTCCGGCTAGGGCGGGTAAAGGGTCTATGATAACCTATTCAATTCCTTGTTTTGAATGAAATTCCGGCCATGTCGCTGACTCACGACGACGTTCACCGCATCGCGCGGCTTGCCCGGCTCGAGCTGGACGAACAGGAGGCCGCGGCCTCGCAGGAAAAGCTCAACGGGATTTTCGGCCTGATCGAACGCATGCAGGCCGTCGATACCACCGGTGTCGAACCGCTTTATCACCCCCAGGCTGTAGCGCAGCGCCTGCGCGAAGACCGCGTTTCGGAAACCGATCGTCGCGACGCCTACCAGGCCGTGGCGCCACAGGCGGAAGAAGGTCTCTACCTGGTTCCGAAGGTCATCGAGTAAGCGGGAGGTTGCCATGCAGCAACGCAGGCTGGGCAAGACCGGTTTTGAGGTTTCCGAGATCGCGCTGGGTACCTGGCAGGTTGGCGGCCGTTGGGGCGATGCGTTTTCGGACGCCAACGCCGAGACGATCCTCAATCGCGCGATCGACGCCGGTATCAACTTCATCGACACCGCCGACGTCTACTCCGCGGGGATGTCCGAAGCGGCCGTGGGCCGCGTCGTGCGTGCGCGCCGCGAACGGGTGTTCGTCGCGACCAAATGCGGGCGCCAGGTCTCTCCGCATGTGAATGCCGGCTACTCCGTCGAGCGCCTGCGTGGCTTCGTCGAGGCGAGCCTGAAGAACTCCGGCCTCGAAGCGCTGGACCTGATCCAGCTGCACTGCCCGCCGACCGAGGTGTTCTACCGGCCGGAAATCTTCGGCCTGTTCGATGACCTCAAGCGCGAAGGCAAGATCCTCAATCTCGGCGTCAGCGTCGAGAAGGTCGAGGAAGCGCTGAAGGCGATCGAGTATCCGAACGTCACCACGGTGCAGATCATCTTCAACATGTTCCGCCATCGCCCAGCCGGCTTGTTCTTCGAGCAGGCCGCGAAGCGCGACATCGGCGTGATTGTGCGGGTGCCGCTGGCGAGTGGCCTGCTGTCGGGCAAATTCGGTCGCGACACCACGTTTGGTGCGGAAGATCATCGCCACTTCAACCGTGACGGGGCCGCCTTCGACAAGGGCGAGACCTTCTCCGGCGTGCCCTATGAACTGGGCCTGCAGGCGGTGGAGGAGCTCAAGCGCGTATTCCCGGACCACACGCCGCTGGCGCTGTGGGCGCTACGCTGGGTGCTGATGTTCCAGCAAGTGTCCACGGTGATCCCGGGTGCCTCGCGCCCCGACCAGCTCGACGCCAACCTCGCCGTCGAAGGACTGCGTGCGCTCACCGAGGCCGAGATGGCGGCGGTGCGCGATATCTACGAACGATTGATCAAGCCTTCGGTGCACCACCTCTGGTGATCGCGGGCACTGCCACACGGATCCAACGTGCTTGAACTGAGCCTCAAACAGCTTGCTGCCGGCCTCTCGGCAAAACAGTTTTCCAGCGTCGAACTGACGCAGACCTTCCTCGACCGCATCGCGGCGCTGAACCCTTCGCTCAACGCCTTCATCACGGTCGACCGTGAGGGTGCACTGGCGCAGGCCGCCGCTGCCGATGCCGCACGCACTGCGGGGGCGGTGGGCCCGCTCGCCGGCATCCCGATCGCGCATAAGGACATTTTCTGTACCGAAGGCGTGCTGACGACCTGCGGCTCGAAGATCCTGTCGAATTTCGTCAGCCCCTACGACGCCACCGTGGTGTCGCGTCTGAAGGCCGCCGGCACCGTGATGCTGGGCAAGACCAACTGCGACGAATTCGCGATGGGCTCGACCAACGAGCACTCGGCCTACGGCGCGGTGAAGAACCCGTGGGATGTGTCGCGCGTACCCGGCGGCTCTTCGGGCGGCTCCGCGGCAGCGGTGGCGGCGCGCCTGGCGCCGGCGATCACCGGTACCGACACCGGTGGTTCGATTCGTCAGCCCGCCTCGCTGTGCGGCGTGACCGGCCTGAAGCCCACCTACGGCGCCGTATCGCGCTGGGGCATGGTGGCCTATGCGTCCTCGCTCGACCAGGGCGGCCCCTTCGCAAAGAGCGCCGAGGACTGCGCGATCCTGCTCAACGCCTTTGCCGGCTTCGACGAGAAGGATTCGACCTCGGCCGAGCGCGAAACCGAGGACTACACCCGCCTGCTCGCGAAAGCCCCGGCCGATCCGGCCAAGCCGCTCGCTGGCGTGCGCCTGGGCGTGCCGAAGGAATACTTCGGTGACGGCCTCGCCGCCGATGTGCGCGACGCGATCGAAACTGCGATCCGCGAGATGGAGAAGCTCGGCGCCGTGCGCGTCGAAGTCAGCCTGCCTAAGACCGAACTGGCGATCCCGGCTTACTACGTGATCGCGCCGGCCGAGGCGAGCTCCAACCTCAGCCGTTTCGACGGCGTGCGCTACGGACACCGCGCCGCGGAATACCGCGACTTGGTCAACGACAAGACGTCGGCGCTTGAGGCGATGTACATGCGTAGCCGGTCGGAAGGCTTCGGCCGCGAAGTGCAGCGCCGCATCATGGTCGGCACCTATGTGCTGTCGCACGGCTACTACGACGCTTACTACCTCAAGGCCCTGAAACTGCGCCGCCTGATCGCGGAAGACTTCAAGGCCGCGCTGTCGCAGTGCGATGTGCTGCTTGGGCCGGCCAGCCCGACCACCGCCTGGCCGATCGGCCAGATGGCGGACGACCCGGTGCAGATGTACCTTGCGGACATCTACACCGTCGCGATCAACCTTGCCGGCCTGCCGGCGATGTCGATTCCCTGCGGCTTCGGCGCGGGCGGTCTGCCGGTCGGGCTGCAGATGATCGGCAACTACTTCGATGAAGCACGCATGCTGGAAATCGCACACCGCTTCCAGCAAGCGACGGACTTCCACGCCAAGGCGCCGGCGCTGTGAAACTCGAAACCTGGCTCGCGTTCTTCGCAGCGTCGTGGCTGATCAGCCTGTCGCCGGGTGCCGGCGCGCTGTCGTGCATGACTGCGGGCCTGCGCTACGGCTTCCGCCGCGGGGCCTGGAACATCCTCGGCTTGCAGATGGGCGTCGGGCTGCTGGTGTTGGTCGTCGCACTCGGCCTGGGCGCGATCCTCGCGGCCTCGAACGTGGCCTTCATGGCGATCAAGTGGTTTGGCGTGGCCTACCTGATCTGGCTGGGTGTGCAGCAGTGGCGGGCAGAGCCGAAGCCGCTGGTGGAGGATGCCGGTGAGGTGGTGCCGGCGGCGCGCGGCGCGCTGGTGCTGCGTGGCTTCCTTGTGAATGCGAGCAATCCGAAGGGCATCATCTTCATGCTCGCAGTGCTGCCGCAGTTCATTGATCCGCACGCGCCGCAGGCGCTGCAGTACCTGATCTGCGCCGGCACGCTGTTCTTCACCGACGCGGTCGTCATGAGCGGCTACACCTTGCTCGCGGCGCGCGTGCTGGCGGCGCTGCGCGACCCGAATCACATCCGCTGGACCAACCGTTTCTTCGGCAGTCTGTTCGTGTGTGTCGGGCTGCTGCTGGCGAACTTCAAACGCGCAGCATGAGCGTGCGGGTGTCCCAGGTGGCGCGTCGTGTGGCGGTGGCGCTGAGTCTCGCCTTGCTGGCATCTTGCGCGACGGAAAAGGTCGGCAAGAAAGGCGAGGACGAAGTGTTCGAACCGGCCAAGCCGCCGGTGATGGCCGAGAAGGCGCCGAGCGGCAAGGGTGCGGACCGCCCGCTGCCCGCAGTGCCGCTGAAGCCGACGCCACCCAGCCCCGCCGCGCCGGCTGTCGGGCGGCCCAAGAAGGCAATGGAAGCCAAGCCGCTCAATGTGACGTTCCGCTGCGCGGCGCACGACGAACGGCACCACACCGCGCAGGCCGATATCGAAGTCGCTGACGGCAATGTGCATTACCTGCGCACGCGGCTGGCGACGCCGCAGGGCGGTGTGTGCGAATTCGCGCTGCCCGATTTCACGCAGACGCAGCGCATGCCGTCGGTCGAACTGAAGGCGCGCAGTGGCCGCTGCACGCTGCGGATGTGGGAGCAGGGCCCCAAGGTGACGCTGGCCTACAGCAACTGCGAGCAGTACTGCAAACCGTCATCGACGATGGATTACATCCTGCCGATCCTGTACGACCGGCGGGTAAACCGTTGCAACTGAACCTGATTTGAGATGCGGCGCTGCAAGTTGTGCAGCACCGAGATTGGAAGACACGAAATGAGCAGAGCCGACTGGGAAGTCGTGATCGGGCTGGAAACACACGTTCAGCTCTCGACGCAATCGAAGATCTTTTCCGGCAGTTCCACCGCCTTCGGCGCCGAGCCGAACCGCCAGGCCTCGGCGATCGACATCGCGCTGCCGGGCGTGCTGCCGGTCTTGAACCGCGGCGCGGTCGAGCGTGCGATCCGCTTCGGGCTGGCGATCGGTGCCAAGGTCGCGCCGACTTCGATCTTCGCGCGCAAGAACTACTTCTACCCCGACCTGCCGAAGGGCTACCAGATCAGCCAGTACGAGCTGCCGGTGGTGCAGGGCGGCACGATCACGGTGCAGGTCGGCGAGGGCGACAAGGCCTACGAGAAGGTCATCGAGCTGACCCGCGCGCACCTTGAGGAAGACGCCGGCAAGTCGCTGCACGAAGACTTCCACGGCATGTCGGGCATCGACCTGAACCGCGCCGGCACGCCCTTGCTGGAGATCGTCACCGAGCCGGTGATGCGGTCGAGTGACGAGGCCGTTGCCTACGCCCGCGCGCTGCATTCGCTGGTGCGCTGGATCGATATTTCCGACGGCAACATGCAGGAAGGCTCCTTCCGCTGCGACGCCAACGTATCGGTGCGCAAGAAGGGCACCGAGAAGCTCGGTACGCGCCGCGAAGTGAAAAACCTCAACAGCTTCCGCTTCCTCAAGGAGGCGATCGAAGCCGAGATCGCCTACCAGATCGAAACCCTGGAAGACGGCGGCACGATTCAGCAGGCCACCGTGCTGTTCGACCCGGACGCAGGTGAAACCCGCGCGATGCGCAGCAAGGAAGACGCGCAGGACTACCGCTACTTCCCCGACCCCGATCTGCTGCCGCTGGTGATTTCCGACGAATGGATCGCACGCGTGAAGGGCGAGTTGCCCGAGCTGCCGGCCGCCCTGCAGGAACGCTTCCGTGGCGAGTACCAGCTCTCCGCCTACGACGCGGCAACGCTCACCGCCAGCCGCGAGATGGCGCAGTACTACGTCGACACAGTTGCCATCGTCGGCGCGGCATCGGCAAAGCCCGCGGCCAACTGGGTGATGGGCGAGCTGGCCGCGCGTCTGAACAAGGAAGGCCGCGACATCACCGATGCGCCGGTCAAGCCCGCGCAGCTGGCTGGCATGCTCGCACGCATTGCCGACAGCACGATCTCGAACTCGGCCGCCAAGAAGGTTTTTGATGCCTTGTGGAATGGTGACGCGACGAGTGCTGACGAGGCGATCGAGAAGCAGGGCCTCAAGCAGGTCACCGATTTGTCTGCGATCGAGCCGATCATCGACGAGGTGCTGGCGGCCAACCAGAAGTCGGTGGAGGAGTTCCGCGCCGGCAAGGAGAAGGCCTTCAACGCGCTGGTGGGCCAGGTCATGAAGGCGAGCAAGGGCAAGGCCTCGCCGGCGCAGGTCAATGAGTTGCTGAAGAAGAAACTCGGCGGCTGACGCCTGCTTTACCCCTACACACAAACGGCCGGGCATGTCCCGGCCGTTTGCTTTGGTGCGTCCCTGGCGCAGGGCCCCCGTTCGGGTGCGCCTGTTCCTGCCGAGAGCTACCGCGCCACCGCGCGTCGGGCTGCCGATCGGTTTCTCGGAAAATTGTCGAATTTGGGCAATTTGACAGGGGTAATGGGCATCGGCAGCGGCGTCGGGCGATGCCTATCATCGCGCTCCCCGTGGCACAGCCGTGGGGCCTGTATCAGCCGCGGTCGCGGGGGCGGCCACGGAATCGAACCTCGGGAGGCGCAGTGTTGGGGATGAAAAAAGGGTTCAGCTTGGCCTGGCTGTTGGCGATCGGTATGGTGTGCGCCGCGCCGGCGCGTGCGGCAGGCGATTGGGTGGTTGCGCAGGTGGCGAGCTTCAGCGGATCGAGCGCACACATCGGTAACGATCTGCGCGCCGGCGCGATGGTGGCCTTCAACGCAGCAAACGCGCGTGGCGGTGTTGCCGGCCGCAAGCTGAAACTGGTCGTGCGCGACGACGAGCAGCAGCCGGACAAGGCGCTTGCCGCAACGCGCGCACTGGTGGAACAAACCAAACCGATTGCGCTGTTCGGGCTCAGCAGCAATGAAGCGAGTCTGGCGTTGCTGCAAGCCCGCCTGCCCGAAGCGCTTGGTCTTCCGCTGGTGGGGCCGCGTGCGGGGGTTGCGAGGGTGCTGGAGTCCGGCTCCGCTCAGGTGTTCGTGACGCGCGCCGGCTATCGCGACGAGATCAAGGCCTTGTTCCAGCATTGCGAAATGTCGGGCATGCGCGAGGTGGCGCTGGTACATCAGAAGGACGAGGTGGGTACCGAGATCCTTGCGCTGGCCGATGCGCTCGCGGCGCAGCACGGCTTGCGGCTCGTTGCGCGCGTGGCGCACGACAACAAGGCCAAGCGCGACACCCAGGCACACGAACTGCCGAATGTGCGCGAGGCGATCGACGCGGTGCTGCGTGTGCCGCATCAGGCCGTGCTGTTCGCGGTGACCGATCCCACCCTGATGGCCGCCATGGTGGCCAGCTACCAGCGCGATCCGCGCCATGCGGTGATGATGGCGCTGTCGTCGGCCGACGGGCGATGGATCGCGGAGCGGGTCGGCAGCGATCGTGCCCGCGGCTTGCTGATCACACAGACGGTGCCCGCCGCGGGTAGTGCCAGCGCGGCGCTGCTGCGGCGCTTTGCGAACGACCTCAAACTCGGCGGCGCGAGCGAGGAGGACGCCGCTGAATTCACGGTGAATTCCGTGATGCTTGAAGGCTATGTGTCGGCGCAGGTGTTGATCGAAGGCTTGCGTCGGGCTGGCAGCAATGCCGATCCGGCGCGCCTGGGCGCGGCGCTGCAGGGCTTGCGTGGTTTCGACATCGGCGGTTTCGACATCTCGTTCGGAGGGGCATCACGTCAAGGCTCGCGCTTCGTCGAGGTAGCCATCCTGGGCAGGCAGGGCGAGCTGGTGCGCTGAGGCGCGCACGGTGGGTTGTATGCGGGCCTTGGCGCGCCGTAGCATGCGGCGTCATGTCTGGAGTTGCCCCGATGTCAGGATTTCCGCCTGCTACGCCGCTGCGCATTTCGACCACGCTGACCGAGTTCGATTTCGACGGCGTGTATCGCTTCCTGTCGCAAGAAGCTTACTGGTCGAAGGGTCTGCCGCGTGAGGTGTTCGATCGCGCGGTGGCGAACTCGCTGTGCTTCGGCGGTTTTCTGGGTGATGTGCAAGTCGCGTTCGGCCGTGTGATCACCGACAGGGCGACGTTTGCCTATCTGGCCGATGTGTTCGTGTTGCCTGCGCACCGCGGGCAGGGCTATTCGAAACAGTTGATGGATGCGGTCGTCGCGCATCCCGAGCTGCAAGGCCTGCGCCGCATGGTGTTGGTAACCGGCGACGCGCACGGCCTGTACGCGCGATACGGCTTTACCGAGCTGGCGGCACCCGATCGCTACATGGAGCGCCACCAGCCCAGCATCTACACCTCAGTCTGAGGCGCCGCTGCGTTCGGTGCGCCGTCGCGCAAAGTCGATGAACCAGGCGAGGCTGTCAGGGTTGGCCATGGTGTCCGGGTTGGCGACCTTGTCGAGCGGCTGGCCCATCATCAGTTTCTTGATCGGCAGCTCCATCTTCTTGCCGGACATCGTGCGCGGAATCGCTGCGACCTGAAAGATGTCGTTCGGCACATGGCGCGCGGACAGTGCCTGCTTGATCCGTTCGCGGATCGCCCCTTCGAGCGCCGACGTCAGCGAGTCGCCTTCCCGCAGCACGACGAACAGCGGCATGTAGGATTTGCGCCCCAGGTATTCGAGGTCCACGACGAGGCTGTCGATCACCTGCGGCAGGTCTTCCACTGCGCGATACAGCTCGCTCGTGCCCATGCGGATGCCGTGGCGGTTGATTGTGGCGTCCGAGCGGCCATAGATCACCGCGCCGCCGCGCGGCGTGATGCGCACCCAGTCGCCGTGGCGCCAGATGCCGGGGTACACATCGAAGTAACTGTCGCGATAGCGTCGGTTGCCCGCATCGTTCCAGAAGTAGAGCGGCATCGAGGGCATCGGCGCAGTGCAGACGAGTTCCCCGACTTCGTCGTGCAAGGCCTTGCCCGCTTCGTCGAAGGCCTCGATGCGTGCGCCGAGGCAGCGGCACTGCATTTCGCCACGCACCACGGGCAGCGTCGGCACACCGCCGACGAAGGCGCTGACGATATCGGTGCCGCCCGAGATCGGGCTGATCCAGATGTCGCTGCGCACCGCGTCGTACAGCCACTGGTAGTTCTCGGGCGAAAGGGGCGAGCCGGTCGAGCCGAGGCCGCGCAGTGCGGAAAGATCGGCCACTTCGGCCGGGTGAATATCGGCTTTCTGGCAGGAGGCATAGAAGGCCGCGCCGGCGCCGAAATAGCTCACGCGGCTTTCGCCAGCGAAGCGCCACAGCGCAGTGAGATCCGGGTAGCCGGGGCTGCCGTCGTAAATGCAGATCGTCGCCCCGACGAGCAGGCCGGCGATCTGCGCGTTCCACATCATCCAGCTGGTACTGCTGAACCAGTGGTAGCGATCGTGCGGGCCGAGATCCAGGTGCAGGCCGGCGAGCTTTACATGCTCCAGCACCACGCCGCCCTGCCCATGCACCATCGGTTTGGGTAGCCCGGTGGTGCCGGAGGAATACACCACCCACAACGGGTGGTCGAAGGGTACTGGCGTGCTGACGAGCGGCGCATCGCCCTGCGTGACGCTGGCCCAGCTGACGCCGTTACGGAATCTCGTCGCGTCGATCACTGCATCGAGCTGCGGCAGCAGCACGAGATGCGCTACCGTGGGGAGCTCGGTGAGCAGTTCGGCGACCAGCTCGCGTCGGTCGTGCGTCTTGCCGCCGTAGCGGTAGCCGTCGACGGCCAGCATCGCTTTCGGCGCGATCTGGCGGAAGCGGTCCAGCACCGCGACGCGGCCCATGTCTGGCGAGCAGATCGACCACACTGCGCCGAGGCTCGCGACAGCGAGGAAGGCGCTGACGGTTTCCGGGATGTTGGGCATGTAGGCGACAACGCGGTCGCCAGGGCCGATGCCCATCGCGCGCAGCGACGCCGCCAGCGCCGCGACTTCGCGTTGCAGTGCCGCCCATGACACTTCACGTGCATCGCCAGCCTCGTTGCGGAACACGATCGCTGGGCGCTGATCGCTGGCGTGGCGGAAGACTTGATCGACGTAATTGAGCCGTACGCCGGGAAACCATGTTGCGCCCGGCATCGTCGCGTCGGCCAGCGCGTGACCACGCGGCGCATCGGCACGGATGTCGAACCAGTCCCACACGGCGCACCAGAACGCATCAGGATCGTCCACCGACCATTGCCACAGCTGCGCGTAGTCATCGAAGCACAGCCCGCGTTCGCGGGCCAGCCAGTCGCCGAACGCGGTGATGCGCGCGGCCTTGATCATTGCGTCGGAAGGGCGCCAGGCGATCTGATCTTCCATCCGTCGTCTCCGTTCATGAATGCAGATCGGCGCATCATGCGCGGACTGTCATGCTGGCGTCAGGCGCCGCGGCGACTATCTGGCGCGATCCGCCGGCGCCGGAGCGCGCGGCGGATCGTGGGCGATCAGTTGTCGCCGTCGAGCAGGCGGCCGAGGCCGCCCAGTACCGAGCCTTCCTCGCGCGACTGCCCGCCCGCCGCTGGTGCAGCCATCACGATGCGGTTGGCCATGCGCGACAGCGGCAGCGATTGCAGCCAGATCTTGCCGGGGCCGCGCAGCGTGGCGAAGAACAGGCCTTCACCACTGAACAGCGCGCTCTTGATGCGGCCGACGTACTGGATGTCGAAGTCCACGCTCGATTCATAGGCCACGACGCAGCCGGTGTCGACCCGCAGCGTTTCACCTGCGCGCAGTTCCTTCGCCACGAGCGTGCCGCCGGCGTGCACGAAGGCCATGCCATCGCCGTCGAGCTTTTGCATGATGAAGCCCTCGCCGCCGAACAGGCCTGCGCCGAGCTTGCGCTGGAAGGCGATGCCGATCGAGACGCCGCGCGCCGCGCAGAGGAAGGAATCCTTCTGGCAGATCAGCGTGCCGCCGATCTTCGCCAGATCCACCGGCACGATGTGGCCCGGGAAGGGGGCCGCGAAGGCGACGCGCTTCTTGCCGCTGCCTTCGTTGTGGAAGATCGTGGTGAACAGCGACTCGCCGGTCAGCAGGCGCTTGCCCGCACCCATCAGCTTGCCAAAGAGGCCCTGCTGCGCGCTGGAGCCGTCGCCGAAGATGGTGTCCATCTCGATGCCGTCTTCCATGAACATCATCGCGCCGGCTTCGCCGATCGCCGCCTCGCCGGGATCGAGTTCGATCTCGACGAACTGCATCGCGTCGCCCTTGATCTCGTAGTCCACAACATCCATGGCCATGGTGGTCTCTCCTTTTGGATTCGTGCCGCTTCAGTGCAGCATCATCTGACGAATGTATTTCACCGGTGCGCTGCCGAAAGACAGGAAGCGCTCATGAAAGGCTTTCAGGTTGAAGGCTTCACCCTCGCGGCGGCGTAGATCCTCGCGCAGCGCGTAGATGCTGGCGAAACCGCTGTAGTAGCTGGTCAGCTGGACCTGGGTGAGCTGCACACGGCGCCATTTCTCCTGTGCTTCCGCTTCCTGCTGGAAGGCTTCATCGCGCAGCAGGCGCATCGCCTGCGCTTCGGTCATGCCCAGCGTATGCACGCTGTAGTCCAGGATCGTGTTGCACACCACCCGCAACGCCCACTTCGCGTAGATCAGCTCCATCTCCGGCTCGTGGTTGCCCCAGCCGGATTCGAGCATCATCCGCTCGGCGTACACCGCCCAGCCTTCGATCATTGCGCCGTTGCCGAGCAGGCTTTTCACCAGGCTGGGCGAGCGGTTGGCGTAGACCAGCTGCGCGTAGTGGCCAGGCACCGCTTCGTGGATGTTGAGGATCTGCAGCATCCAGTGGTTGTATTCGCGTAGGGTGCTTTCCTGCTCGGCGGCGGGCTCGTTGTCGAGCGGATCGACGTTGTACCAGGTGGTCGCTGCCGGATCGAAAGGCCCGGGGGCATCGATCGAAGCGCCGGCCACGCCGCGTTTGTGCAGCGGTGTCTCGCGCACCTGCAGCGGTTTGTCCGGGTCCAGCGTCAGCAAGTCATGATCGCGCACCCAGGCTTCGAGCTGCGGGATCTGCCGCTTCACTTCGTCGACGAATTCCCCTGCCGCGACGTGACGTTCCGAGAGCTTGCCGATCAGCTGGCTGATGCGCTCCAGCCGCGTGGCAGGCAGCGGCGTATCGGCGAAATACTTGGGCCACAGTGTTGCGGCGAGCGCATCCATCTTCGCGTGCAGGCGCTCCTTCTCGGTCAGCGCGGCGCGGTAGAGCTGCGTCGGTGTCAGATCGGTCTGGATGTCGTAGGCGAACTTGCGCGCATACAGCGCTGGCCCGATGCGGAAGCTGCGTGCCTCGCCGCGCGTCAGGCGCGGCAGCATCGTTTCGAGATGGGCGATCCATTCACGCACCGCTTGCCGCGCGAGCGACGCGCGCGTGCGCAGCTCGGCAAGGCGCGCTTCGTCGAGCGTCGAGTCGTTGATCGCCGATTCGAGCGGCGCGCCAAGCAGATCGAGCACGCCCTGGCTTTGCTGGATCGCGAGTCGCGTGTGTTCCAGCGTCGGGCGACGCACTGTGTGCCGGGCTGCCGTGTAGTAAGCCGGTACCTGTGCGAGGCGGGCCGAGATCGCGAGCAGGCGGGCGTCGCGCGGCGCGTAGTCGCGCGTCAGCAGGATCGAGAAGCCTTCGCCGATATTCCATTCGCTCGGATCCCATTCCAGGTTGCGGAATTGGCTGCGGTACCACTGGATGCTGCGTAGCTGGTTCTCGATCAACGCGCGGTCGACGCGGTTCGATTCGGACAATTGCCCGACCGGGTGGCGCGCGAGTTGCCCGAGCCATTTCTGTGCGAACGCAAGGTCTGCCGCGGGGTCCGGAATGGCGAGGCGCTGCGCGTCGCGATACTGGCCGACCTGCAAGGCCCATTCCGGGTTTTGTGTCAGCAGGGCGTCGATGAAGCCCTGCTTGAAGGTGTCGAAGCTCGCATCGGCGCGCGAGACGGGATTGGTGGGCACAACCGGCGCCACATCGGCATTCGCCGGCGGCGCCGCAGCAAACAGGCTGGCGATCAGCGCGGCGGCGACCGAATGGCGCATCTCGGGCTTCTTCACGCTGCGGCCTCCACTTGCACCAGGCAGTCGTAGAAGGTCGGGCCGTTGCCCAGGTCGGTGAGCGCTTGCGAGGTCACCGCGTTGGCGTTTTCACCGTCGCCGGAGAGTTTCTGCCACCAGATCGACGGCGCGCTGACCACGCCGGCGCGGACACCGGGCTGTGCCGCGTCCACCCTCAACGTTGCGTGGAAGGCCCCACGGTCGTTGAAGATGCGCACACGCTGGCCGTCGGCCAGGTTGCGCGCGGCGGCGTCTTGCGGATGCATGTCGAGCCAGGGCTTGCCCTCGGCCTTCAAAAAGCGCGGGATGTTGGCGAACGTGGTGTTGAGGAAGTTGCGCGCAGGTGGGCTGATGAAGGCGAGCGGGTAGTTTGCCGCCAGCGCCGGGTTGGAGGTTGGCCCCTCGTGCGGAGGCACGTAGGTCGGCAGCGGGTCGTGGCCCTGTGCCTCAAGCGAGGCGGAGTAAAACTCGCACTTGCCCGAAGGCGTCGGGAAGCCGCCCTTAGCAAAGGGGGCGAACGGCGTTGGCAGCGCCATGCGCTGGAAGCCGTCGCGCTTCATGGTCTCCCAGTCGAAACCGGCGTTGCGCGGGTGGTCCTTGCGGAAGGCCTGCGCGGCGATGGCCTCGTCGTCCTCGCTGAAGCAGGGCTCGGTGAAACCCATGCGCTTTGCGAGTTCGCGGAACACCCAGGTGTTGGGCCGAGCCTCGCCAAGCGGCGCAATCGCGGGCACGTTGGCCAGCGCGTTCAGGTGGCCGTAGCTCTTGTGCACATCCCAGTGTTCGAGCTGGCTGGTGGCGGGCAGCAGGATGTCGGCGTAGTCGGCCGTGTCGGTCTGGAACAGCTCGTGCACCACCACGAACAGGTCTTCGCGGCCGAAGCCGGCGCGTACCTTGTTGGAGTCCGGCGCTACCGCGACCGGGTTGGAGTTGTAGACCATGATCGCGCGCAGCTTCGGGTCGTCGCGATGCAGCAGCTCGTCGCCGATCGTGCTCATGTTGATCGTGCGCGGCGGGAAGCGCGGGTCTTCCGGATAGAGGTCGGGGCGCTCCAGCGCGAGGCCATCCACCGCGTAGGTACCGGAGGTGGAGAGCAGCACGCCGCCCGCAGCGTGGCGCCAGTGACCGGTCAACGCCGGCAGGCAGGTGATCGCGCGCATCGCGCTGCCACCACCGGCGCAGCGGTTAAGCCCGTAGTTGACGCGAATCGCGGCGGGCTTGGCCGTGCCGTACTCGCGCGCCAGTTGTTCGATGTCGGCGGCGGCGAGCCCGGTTTCGCGCGCGGCGCGTTCGGGCGTCCACTCGCGCACGCGCTTGGCCAGCGCATCGAAGCCCAGCGTGTAGTCGCGGATGTAGTCGTGATCGAGCAGGTCGTCGCGCACCAGCACATGCATGATCGCCAGCGCCAGCGCGCCGTCAGTACCGGGGTAGGGCTGCAGGTGCCAGTGGCACTTCTCCGCGGTCTGGGTGCGCAGCGGGTCGATGCAGACCACGCGCGCGCCGCGCCGCTTGGCTTCCTGCACCCGGCTCCACAGGTGCAGGTTCGACACCACCGGGTTGGCGCCCCAGATGATGATGTAGGGCGCGTCCGCGAAGGCTTCCGGGTCGGTGCCCAGCGTCGCGCCGATGGTGGCTTTGTAGCCCTGGAAGCCGGCTTCAGCGCAGATCGTGCGGGCGAGGAGGCTGGCACCGAGGCGGTGGAAAAAGCGCCGGTCCATCGAACTGCCCTGCACCAGGCCCATGGTGCCGGCGTAGCTGTAGGGCGTGATTGCGCGCGGGTCGTCCGCGGCGATCTGCTTGAACTTGGTGGCGATGGTGTCGAGCGCCTCATCCCAGCTGATGCGCTCGAACTTGCCCTCGCCCTTCTTGCCAACCCGCTTCATCGGGTATTGCAGGCGCTGTTCGGAGTAAGTGCGTTCGAGGTAGAAGGCGACCTTGGTGCACAGCGCGCCGTTGGTGATCGGCAGATCCGGGGCACCTTGAATCTTGGTGGCCCGGCCGTCTTCGACCGTGACGAGCATGCCGCAGGTGTCGGGGCAGTCGTGGGGGCAGGCCGCTCGGACGACGTGCTTGCCGGCGGTGGGGGTGGTTTCGCTCATGGCGCTCGCTCAGGGGGCCGGCGGGTAGCCGGAAAGCGAGATTCTATGTGTTCC
>NZ_JAYRDJ010000035.1:0-42600 GCF_041909475.1 Niveibacterium sp. | reverse complement strand
GGCGGCGGCCATTTTAGACAGGTCATATTTTCTGTTGCCGCGGTCCCGGGCTCGGGGGGGTTCATGAACCCCGCGCCGCTTCGTCAATGGTCTTGCCAAGTACGGGAACCGCCTGCGCCATGGCCGGGTGGGCCAGTGTGTTGACGCAGGCCCCAACGCTTGCGCGAAGGGCGGCTACTCCCCAATGACGGCGCGCATTCTAGCGTGTTCGGCGGCGATGGTCGAACGTGGTGCGCTCAGGGTGAGCGTCGCGGGCCGCGGCGGCGAGGCTGGCGCGCCTCGCCTGGTGCGGATCAACGCAGGCCGAGGCGGCCTTCTTCGTAGGTTGCGAGCAGGCCCCAGGTGCGGCCACGACGGCGAACAACATCCAGCATTGCCAGCGCGCGCAGGCTCAGCGCGGCGTCACAGGCGCGCAGCGGTGCACGCAGGGCGGAGGAGGTCAGGGTGCGGGGCAGGCGGATCATGGCGGGTCTCCGGTGAGGGCATCAGACAACGTGTAGCTGGAAGCTTATACAGTATTTGTACTGTATGCAATGCCAGTGGTTGTCGTTTAGTTCGCGCCGGAAGTCGTATCGCGTGGCCGCAGCGCACGCTTGGTCAGCAGCGCGACCAGCGCTGCAAACACCGCGACGACGAAGAGCCCGATGCCCAGGCCCCAGTGCTGCGCAATCGCGCCAATGACGGGCGGCCCGATCATGAAGCCGAGGTAGCCGCAGCTCGACACGCCAGCAATGCCACGTGCCGGGGTGATGCCGGGAATCCGGGCCGCGGCGGTGAATAGCACCGGTACGACGTTGGAAAAACCGATACCGACCAGCGCAAAGCCGAGCAGGGCGGCCCAGGGTTGCGCGATCAGCAGTGCGGCGCTCATCGCCACGGCGGCGAGCCAGGCCGAGGCCCGCAGCAGCGGTTCCGGCCCGACATGCGCGCGCACCCAGTCGCCACCAAAGCGGGCTGTCGCCATCGCGGCCGAGAAGGCGCCGTAGGCCAGTGCGGCCTGGGCTTGCGGGCTGCCCAGTTCCTTGGACATGTACAGCGTGCTCCAGTCGTACATTGCGCCTTCGCCGAGCAGGCCCAGCGCTGCGAGCAGGCCCAGCAGCAAGATTGGCCCCGGCGGCAGGCTGAAGCCCTCGCTGGGCGCATCCGGCGAGTGTGTGGCTTCGTCCGGCAGCATCCAGCGACTGGCGATCAGGATCACTGCGCCACCGCCCACGCCGGCCAGCAGCAGATGGGTCGTCGGTGCGATGCCGGCGCTGGCGACGAGGCTGCCGATACCTGCGCCGATCATGCCGCCCAGGCTGAAGAAGCCGTGGAAGGAGGACATGATCGGCCGCGCGTAGGCGTGTTCCACAGCCACCGCCTCGGCGTTCATCGCCACATCGAAGGCGCCCGTCGCAAGGCCGAAGGTGAACATCAGCACCAGCATCGCGAGATAGCCGGGCATGCCCAGCAGCAGCACCAGCGGTGCTGCGACGGCGACACCGCCGGCCATGACGACCGGGCGCGCGCCGTGTTTGGCCACCCAATGGCCGACGCGGGTCAGCGCGATCAGTGCGCCGATGCCGGAGGCCAGCATCAGGCCGGCGAGCGCGGATTCCGACAGCGCGTAATGTGCTTTCACCGTGGGCACATGCACGCCCCAGGTGGCAAAGAGTAGGCCGCTGACGAAGAAGTGGGCTTTGGTTGCAATGCGGGCGGCAACCGGGGTGATACGGGACATGCGATGAATCCAGATCGATGTATGCGAACGATGGGCGGGCGTCGGCGCCTCAGTAAGCTGCGGCAATCGCCTCTGCGAAGCGCGGGGCGTTCATGAGCCCGCGGGTAGCACCACTTTGGCTGATTTTCGTGCCTGCAAACAGCGCAGCGTTACGAAGCGCAAGCGGTGCAAGGGTACCGCGCAAGGTTTGATCGATGAAGGCGGAGAACAGCGCGTCACCGGCACCGATGGTGTTGACCACGCCGTGCGGCGCAACGGCCGGCACATGCACCGTGTCAGCGCCGCGTTCCGACAGCAGCGCCCCGTTTGCGCCGAGCCCGACAACGAGAATGCGCGGGTCGAAGCGCAAGCGAAGCGCGGTGATGGCCTCCTGCGGTGCGCAGGGCAACTGCTCGTGTGACAGGAACAGGATCTCCGCTGCCACCATGAAATCACGGTTGTAAGCGTCGTCGAAATCACTCAGCGCGTGCACATCGGTCGCGATCGGGATGCCGCGTTCGCGTGCAGCGGCGAGCAGGGGGCGTGCGAAGTTGATGTTGCACACCACCGCCAGCGCCGCGTCGGCGAGCAGGTCGTCGATCTTCTCTTGCGGGTAGTGGTTCTCCTGCAGGTCCTTCAGGTCGCAGTGGATCTGGCGATTGCCGTCCGGCGCGACGAGGATCACCGACTGCGAGGTAGCGGACGCGATCCGTGCGACGTGGCCGCCACCCAACCCGAAGCGGGGCAGGGCGGCGAGCAGGTTGTCGCCCGGTTCGTCCTGCCCGATCAGCGTGGCGAGTTGCACATCGTGGCCGAGTCCGGTCAGCGCCACGCCGACATTCAGGCCGACACCGGCGTGCGCCTGCGTGATGCCGTGAAAGGGGTAGGTAACCGGGTAGTAGCGTAGCGGAAAGCCCTCAATGCGCAGGTTGGTTTCCAGCGTGTAAAGCCCCGCCACCGCGATGCGCGCCATGGTTCAGTCCTCGCCGAGCAGGATCACATGCGAGCGCGGCGGCAGGATCGTCGTTATCCAGCCCGGCTCGTTCGCGATCGGCTCGCCACCCGGTGCACACCAGCGCTTCTTGTGCAGCGGTAGCACCCACAAGGGCAGGCGCACCGCATGCGGGCGCTCACCGCGGTTGAGCGCAAACACCGAGACCGAGTCTTTGGTGTAGCGCGCAAAGGCGTAGGTGTCGCCTTCAGCCAGCAGGGTCTGATAGGCGCCGTGGCGCAGCTCCGGCCGGGCCTTGCGCAGCGCGATCAAGGCCTTGTAATGGTCGAACAGCTCGCGGTTCCAGTGGTTACGATCCCAGTCGAAACAGCGGCGGCAATCCGGGTCCTGACCACCTTCAATGCCGATCTCGTCACCGTAGTAAATGCACGGCACGCCGGGGTAGGCGAACAACAGGCTCACGGCGAGTTTCATCGCATCGGTGTCGGTGCCGACCAGCGTGAAGAAGCGCGCGGTGTCGTGGCTGTCGAGCAGGTTGAGTTGCGTGAGCTGGTTGTCGTACGGAATGCGGCCGCGCGCCGAGTCGAGCCAGGCGCCGAACTCTGCGGTTTCGAGCCGCGCGGCGTGGTAGGCGATGTCGGTACCGGCCAGCCATTCGCGCACCGGGTGCGCGAAGCCGTAATAATTCATCGCGCCGTCTTCCTGATCGCCCTGCAGCCAGCGCGTGGCTTCGTTGAAGTGTTCGCCCAGCACATAGGCTTGCGGGTTCTCTTCGCGCAGCGTCTTGCGGAATTCACGCACGTAGTGCGCGTTGTTGTTCGAGCCGGGGCCCTCGCCGAGCATGTGGATCACGTCGAAGCGCCAGCCGTCGATGCTGTAGGGTGCGCGCATCCAGTGGCGCAGCACTGCGTTAGGGCCCGCGTAGATCGCGTCGCGCAGGCCCTGCGAACGGAAGTCCAGCACCGGCAGCGACTTGTGGCCGTTCCAGCCGTAGTAGTAGCCGGCCTCGTCGAAGTAGTACCAGTCACGCCACGGCGACTTGGCGCTCTGCATTGCGCCGACGCTGTCGTGGCGCTCGTGCAGGTTGAACCACGGGTGATTCGTGCCGGTGTGGTTCACCACGGCGTCGAGAATCAGCCGCATGCCGCGACACTTCATCTCCGCCGACAACGCGGCGAGCGACTCATTGCCGCCCAGATGCGGGTCGACGTTGTAGTAGTCCTCGGTGTCGTACTTGTGGTTGCTGCCCGAGACGAAGATCGGGTTGAGGTAGAGCGCAGTCACGCCCAGCTCGTTCTGCAGGTAGTCGAGGCTGCGGCGCACGCCGATCAGGTCGCCGCCGTAGAACTCGGTGGCCGGCAGTTCCGGATTTACCGGCTCGCCCCAACGCTTCGCCACCACCTTCATGCGGCCGCTGCCGTAGGTGTATTCGCCGGTCTGCACCGCCAGCGAAGGGTCGCCCTGGCAGAAACGATCGGGGAAGATCTGATAGAACACCTGGTCGCGCACCCAGGCAGGCGGCGTGTCGCGCCGGTTGATGCGGAACATCTGGTCGCGATGCGGTACGCGGTGGTGCTGGCCATCGCCGGCAAGCCAGTACTGCTTGCCTTCCTCGATGACCTTGAAGCAATACACGGTCGGGTCGTTGCCGGAATCCCACGGCAAGGTCGCTTCGAAACGGTGTAGTTCGGCTTCGCGGCCGGTGTGGGTCATGTTGATGAAGCGCGCCTCGTTGTCGGGCTCGCAACGCAACATCACGGTAAGGCCCTCGCTGCGCTCGGTCAGCAGCGTGAGCTTGACGCCTTCGTTACCGCGGACGAGCCACGGTTCAACCTGGGGGTGCAGCAGGAACATGTGTGCTCCTTGAGTCGTGATGCTTGCACTGTAGCCAGGGTGTCATCCACCTGCGTCGGCAGAGGCGGTGGATCTTGCGGGGTGGAGATCCGTCTGCCTTTTACCGTGGCGCGCCGGCCTGGCGTCGATCGAGTGCCAGGCTGGCGAGCTCGGTGCGATTGCGGCCTGCGTGCTTGGCGGCGTAGAGCGCATGGTCTGCGCGCTCGATGACGCTCGCAATCGACTCGCCCGGTTGGTGCCGGGCGAGGCCGGCCGACAGCGTGACGACGTCGCCGATCGCTGTGACGACATGGTTTGCGCAGGCCTCGCGCAGTCGCTCGATGCTGTTGAGCGCCTGTTCGCAGTCGCCGTGCAACACAACGACGAACTCCTCGCCCCCCCAGCGTGCAATCACGTCGCCCTTGCGCAGGTTGTCGCGCGCGAGCAACGCAAAGTCGCGGATCACCTCGTCGCCGGCGGCATGGCCGAAGCGGTCATTGATCTGCTTGAAGTGATCGAAATCGAGCACCGCAACGCAGAAGTCCACCTGGTTGGGGGGGGAGAGTCGGGTCAGCTGATCAAGGTAGGCGAGCGCCGCGCGCCGGTTGTACAGGCCGGATAGTTCGTCGTGGTCGGAGAGGCGCTTGTAATGGGTGTATTCGAACAGCCGGCCGGCCACGTAGGCGGTGAATGGCAGCACCAGCATCAAGGCCATCCACTGCACCAGCTCCAGTTCCAGCGCGGCGCCCCGCATACCGATCCAGTGGCTTGCTGCGATCGTTAACGGCAGACCTGCGGCGGGAATCAGGCAAAGTCGTAGCAGGATCGGGGTGGTCAGCGCAAATGCGCCGAACTGCAGCGGAAGCACGTAGGCGAGCATCACGATGCCGCGCAGCGGCCCTGCAAAGGTCAGCACCAGCGTGCAGTTGAGCATTGCGGCCGCAATCTGCGCTTCGGTCAGCGAAGGGTCGCGCCGGCGCAGGTTGGCGCCGCTCGCAATGACCGCGACAAAGAGCGCGGGCGTGCAGAAGAAACTCACCAACACCAGGTAGAGCGCGTTGCGCGGAAACAGCCCCATGCCACACGCGACTGCCAGCAAGCTTGCGCTGGCGGCGTAGAACAGGCACGACAGCAGGCAGCGCCGCAGCCGCAGGCGCTGCGCGCGTTCGATCTGCACATTGGTGAAGGTCGTCGCTTCCAACAGGCGTCGCTCGCGATTGAGGGTTGGTGGGAGCCGTTTGCTGACCTACGGGTCGACCAACCCAAAGCTTGAATGTTGCTGCCTGCACCGTCGAACCGGCGTGTCAGGCTGGATGCGCCTGCCTACTGCGCGCCGCCACGCAGGCGTTTGAGCGCTGCGGACGAGGCAGCCTCGAAGAGTGGCGTCGGGTCGAGCCGGCGGGCGTCGCCGGTCGCCAGTTCGCGCTCCAGCGCCCGTATCGTCACGCCCATCACGCCGCGGCGATCCGGGTCGCAGATCACGAGCGCGTGGCGGCCCGGGCCGATCCAGCCAACGCAGCCCCGCACCCGCCGGTTGTCGGGCAGCGAGAACTCGATCCAGTCGCCCACGGCAAGTGCTGCAAGCTCGGCGTTCGCTTGGGCCTCGCGACCCGGCGCGCCGTTCAGGCGCAACACCTTCAGGCTGGGGCCGTCGCCAATACTGCCGAACTCAAGGGTGGGCTGCGGCGCAGCGTAGGGCACATCGGCGGGCGCCGCCTGGCCATTGATTGCCGCGGTGTGGAACTGCATGCAGGGCGCCAGCAGTTCGCGCGCCTGCAGCTCGCTGATGCCGACCAGCGCCAGCCCATCGGCCGCGCGGCGAAGCAGTTCCGGCAGCAGCTTCAGCAACTGTTGTCGCTCTTCGGGCGTGGTCTTGGGCTGCACGCTCCAGATCAGGCGGTCTGCCACCATCAGCTGGTTGCGCCATTCCGGGCTCTTGTCGCCGTGCGATGCAAGGGTCGTTTGCAGCACGCGCAGCCAGTGCTGTTCGAGAAAGCCACGCACAACGTTCGGCACGCCTTCGCTCGAGAGCGCGCGGATCGCCTTTGAGGCAAAGCGCAACGCGGCTTCTTCGCGTTCGATGCGTGCGGCGAGGGCGTTCGATGCAGTCGCCAGCTGGATTGCCAGCACGCGGCGTTCGGCGGAGACCCGCTCGACGCTTGTGAGGGCATGTTCGAATACCGCGGCGTCACGGCCGAAATCGCGCAGCACGCCTGCGCAGACTGCCTTGATGAACACACACACCGGGTGTTCGGCGTTGGCGGAGGGCGACATGCCGTGCGCACACTCGCCGATTGCGTTGATCAGTTGTCGCGCGGGGTGCTCCGGCGCATCCAGCATGTCCGGGTCGAGCAGTGCGAGCTTCATCATCGGCAGCGACAGCGTGGCCAGCGCACTGCGCACCGGTGCGGCGAGCTTGCGGTCCTGCTCGATCACCTGGAACACATGTTCCAGCGCATCCACCGCAGCGCGTTCGCGCGGCCCAAGCAGCGGCCCCAGATCGCTGCCGCTCAGCGCAGCGACATCGCCGCCCGCCACCGCGTTGGCCTGTTGTGTGTCGAGCCAACCCAGCACCTGTTCGCGCACAGCGGCAGCGAGCGTTGCGTCGATCGCCGCGCCACTGCCACCGCCGAGGCGGGTGACGGCGGCACGGTGCAGTTCGCCAAAGCTGCCGGCACCCCAGGCATGGGCGTCGCTCGCGGGGCCCCGTGGCGCTGTAGTCGGCGTTTGTGTGTTACCGCGGACCAGGGATTTCGGTTCGACCCCGCGGCTTTCGAGTTCGCGATTGAGCTGTGCGTAGAGCGTGTTGAGCCCGCTCGCCAGCCGCGGCTCGATCCGCTCCAGCAGCCGCAGGCGCGAGGCGGGGTCCAGCCCCGCGGCGTCCGACAGCGCACGCAGTGCGCAGCAGGCGGTTTCCGGGCCTACCGGCAGTTGTTCCAGTGCAGCGTCGTCGCTCTGATCCAGCAGGGTCATGTAGCGCAGATGCAGGCGGCCCAGTTCGCGCTCGCAGCGTTCGCGTAGCCGCCGCGCCAGATCGTTGATGCGGATCGTGAATTCGAGGTCTTCCTCGTGCACCAGGCTGATCCGTGATGCGGTGAGGCCGCGTGCATTTTCAAAGCCGCGGCGGTCGCGCAGACCGGCCAGCTCGTCGTGGCTTTCGATGGCGCCGCGGCGCATGCCTTCGAGCGCTTCCGGATGGCTGAAGCCGTTGTCACGCGCCACTTCGTCAAGCGTTTGCAGCAGGGCGTTGCGGCCGTGCGCAACCAGTTGCTCGGCAAGCGTGGATGAAGCGGGCGAGGGGGCGTCGGTCATGTCGCAGTCGTCAGGTCGATAACGGCCAGGGCAGTTTGCCGCGGCGAAGTCACTATACCTCTGCGAGGCAGCGCTGCGTGCGGCGCATCCAGGCAAGTCCTTGTCGCCGCGTCTTGGGTTTTTGGCGCCGGAGGCGCGGCAGAATGCGGCGCAGGGCGGTGATCCTGCCCTTTTTGTGGCCCGCCGGGCCATTCATAAATGTTGTCAAAAGCAACACCCGTAACGGGGGAGACATGATGAACGGGCTTTCATACGTCGCGACTACGGCCGGGGGGCCGTGGGCGACATACCTCGAACAGGTCGAGCGCGTGGTGCCGTATCTGGGGCATCTGGCGCGCTGGGCCGAGACGCTGCGGCGGCCGAAGCGCGCGCTGATCGTCGACATTCCGATCGAGATGGACGATGGCAGCATCCGGCACTTCGAAGGCTTCCGTGTGCAGCACAACCTGTCGCGCGGGCCGGGCAAGGGCGGCGTGCGCTTCCACCCGGATGTCACGCTTGAAGAGGTGATGGCGCTGTCGGCGTGGATGACGGTGAAGAACGCTGCGGTGAATCTGCCCTACGGCGGCGCCAAGGGTGGCATCCGCGTCGACCCGAAGACGCTGTCGAAGAAAGAGCTCGAGAAGCTCACGCGCCGCTATACCAGCGAGATCGGCCTGATCATCGGGCCGGACAAGGACATCCCCGCGCCGGATGTGAACACCAACGGCCAGATCATGGCCTGGATGATGGACACCTACTCGATGAACGTCGGCGCCACCGCGACCGGCGTGGTGACCGGCAAGCCGATCGAGCTGGGCGGTTCGCTCGGCCGCCTCAAATCCACCGGCCGAGGCGTCTTCGTGATCGGGCGCGAGGTTGCACGGCGCATCGATCTGCAGATCAACGGCGCTCGCGTGGCCGTGCAGGGCTTCGGCAACGTCGGCAGCGCGGCGGCGGAACTCTTCGCCGGCAACGGTGCGAAGATCGTTGCAGTGCAGGACCACACCGGCACGATCTACAACCCGAACGGGCTCGACATCGCCGAGCTGATGGCCACGCTGCGCCGCGATGGCGGCATCGCGAAGTGCCCGGGCGCGGAGGTGATTCCGAACGAGCAGTTCTGGGATGTTGAGACGGAGTTCCTGATCCCGGCGGCGCTCGAAGGCCAAGTCACGCCTGATCGAGCACGCCGCATCAAGACCCGCGTCGTGCTCGAAGGCGCCAACGGCCCGACGGTGCCGGAAGCCGACGACATCCTCACCAACAAGGGCGTGCTGGTGATTCCCGATGTGATCGCCAACGCGGGCGGCGTGACGGTGTCGTACTTCGAGTGGGTGCAGGATATCGCCAGCTTCTTCTGGAGCGAAGACGAGATCAACATGCGGCTCGAACGCATCCTGTCCGAAGCGTTCCGCAAGATCTGGGATACCGCGCACGAGCACAAGATCCCGATTCGCACCGCGGCCTTTGTTGTCGCCTGTACGCGCATCCTGCAGGCGCGCGAGGAGCGTGGCCTGTATCCGTGATCCGGAACGCCGTGTGAGAAAAGGAAAGGGGCCTTGTGGCCCCTTTTTCATGCGCGCTGCGCCGATTTCAACGTGCCTGCGCCTTGTCGTACAGCAGCCGGCCGATCAGGTCTTCGAGCACCAGCGCTGATTGCGTACGGGAGACCGTGTCGTCCCCAGCGAGCAAGCGCACATCACCACCCGGTGACAGTGCGATGTGCTGTTCGCCGAGCAGGCCGGCGTTGCGGATGCTCGCGCGGGTGTCGGCGGGGAAGCGACAGCGGGGGTCGATCGTCATGTCGACGCGGGCGACGCCGGGCGTAATGTCGTAGCCAATCGCGCTGACCCGCCCGACCACGACGCCGGCCGCCTTGACCGGCGCCTGCGGCCGCAGGCCGCCGATGTGTTCGAAGCGTGCGTGCAGCGGATACGGCGCCGCTTGCGCAGTGAGCGCACCGCTCCCACGCAACCCGGCAACGACGAGCGCTGCGATGCCGCAAAGCATGACAATCCCTACTGCGAACTCGATGCGGCGCAGATCCATCAAACGACTCCGGGGTGTGTCGGGGCAACAGTGGCTGGCGGAATCAGGCGCGAGCGGTGGTCAGCCTGTCGGCCGCCGCTCGCGCCATCTCTTGTCTGCCCGCGTTGTCGCGCCAGCCGCCACCGAGCGACTTGTACAGCGTGACCTGGTTCGACAGCCTTGCCAGCCGTGTCGAGATCAGGGTTTGCTGCGCGCTGTAGTACGCGCGTTGCGCATCGAGCACCGTGAGGTAGTTGCTCACCCCGCGGTCGAAGCGCGCCTGCGCCAGCTTGAAGCTGTCCGCCGTGGCGTCGGTCAGTGCCTGCTGCGCGGCGAGTTGTTCGTCGACCGTGGCGCGCGTCGCGAGCGCGTCGGAGACTTCACGGAAGGCCGTCTGGATCGCTTTCTCGTACTGCGCCACCGCGATGTCGCGCGACACCTTGGCGACCTCAAGGTTCGCGATGTTGGCGCCGCCTGAGAAGATCGGCAGGCTGATCGTCGGCGCGAAACTCCACACTGTGCCGCTGCTGTCGAACAGGCCTGCGAGGCTGGCGCTGGCGGTGCCGGCGCTGGCGGTGAGCGCGATGCGCGGGAAGAAGGCCGCGCGCGCCGCACCGATGTTGGCGTTGGCGCCCTTGAGCAGGTGCTCGGCCTCAACCACATCGGGCCGGCGTTCGAGCAGGTCGGACGACAAACCGGCCGGAATCTCCGCGAGGCCGTTGAGCGCGTCGATCGGCGACGCCGGCAACTGCGCGGCATCCAGCGGCGCGCCGACGAGCAGCGCGAGCGCGTTGCGATCCTGTGCGACCAGCGCGGTGTATCGCGCGACATCGACGCGGGCCGATTCCACGGTGGTCTGTGCCTGCCGTACATCCAGCGCCGACGAGGCACCGACCTCGAAGCGTTTCTGCGTCAGCGTCAGCGATTGCTGCTGGCTGCTCAGCGTCTCACGCGCGAGGCGCAGGCGTTCGAGATCGGCTGCATACGTTAGCCAGGCGCTGGCGACTTCGGCGATCAGCGTGATGCGGCTGGCGCGTGCGGCCGATTCGGTTGCGAAGTAGGTCTCCAGCGCCTGGTCGTTGAGGCTGCGCACGCGGCCGAAGAGATCCAGCTCATAGGCCGCGACGCTGGCCTCAACGGCGTATTTGCGTGAGATCACGGGTTGGCCGGAGCTGGTCAGATCGCCCGGCGTGCCGACGTTGGAACCGGAGGCGACGGCACTCAGATGCGGCACCAGGTCGGCGCGCTGGATCTGGTACTGCGCCTGCGTCTTCTGCACATTGAGCATCGCGACGCGCAGATCGCGGTTATTGGCGAGGGCGGTTTCGATCAGCTTCTGCAGCTGCGGATCGGTGAAGAACTCGCGCCAGGCGATGTCGGCCGTGGCGCCGTTTGCCGGCGCGTCAGTCTTCGCCTTTGCGGCGCCGGAGTCGGTGACCACATCCGCGTAGGCGGCGGGCACCGGGCTGTCCGGCCGCTGGTAGATGGGGGCCAGCGAACAGGCCGTGAGCAGTGCTGCGACGAGGGGCGACAACAGGCAGGGGGCACGCATCAGTGGGCCTCCGTGGAAGAAGTTTCAGGGGTGGTGTCGCCGTGTGTCGGCACGATCTTCGCGGGGAAGACATGGCGAACCGCTACGAAGAACACCGGAACGAAGAAGATCGCGAGCACCGTGGCGGTGATCATGCCGCCCATCACGCCAGTGCCGATTGCGTTCTGCGCACCGGACCCGGCCCCGTTCGCGATCACCAGCGGCAGCACGCCGAGCACGAAGGCGAGCGAGGTCATCAGGATCGGGCGCAGGCGCAGCCGCACGCCTTCCAGCGTGGCTTCGATGAGGCCCTTGCCGTGCTCCATCTGCGCCTTGGCGAATTCGACGATCAGGATGGCGTTCTTGGCTGACAGGCCGATGGTGGTCAGCAGGCCGACCTGGAAGTACACATCGTTCGACAGACCGCGTGACCACGCAGCCAGCAACGCGCCGATCACGCCCAACGGCACGACCAGCATGACCGAGAACGGGATCGACCAGCTCTCGTACAGCGCGGCAAGGCACAGGAACACCACCAGCATCGAGATCGCGTAGAGCGCGGGCGCCTGTGCGCCGGACAAGCGCTCCTGGAAGGACACGCCGGTCCACTCGAAGCCGATGCCCGGCGGCAGCTTGGCGGCCATCTCTTCCATCGCCGTCATCGCCTCGCCGGTACTGCGGCCCGGTGCGGCCTGGCCGAGAATCTCGGCCGAGGACATGCCGTTGTAGCGCTCCAGGCGCGGTGAGCCAAAGGCCCAGTGGGCGCTGGCGAAGGACGAGAAGGGCACCATGTTGCCGCTGCTGTTGCGCACGTACCAGCGCGCCAGATCCTCCGGCGCCATGCGGGCGTTTGCGTCGCCCTGCAGGTACACCTTCTTCACGCGGCCCTTGTCGACGAAGTCGTTGACGTAGGCACTGCCCCAGGCCGTTGAAATCGTGCTGTTGATGTCGGCCTGAGAAACGCCCAAGGCGCCAGCGCGGGCGAGGTCGATGTCGAGCCGGTATTGCGGCGTATCTTCCTGCCCGTTCGGGCGCACCGCCACCAGCAGCGGGTTCTGCGCGGCCATGCCGAGCAACTGGTTGCGCGCGGCGACCAGCGCTTCGTGGCCGAGGCCGGCGCGGTCCTGCAACTGGAAGTCGAAACCGGTGGCGTTACCCAACTCGGTGACCGCAGGCGGCGCAAAGGCGAACACCATCGCGTCGCGGATGCGCGAGAAGGCGCCCATTGCCTTGCCGGCGACGGCGCTTGCCTTCAGATCCGGGCGCTTGCGTTCGCTCCAGTCGCGCAGGTTCACGAAGCCGATCGCCGCGTTCTGGCCGCGGCCGGCGAAGCTGAAGCCGGTGACGGTCATCACCGATTGCACGGCCTCCTTCTGGTCGACGAGGAAGTGGTGCTCCAGTTGCTTGACGACTTCGAGCGTGCGCTCGCTGGTCGCACCAGCCGGCAGCGTGACTTGCGAGAGCAGGAAGCCCTGGTCTTCTTCCGGCAGGAAGGAGGTCGGCAGGCGCATGAACAGCGCGGCCATGCCGACCACGATGAGGGCGTAGATCACGAGATAGCGGCGGCGCTGGCCGAGCATGCGGGCGACGATGCTCTGGCTGCCGGCGTTGGTGCGCTCGAACGAACGGTTGAACCAGCCGAAGAAGCCGCCGAGCAGGCCGCCTTCACCGGCGGTATGACCCTTCTCGACCGGCTTGAGCAGCGTTGCGCACAGCGCCGGCGTGAGGATCAGCGCAACGAACACCGACAGCACCATCGCCGACACGATGGTCAGCGAGAACTGGCGGTAGATCACGCCGGTCGAGCCGCCAAAGAAGGCCATCGGCACGAACACGGCGGAGAGCACCAGCGCGATGCCGATCAGCGCGCCGGTGATCTGGCCCATCGACTTGCGTGTCGCTTCCTTGGGCGAGAGGCCTTCCTCGCTCATCACGCGTTCAACGTTCTCCACCACGACGATCGCATCGTCCACCAGCAGGCCGATCGCCAGCACCATCGCGAACATCGTCAGCGTGTTGATGGAGTAGCCAGCCACTGACAACACTCCGAACGTGCCAAGCAGCACGACAGGCACCGCGATGGTCGGGATCAGCGTCGCGCGGAAGTTCTGCAGGAACAGGTACATCACGACGAAGACCAGTACGATCGCTTCGAGCAGGGTCTTGACCACTTCCTCGATCGAGATCTTCACGAAGGGCGTGGTGTCGTAGGGCACCACCGCCTTCACGCCAGCCGGGAAATACTGTTCCAGCCCGCTCAGTGCCTTCTTGACGGCGTTGGCGGTCTGCAATGCGTTGGCGCCGGTGGCGAGCTTCACCGCCAGGCCGACCGCCGGCTTGCCGTTGTAGCGCGCGACGGTGTCGTACGACTCACCGCCCAGTTCGACGCGCGCGACATCGCGCAAGCGCACCGTGCCGCCGTCGGCGCCGGTACGCAGGATGATGTTGCCGAACTGCTCGGGTGTCTGCAGGCGGCTTTGCGCGGTGATCGTTGCGTTGAGCTGCTGGCCTTGCACGGCGGGCAGACCGCCCAGCTGGCCGGCCGAGACTTCCGCGTTCTGCGCGGCGATCGCGCCGCTGACGTCGGACGGCATCAACTTGAATTTCTGCAGCTTGGCCGGATCGAGCCAGACGCGCATCGCGTACTGCGCACCGAACAGCTGCGTTTCGCCGACGCCGTCGACACGGGCAATCACGTCCTGCACGCTGGCGGCAACGTAGTCACCCAGGTCGACGGTGTTCAGGCTGCCGTCTTCCGACACGAAGCCGAGCACGAGCAGGAAGCTGGTGCGCGCCTTGGCGACCTGCACGCCTTGCTGCTGCACAGCGCTGGGCAGCAAGGGCGTGGCGAGCGCCAGCTTGTTCTGCACCTGCACCTGGGCGATGTCGGGGTTGGTGCCGGCCTTGAAGGTGATCGTTATTGATACCGAGCCGGTCGAGTCGGAGCTGGAGGACATGTACATCATGCCGTCCAGCCCTTTCATCTTCTGCTCGATCACCTGGGTGACCGAATCCTCCACCGCTTTGGCCGAGGCGCCGGGGTAGGTGGCGGAGATGGTGACGGCGGGCGGCGCGATCGAGGGGTACTGCGCAACCGGCAGCGTATCGATCGCCAGCACGCCAGCGAGCATGATGACGATCGCGATGACCCACGCGAAGATGGGCCGGTCGATGAAGAAACGGGACATGTGCCGACCCCCCTTACTTCGCGGCTGCCGGCGCGCTGGCGGTAGCGTGCGGTGCGGCGGCGGCGGCGTCGACGACGGTGACCGGAATGCCCGGCTTGATCTTCTGCAGCCCCTCGACGATGACGCGGTCGCCGGCCTTCAGGCCGTCGCTCACCAGCCACTTGTCGCCGATCGTGCGGCTGGTCTTGATCGTGCGGGCTTCGACCTTGTTGTCGGCCCCCACCAGCATCACCACCGGTTCGCCCTTGGTGTTGCGCGTCACGCCTTGCTGCGGCACGGCAAGCGCTTTCTCCTTGATGCCTTCTTCCATCACGGCACGCACATACATGCCGGGGAGCAACAGCTTCTGCGGATTGGGAAAGACCGCTCGCACCGTGACCATGCCGGTGTTCTGGTCCACCGTCACGTCCGAGAACTGCAACTTGCCCTCAAGCGGGTAGAGGCTGCCGTCTTCCAGGCGCAGCTTCACCTTCGCCTGCCCGGCGTCATCCTGCTTCAACGCACCCTCAGCCAGTTCGCGCTTGAGGCGGAGCAGGTCGGCGCTCGACTGCGTCACGTCCACATAGATCGGGTCGAGTTGTTGCACCGTCGTCAGCGTGGCGGCCTGGTTGGCGGTCACCAGCGCACCCGGCGTGACGCTCGACTTGCCGATGCGGCCGCTGATCGGCGACGCGACGCGGGTATAGGCAAGGTTGATCTGTGCGGTCTTCAGCGCAGCGCGGGCGGCCAGCACATCGGCCTCGCCTTGTTTCAGGGCGGCGCTCGCGTCGTCGTCGTCTTGCTGGCTGACGGCGTTGATCTTGACCAGATCCGCGTATCGCGTGGCCTTCGCCTTCGCGGTGGCGAGGCTCGCCTCGGCGCGTGCCAGCGTGGCGCGTGCGCTGGCTTCTGCCGCTTCATAGGTGGCCGGGTCGATCTGGTAGAGCGCCTCACCGGCACGGACTTCGCCGCCTTCGACGAAGTTGCGCTTCTGCACGATGCCGTTGATCTGCGGGCGCACTTCCGCGATCAGGTAGGGCGTGGTGCGACCGGCGAGCTCGGTGGTCACCGCCAGCGGCGCGTCGGCCAGTGTTACAACGGCGACTGCGGGTGTCTTTGCGGGGCCGTTTTGCTGGGCCTTGCTGTCTGCACTGCAGGCGGAAAGACCCTGCAGGCAGGCGAGCGCGACCAGGCTGGCCAACAGTTTTTGATTTACGGAACACGGCATGCGTAACCTCGTTCTTGGTATCGGCGGGGTGTGCGGCGCGTCCATCAGATCGGGGCGCGCCGCGTGTTTCGGGGTGGGTCGTGGTGCCGGCGCACGCGGGCGTGCGGGCCGGCGAGCGCCAGTCTTGCCGGGCAGGCTTAAGGGGGGCTTAGCGGGGCGTCGCGTGGTGGCGTGCATCAGTGGCCCGCTGCGGCGGCATCCACGACTCGTGTCGGTCGCGGTGCGAGCCAGATCGCAAACGCTGCGATGAAGAACGCGATGCCGACCATCAGCAGCAAGTCGTTGGTGGCCACCATCACCGCCTGGCCTTGCGTGATCTGGTCCAGCGTCGCGCGCACCGCATCGGCCGGCATGCCTTGCTGTGCAAGCGCTTGTGCGCTGGCGCCCTGCGGGTCGATGAGGCCGGCCAGTTCGGCGTGCTTTTCGGCGCTACCGTCTTCCCACAGGGTCGTGACGAGCGAGGTGGCGAAGGCGCCCGACACGGTGCGCAGGAAGTTCAGCAGGCCGGCGGCAGACGCGGTTTCCGATTCTTCGACGCTGCCGAGCGCGAGCCCGTTCAGCGGCACGAAGAAGAAGGGCATCCCGAGCCCCATCAGCAACAGCGGCAGCGCGATCTGCCAGTAGTCCATGTCGGTGTTCGCGACGACGCGCAACAGCGTCACGAGGCCAAGCCACACCACGCCACCAAACACCAGCGGGCGCGGATCGACCTTCGCCGAGAGGCCCGCCGCGATCGGCGCCACCAGCACCGCGAGCACACCACTCCATGCGGTGGTCATGCCGGCCCAGGTTGCCGTGTAGCCCATGTAACTCTGCAGCCACATCGGTGTCAGCACGTTGGCACCGAAGAAGGCACCGAAGGCGAGGCTGATCGTCAGCACGCTGGCGGCGAAGCCACGGTGGCGGAACACGCGTAGATCGACGATCGGATGTGCTTCGGTGAGCTCCCAGATCATGAACGCGGCAAATCCGATCGCGGCGACGATCGCGAGCACCCAGATCGTGGGGGAGGAGAACCAGTCGAGCTGCTTGCCCTCATCGAGCATGATCTGCAGCGCGGCGACCCAGATCACCAGCAGGCCGAGGCCCACTTTGTCGACCGGCACGCGTTCGAGAGGATGCTCGTAGCGCTTGAGCATTCGCCAGGCGATCAGGCCACAGGTGATCGCGACCGGCACGTTGATGTAGAAGATCCACGGCCAAGAGAAACGGTCGCAGATCCAGCCGCCGAGGATGGGACCGAGGATTGGCGCGATCAGCGTCGTCATCGCCCACAAGCCCATGGCAGCCCCCTGCTTCTCCCTCGGGAAGATGCGCAACATCAGCGTTTGCGACAGCGGCATCATCGGGCCGCCAGCAAGGCCTTGCAGCACCCGTGCCGCGACCAGGAAGCCTAGCGAGTTGGCGAAGCCGCACAGCGCGGAGAACACGCCGAACATCATCATCGCGCCGACGAAGACGCGCACCGCGCCGAAGCGCGCCGCGAGCCAGCCGGTCAGCGGCACGGTGATGGCTTCCGCCACCGCGTAGGAGGTGATGACCCAGGTGCCCTGGCTGGTCGATGCTGCCAAGCCGCCGGCGATGCTGTTGACCGACACGTTCGCGATCGTCATGTCGAGCACGGCGATGAAGTTGGCGGCGGCCAGTACCAGGGCCGCCGCCCACAGCGCGCCGCCATGCAGCGGCGCGTCGCCCGAGTGAAGCGTGGTGTTCGCGGACATGGCTTCGCTCAGTTGCGGGTGTCGATCGTCGCGACCATCGAGAGGCCCACCTGCAGCGGACGCTCGATCAGCTCTTCGGCCTTCAGGCGCACGCGCACCGGCAGACGCTGCACGACCTTGATCCAGTTGCCGGTGGCGTTCTGCGCCGGGATCGTCGCGAACGCGGCGCCGGTGCCGCCCGAAATACCTTCGACGACGCCGTGATAGACCACGTCACTGCCGTAGCGGTCGGAGTGCAGTTCAACGGTCTGCCCGATCTTCACGCGGTCGAGCTGCACTTCCTTGAAGTTGGCGTCCACATGCATCTGCTGCACCGGCACCACGTTCAGCAGCGGCGCGCCGGCCTGGATGCGCTGGCCGACCTGTACCTGGCGGCGGGCGATGACGCCGTCCACCGGGGCGCGGACCACGGTGCGTTCCAGATCGACGCGGGCTTGATCGCGGCGGGCGCGTGCGAGCGCGACTTCCGGGTTGCTTTCGAGGTCGGCATTTTCAATCAGCACTGCGTTCGCTTCGCGGGTGCCGAGCGCGGCGGCGCGATTGGCGCGGGCTTGTGCCGCGGCGGCACGGGCTACGTCGAGGTTGGCGCGCGCGGTTGCAAATGCGTTCTGCGCGCGGGTCAGCTCTTCGCCGGACACCGAACCCGAGCCGGCGAGCGCTTCACGGCGCTTCAGGTCGATCTCGGCACGTTCGAAGTCGGACTCCGCCGCGACGAGTTGCGCGGCGGCACGGCGTTCGTCTGCGTCGCGCGCCTGGATCTGCGCCGAGAGGCCGCTGTCGTTGGCGACGTAACCCTTTACGCGGCGCACCGCCCGGCCCAGCTCGGCTTCGGCCTGCGCGAGCGCGAGGCGGGCGTCGGTGTCGTCGATAACGACGAGGATGTCACCTTGCTTCACGCTTTGCGTGTCCACCACCTTCACGGCGGCGACAGTGCCGCCGACCGAGGGTGTGACCTGGGCCACTTCGGCAGCGGTGTAGGCGTTGTCGGTGCTGATGAAGCGTGACGCGTGGAAGTGCCAGTAGAGGCCGTAGCCGATTGCGCTGATGGCGATGACGCCACCGAGGGCGGCGAACAGGCGCTTGCGGCGCAGCGTGTTGTCGGGGGCAGGGAGCGTCGTGGTTTGTGTGTCGGACATGATCAATTCCTCGGGGAGATATCTGTGTTGTTCTGGTAGCCACCGCCCAGCGCGCGCACCAGCGCGACGTCGAGCGTGAAGGCACGCGACTGCATGTCGGTGAGCGAGCGCAGGCTGGCGAGCAGGGCGTCCTCGGCGGTCAGCACGTCGAGGTAGTTCGAGAGGCCGCCGTCGTAGCGGTTGTTCGCGATGCGCCAGGCCTCGCGCGCTGCATTCACCGCTTCGTCCGCCTTCGCGAGCTGGGCGCCGAGCGCGCGCTGGCCGGTGGCGGCATCGGCTACGTCGTGCAGCGCCTGCGTCACCGCGGCGTCATAGTTGGCGACCGCTTCGGCATAGTCAGCGTTGGCGCCGCGCAACTGGCCGCGCAGGCGTCCGCCGGAGAAGATCGGCAGCGAGATCGCCGGCCCGATGCTGCCGACGAAGGAGCCTGGCTTGGTCAGCAGATCCAGCCCCAGCGACTGCACGCCGATGAAGGCGGAAAGATTGATGTCCGGGTAGAACTCCGCGGTGCGCTGGTCGATGCGCTTGGCGGCTGCTTCGGCGCGCAGGCGCGCGGCAACCACGTCCGGCCGACGGCCGAGCAGGTTGGCGTTGAGGGCCGACGGCAGCCCGAAGCCACGGTCGAGGCTCACGCTGGGGCGGGCGATCGCAATGCCGCGGTCCGGCCCGGCGCCGAGCAGCGCGGCGAGGCGGTTCTTCTGCAGCGCGATCTGTTCATCGGTGGCGAGCAGGTCGCCTTTTGCGGCGGCGCGGCGGGCGTCGACCTGGCGCACGCTGCCGAGCGTTTCGAGCCCGTTGTCGTAGCGCTGGCGGAACAGCGTGGCGGTCTTGGTACGCACCTGCACCGCCGCTTCTGCTGTGTCGCGCGCTGCGTAGAGGCGGGCGAGCTCGGCGTAGGCCGCGGTGATCGAGGCCGACAGCGCAAGCCGCGCCTGTGCGGCGTCGGCGCGCGTGGCTTCGACTTCCGAGGTGGCGGCAGCGAGCGCCGCGCGGTTCTTGCCCCAGAAATCCAGCTCCCAGCTGAAATCGAGCGTTGCGCGGCCGTAGTCGTTCCAGCCCTCCGGCGTCATCGAACGCGGCGTCAGGTAGTTGTAGCTCTGGTGCTGCTCGTTGGCCGAAGCGTTGGCGCTCACTTGCGGCAGACGCGCCGCGCCGGCGACCTGGGCGCTGCCCTCGGCCCGAGCGAGGCGGGCGCGCGCGGCGGCGAGGCTGGGTGCGCCCTGGAGTGCCTCGGCGATCAGCTGATCGAGCTGGGCGTCGCCATAGCTCGTCCACCAGGCGTCCTGCGGCCACTGGGCGACTGGCGCGGCAAAAGACTGTTCGCTGGTATAGGCGCTAGCCGGTTTCGGCTCGGCCGGCGTATCGAGACTTGGAAGCTGGGCACAGGCGCCCAGTGCGAGAAGGCTTGCGGCCGATAGCAGGGCGGGGAGGCGTCTCGGCCGCGAAGTGGCGGCGGTATGTGCTGGATCAATCGAAGAGGTTATCACGGGGGCATTCCTGTTATAACTGAACTGTACGGTTCAATTAAAACTTGACGATGTGCGCCTGTCAATCAAAACTGTACGGGTGAGTTTAAAAAAGGGTTAAAGAATGCGGAGCAAGACCGAAGAGCGCCGGCAGCGGATCGTCGACATCGCCGCCGCGGCATTCCGCGAGCAGGGTTTCGAAAACACCTCGATGGCCGAGATCGCGAGCCGCGTCGGCGGCTCGAAGGCGACCCTTTACAACTACTTCCCGTCGAAGGAGGCGCTACTGGTCGAGGTCACGCTGCAGGCGGCGCGTGACCATATCGAACAGGCCTTCAGCCTGCTCAAGCCGGATCCCGATCTGCGCAGCGTGCTGCAGCGCTTCTGCGAACACGCGCTGAGGGTCTTTGGTTCGCCGGCGTTCATCTCGATGCGGCGCACCGTGATTGCCGAGTCCGGCCGACAAGGGGTAGGGCCGCTGTTCTACGAGAACGGGCCGGGCAAGGGGGCGGTAAAGATCGAGAGCTATCTGCGCTCGGCGATGGAGCGCGGGCAGTTACGGCAGTGCGACTGCCGCGTCGCGGCGCAACACCTGCGCGGCCTGACCGACGCCGAGACGCTTGAGCCGCTGCTGTTCAGGCTGGTGGAGGAATTCACGCCGGAGGAAATTTCGGCGATCGTGAGCCGTGCGCTGGATGTGTTCTTCGCGGCCTATGGTCCCCGCGAAGCGGGTTGAGTCGGTGGGCTAGCTCGCGCCGGCGTCGTTGCTGTGCGCCACGGCAACGCCGTGCTTGCCGCCATGCTTGACGCGGTACATCGCTGCGTCGGCCGCGCGCAGCAAGGCTTCAGCCGTGTTGCCATGCTGCGGGCTGAGGCTCACACCGATGCTCGCGCCGATATGTGCGAATTGGGCCGGGCGCACTTCGATCGACATCCTGACGGCCTCCGCGGCCTTGTGCGCGACGATCAGTGCGGCGTCGCGGTCCGGCACGTCGAGCAGCAGGATCACGAATTCGTCGCCGCCGATGCGGGCGACGGTATCTGAATCGCGGATCAACCTGCGCAGGCGCATCGCCACCGTGCGCAGCACGATGTCGCCGGCTTCATGGCCTTGGGTGTCATTCACCTGCTTGAAGTCGTCGAGATCGATGTAGATCAGCGCGATATGGCCGGTGTGCCTTTGTGCCAGCGACAGCGCGCGTTCAAGGCGGTCGTAGAACAGCGAGCGGTTGGCCAGCCCGGTCAGCGGATCGGCGTGTGCCATTAACTGCAGGCGGCTCTCGAGTTCGCGCTGCGCTGTCACGTCAATCGCCATTGCCACCACGCGGTGGTGGCGGCCATCGCTTGATGGCATCACCGCGAAGCGCCAGTCGCAACGGATGCGTCGGCCTGCCGCGGTGTTTGTCCAGGTTTCACCGGCATGGCTGCCGCTCGATTCGCGGCGCGTCTCGTCCAGCAGCGTACGCATCGCGGCGCGTTCGGTATCGGGCGCGAGCAAGTCGAGCAGATTGCGCGCGCGGGCGTCTTCCAGTTTCCAGCCGAAGGTCCGTTCGGCTGCCTGGTTCCAGTCCTGGATCTTGTCGTCGTCGCTCAGCACGATCAGCGCGAGCGGTGCGGTATCGATGATCACCCGCTGGCGTTCGCGGCTGGCGTTCAGGCGCCAGTTCAGGCGCAGGACATAGGCGCTGCCCGCCGCGATCAGAAGCATGGCGGCGAGTGCGACCATCAACCAGCGCCGCGTGCGATCGTCATCACCGGCCGTTGCCTCTTCGTAGAGGAAGCCATCCAGTGAGCTGCCCGCCGGAATCAGGCCCAACTCGGCATAGGTGTCGGCGATGTGCTGCCAGCGCCCGACGTGCATGTAGCCCGGTTCCACCAGCGTCGGCTGCAACAGGCGTTCCATCACCTTGGCCTCGTAACGCAGGTGCTCGGCGCTGTGGCGGTCACCATACTGCGTCAGGATCAGGTTGATGATCTCTTCCGGGTGCCGCATCGCGTAGGCCCAGCCTTTCAGCGTGGCTTCGCGGAACGCTCGGACCCGATCCGGATGCTTGCGGATCTGCGCTTCGGTGGTGAACAGGTTGTCACCATAGAAGTCGATGCCGGCGGAGCGGGGCTCGAAAAGCTCGTAGGCGACGTCGGCTTCGCCCAGCTCGAAGGGCTCGTCTGTCGAATACACCGACATCGCATCGAGCTTGCCGGCCACCAGATCCTGCACATTGAAGTTGTGCGTGACGAGTTGCAGCGAGTCCGAAGCAATGCCTTCGCGCTGCAGGTAGGCGAACAGCTCGGCCGAGTTCGGTTCGATCATCACCCGTTTGCCGGCCAGATCGTGCAGGCTGCGGACGCCGCTGTCGCGGCGCGCCACCAGCGCCAGCGGCGAATGTTGAAAGATCACCGCCAGCACGACGACCGGCTTGCCGGCGTTGCGCAGCAGCAGCAGTTCGCTGGTGCCAACGCCGAAGTCGGCGCGCCCGGCCAGCACCTGCTGGATCGGGTCTTCGCCTTCGTTGGCCTCGCGGATCTCGACGTCGAGCCCGGCGTCCCAGTAGTAGCCTTTGTAGAGCGCCGCGTAGTAGCCGGCGAACTGGAACTGATGGCGCCACTTGAGTTGCAGGGTGACACGATCCTGCTCGGGCGCTGCGGCGGCCGGCGCGCCGATGCTGACGAGCGTGAGGATACCCAGCACCAGAAAAGCCAATGCGCCGCGAAGTGCGGCGGGCAGGTGGGTCTGGTGCGCGGGCGTCTTGAAAGTCATTCCGATACGGGTTTGCCGATCTGTGATGCCCATGTCATGGCTGAGGCCTCAGCGGCAAACACCGCCATCGGCGCAATGCCCGGGCAGTGCGCGAGCGCGTCAAGGAATGCGTCCTGGTCCGCGCCCTCCAAAGTTTCCACCAAGTGTAGCAAGGCGCCGAGCGGCCCGGCGCGTTCCCGCACTGCGGCGCTTAGTGTGGCAGAAACCGGCAGACCTTTGAGGATGTCGTCCATCGGAGTCCTCAGCAGCGCCGGTAACAGCGACACGATGCCGGCGAGAAAGGCTTCGTCGCGCAGGCGGTAGAGGCTGCTGTCCGGCGTGCCGGCGAGGATTTCCATCGTGCGGCCGCGGGTGGCCGCGAGGATCATCAGCGGGTCGTTCTGGCTGTGGCTGCCGGGGCGCGCGAACAGCAGGAGCTGGATCCAGCGCTGCAGAGGTCGGCGCCCGAGTGCCGTGATCGCATGGCGCAGCGAATGCACCGGGCTGCGCAGCCCGGAGCCGGCCGAGTTCACCAGGCGCAGCAGGTTCACCGTCAGGCTCGGATCGGGCTTCACGACCGCTTCCAGGGCTTCGGTGTCGGCATCCTCCATGACGAGGCCCAGCAGCCGCAGCAGCGTCATTTCGTTGTGGTCGAGCTTGCGTTGCGCAAGGATCGTCGGCCGCGCGAAGAAATAGCCCTGGAACAACTCGAAGCCGAGGTCGCGGCACAGATCGGCCTGCGCCTGCGTGTCGACCTTTTCGGCCAGCAGCGGTACACCCAGCGGTCGCAAGCGTTCGGCCAGCGCTCGCAGCGCGGCCTCGTCGAGCGGCTGGATGTCGACCTTGATGAAATCGACCATCGACAGCAGCTCGCGGAAGCGGTCTTCGGCGCCGATGTAGTCATCCAGCGCCAGCATGAAGCCTTTTTCCCGCAACACGCGACAACGTGCCAGCACCTCGGGCGTCGGATCGACCGTCTCGAGGATCTCCAGCACGATGCGGTCGCAAGGCAGCACCTCGATCGCGTCGGAGAGCAACAGATTCGCGTCGCAGTTGATGAAGCCGAGCCCGGCGCCAAGCGCGGCGTCGATGCCGAGGTCGGAGAAGGCGCGCGTCAGCACGACAGCGGTCGCTTCCGTGTCGTTGGTGACCTCGGCCCGGTTCTCTTTGCCGCCGCGGAACAACAACTCGAACGCGACCAGCTTCTTGTCGCGATCCAGGATCGGCTGGCGGCCGAGGAAGGCCGTACTGGAATCAGTCATGTCGGTGATTACGGCAGCGCTTCGGTAATGTTGAGCGATCGTCAGTGCAAACTTTTGCGTCGCGTTTACGCGGACGGCGCTAGGCTTCCGATCGAGCCATTCCACTGCCGTGCCTGTGATCCCCAAGCCATCACTTCCTGTTGAACCGACGCCGCCACGTGCGCGCGGATACGCTGCGGCGCTGGCAATCGTCGCGTTGGTCAGCGCTGGCGGCGTGCTGGTGCTGCCGGATCTGGCGCTGACCAACCTCGCGATGCCCTACCTGCTGGGCGTGGTCGGGATCGCCGTGCGTTACGGGCGTGGCCCGGCGGTGCTCTGCGCCGTGGGCAGCGTGGTGGCTTTCGACCTGCTGTTCGTGCCGCCACGCTTCTCGCTCGCGGTGCACGACTTCGAATACCTCGTCACCTTTGCCGTGATGCTGCTGGTTGGCCTGGTGTCGGCCGAGCTGACGGCGCGCTTGCGCGCCGAGGCGGCCCGCGCGGCGGCGCGCGAGCAAGAGACGGCGGCGCTGTATGCAGCGGCCGAACGATTCGCGGGTTGCTATGCAGCCGAGCAGGCGGCCGAAATCGTGCAGGATGTGTTGCGCCAGCAAGGCGGGGTCAGGTCTCAGCTTTGGCAGTACAACGCGGGCGAGGCGACCGTCGCGTGTGGCGGCGACCTGCCGGCCGCCTGCGTGCCGACGCGCGCGTTGAGTCTGGCGCTCGAAGCCGAGGCCGCTTTCGACTGGGCTGACCCGCCCGCGCTCGAACACGATCTGCATGTCCAGCCGCTGCGGGTCGCGGGCCGCCCGCGTGGCGTGCTGGTGGCCGAGCTGTCGCCGGCTGCGCGTGACATGCGGACGCGCGAACTGGTCGCCGCCCTCGGCGCATTGGCGGCAACCGCGCTGGAACGCCTGCACTACGTTGAGGTGGCGCAGCGCACCGATATCGAGATGGCGCGCGAGCGCCTGCGCAACACGATCCTCGCTGCGTTGTCGCACGATATCCGCACGCCGCTGACAGTGCTGGTCGGCTTGAGCGACGCGCTTGCCGCTTCGCCGCTGGCCAGTGCGCCGGCGACAGCGCAGACACTCGCGAGCCTGCGTGAGCAGGCGCTGGCGCTCGGCGCCTTTGCCAACGACCTGATCGACATGGCCCGTCTGCAAAGCGGTGTCGCACTGCGGCGTGAGTGGGAGTCGATGCAGGAGATTGTCGGCGCTGCGGTCGCGACGCTCGAGCCGCAGCTTGCCCACCATCGTCCGCGCATCGATGTGTCGGCCGAGCTGCCCCTGGTGGAGTGCGATGCAGTGCTGGCCGCGCGCCTGGTTGCCAATCTGCTCGACAACGCACAGCGCTACACGCCCCTGGGCAGCGAGATCCGCATCCATGCCAGTGCGCCGCCCGGCGAGATGCGTTTGCTCGTGGCGGATGATGGCCCGGGCTTGCCGGCAGGGGACGCGGACGCATTGTTCCAGCCGTTTGCGCGCGGGCAGCTTGAGGGCGGGCCGAGCGGGTCGGGCCTGGGGCTGTCGATCTGCCGCGCGGTGGCAGAGTTGCACGGCGGGCGTATCGATGTGCGTGCCAATACGCCGCATGGCTGCATCTTCGAATGGGTGCTGCCGCGCCGCGACATGCCCGCGATCGAAGAGGAGCCCACAGCATGACTGCGCACGCCGATCTGGTGATGGTGGTCGAGGATGAGCCGCGCATCCGCGCCCTGGTGGCCGACGCACTGCGTGGCGACGCCTACGCGGTGCACGAAGCCGGTACCTTGCGCCAGGCGCTGACCGACGCCGCCAACCGCAACCCGGCGCTGGTGGTGCTGGATCTTGGCCTGCCCGATGGCGATGGTGCCGAGTTCGTGCGCCGCCTGCGTGACTGGTCCGCTGCGCCGGTACTGGTGCTCTCGGCGCGGCACGACGAGGCGGTGAAGGTGGCGGCGCTGGACGCTGGCGCCGACGACTACCTGACCAAACCGTTTTCGATGCCCGAACTGCTGGCTCGCGTGCGTGCGCTGCTACGGCGCCAGCTCAAAGCTCGCCTGCCACAGGCCCATGTGGCGTTCGGCGACGTGGTGCTGGACCTGGCCCGCCAGCAGGTGACGCGCGCTGGTGACGCGGTGCACCTGACGCCCACCGAATACCGCCTGCTGGTCGCCATGGTGGCGGGGCAGGGGCGCGTGCTGACCCATCGCCATTTGCTGTGCGAGGTGTGGGGACAGGCCTATGCCGAGTCGGCGCATTACCTGCGCATCTACGTCGGCCATCTGCGCGCCAAGCTCGAAGCGGATCCGGCACGGCCAAAGCATTTCATCACCGAAACAGGGGTCGGCTACCGCTTCATCGTGTGAAGCGGGTGCGACCGGAGAATCTTGATGTCACACAGCAATGAAAAGAACTCGCAGGCGGCGCTGACGCTGGCTGCCTTGGGCGTGGTGTTTGGCGATATCGGCACCAGCCCGCTCTATGCACTGAAGGAAGCCTTCACGCAGCAGCACCATCCGCTCGCGGCTACGCCCGACAATGTGTACGGGATCCTCTCGCTGATCGTGTGGACCTTGTTCATCGTCGTCACGCTGAAGTACGTGGTGCTGGTGCTGCGGGCCGACAACCACGGCGAGGGCGGCGTCGTGGCGCTGATGGCACGGGTGCTGGGGCATGCCGGCGAATCGCGGCCGCGCAAGCACATCGCGGTGATCGTGCTGGGTCTGGCGGGGGCAGCGCTGTTTTACGGTGATGGCGTGATCACGCCGGCGATTTCGGTGCTGTCGGCGGTAGAGGGTCTGGAGATCGCTACGCCGGCAGCAACACGCTTTGTGGTGCCGATCACGCTCGCGATCCTCGTCGGGCTGTTTCTCGTGCAGAAGCATGGCACGGCCAAAGTGGGTGGCGTGTTTGGCCCCGTGGTTGCGATCTGGTTCGGCGTGCTTGCGCTGGTCGGGCTCGCCAACATCGTGCGCCACCCGGAAGTGCTGTTCGCGCTCTCACCGCACCATGCGGTGCGCTTCTTCATTGAGCACGGGTCGATTGCCTTCCTGGCGCTGGGCGCCGTGTTCCTCACGGTGACCGGCGCCGAAGCGTTGTATGCCGACATGGGGCATTTCGGCGCGCGACCGATCCGGCTCGCGTGGGTTTTCGTCGTGTTGCCGGGGTTGCTGCTGAACTACTTCGGCCAGGGCGCGCTGCTGATCAGCGACCCGACGGCGGTACGCAATCCGTTCTTCCTTGCGGTGCCTGGCTGGGGCGTGTATCCGATGGTCGCACTCGCGACGGCGGCTTCGGTGATCGCCTCGCAGGCCTTGATCAGCGGCGTGTATTCGGTAACGCGCGAGCTGATCCAGCTCGGCTTCTGTCCGCGCATCTCGATCCAGCACACCTCGGGTGCGCAGATGGGGCAGATCTATGTGCCCTTCATGAACTGGACCTTGCTGGTGCTCGTGGTGCTGGTGGTGCTGGGCTTCCGCTCATCGAGCAATCTCGCGGCGGCCTACGGCATTGCGGTGTCGATGACGATGGTGATCACCTCGGTGCTCGCCTTCTCACTGGTGCGACGCGACTGGAAATGGCCGACCTGGGTCGCGGTGCTGGTGTGGGGCCCGCTTATGACGATCGAGACGGCTTTCCTGCTCGCGAACGGCACCAAGATCCTCGATGGCGGCTGGTTCCCGCTGTTGTTCGGCGGATTCCTGTTCCTGCTGTTGTCCACCTGGCGCCGCGGGCGCGAACAGCTGTCGAAGCGCAGCGAGGGTGAAGGCATCCCGCTCGCGCCCTTCATCGAGAGCCTGGTCGCCGATCCGGGCCTGGCACGGGTGCCGAGCGAGGCGGTGTTTCTGTCGCCTCGCGGCAATACGGTACCTCGCGCGCTGCTGCACAACCTCAAGCACAACATGGTGATGCACGAGACGACAGTGTTTGCCAGCGTGATTTTCCTGCCGCAACCGCGCGTGCTGCCGGCCCAGCGCGTGCTGGTCGAGCGCATCGCCGGTGGCTGCTGGCGCGTGCGTCTGTACTTCGGTTTCATGGAGGATCCGGATGTACCGGCGGCGCTTGAATGGTGTGCCGAGCAGGAGCTTGCACTGGACCCGATGCGTGTCTCTTACTTCCTCAGCCGCGAAACCTTGTTGCCGACACCGGGCGAGGGCATGGCGCTGTGGCGCGAAAGGCTGTTCGAGTTCATGTTCCGCAATGCGACCAGCGCGGCGGCCTTCTTCAAACTGCCACCGAACCGGGTGGTGGAGCTGGGCAGCCAGATCGCGATCTGACGAACGCGGTCTCAGGCCGCGATCGCCATCCGGTCGCGGCCGGACTGCTTGGCCTCGTACAGCGCGAGGTCGGCGCGCCGCAGTACATGCGTGAGCGCCTCGCCGGGTTGCAGCCGTGCGACGCCCATGCTGAAACTCACGCTCAGCCCTGCGGGCAGGCCGTCGGAAGGCATGTTGGCCACCGCATTGCGCATGCGTTCGAACACCGCCTGCTCGGCACCAGGCTGCGCCACCGGCATCACCAGCAGCCATTCTTCGCCGCCGGCACGGCCGAGCATGTCGTCCGGCCGTATCGCGGCGGCGGCGGCCTTGTAGAAGTTGCGCAGCACGGCGTCGCCGATGTCGTGGCCGTAGTTGTCGTTGATGTGCTTGAAGTGATCCAGATCGAGCAGGGCGATCACCGGGCCGTGCTGCGAAGCACGCCCCCGCGCATGCACCGACTCGGCGAACTGCATCACGGCGCGGCGGTTGGGCGCGCCGGTCAGCTCATCGTGGAGCGCGAGCGAGCGGAAGGCTTGTTTCTGCGCCACTTGCCGGCGCAGCAGGATCACGCCACTGAGCAGCGCCACGACTGCCGCCGCGAGCCCACCCGCGAGCGCAAGCTGGCGCGCCTGTTGAGCGGCGATGGTGGCGTCCTTGAGCTCTTCTGCGAGCTTGAGTCGCGTGTTCTCCGCTTCGCGCCGCTGGGTTTCGTAGCGTACCGAGAGCTCGGTCAGCGCCTGTATCTGTTGCGAGTCGAACAGCCTTTGTTGTGCGCGTACCTGGCGCTGCACGGCCGCATAGGCTTGTTCGAAGCGTCCGAAAGCGGCATTCACACGTGCTTCGGCACGCCAGTAGGTGCTTTCGTTCTGAATGGTGTTGCTGGCCATCAGTACCGGTTTTGAGCGTGCCAATGCGGCCCAGGCCTCGGGGTCGCGCAGCATCGACAACGCATCTGCCAGGCGCACGTCGACACCGGCGACCGCCAGCGTGTTCTGGCCGGCGGCGAGCACCGGCCCGGCGCGACGCAGCGTTTCCACTGCTTCGCGCGCATTGCCCTGGTCGATCAGCACATCGGCCAGCGTCAACTCGGCAAAGGCCACGCCGATTTTGTCGCCGATGCTGCGGCTCAGTTCGATTGACCGGCGCAACGCGCGATCGGCCTCGCCGCGGTTCTCGTTGCTCAGTGCGACGGAACCGAGTTCAAAGTAGATCGTTGCCGCGAGGTAGGCCTGGTGCGCCGGATTGATCAGCTCCAGCGCCTTGGTGCGTTCTGCGTTGCCGCGCTTGGGGTCGCGCAGGCGGTCGTAGAGCGAGGCGGACATGTAGCGCAGCTCAGCCTCACGTGTGCGATTACCGGTTTTCTCGAAATGCGACAGCGCCGCTTCGAACTCGAGCGCGGCCTCCTGGGGATGCTGCATCGATCGCGCCAGGAACCAGCCGTACTGACTGCGCACGATGGCCTCGGTGTCCTTGTTGCCGGCGCGTTTCAGTGCTTCCTGCGCGGCATCGAAGGCGCGCTGGGCGTCAGCGAGGCGGTTGTCGGCAGACTTGATTTCGCCGTCAACCGCAGCGAGCAGCGCCTCGGCGTCCGCATCGCCGAGTTCCGCGGCGAGATGCTGTGCCTCGACCATCGATGGCTGGGCGGATACCGAGTCGCCTACGAGGTTGTAGGCCATCGCGACCTGCGTCAGGGATTCGAGCAGCACGGGCTTGTCGCCGCGACTGCGCGCCGCAGCGGCTCGTTGGGTGGCCTCGCGCGCGGTGGTGTAGGGGTCGTGATCCAGCGCCGCACGCAGCGCCAGGGCATCGACAGCCCGGGCCGGCGCGCTGGCGAGCAGCCCGAGGCAAACCGTGACGAGGCACAGGCAACGCTGGATTCGTGGCGGAACGTGCATGTGGTTCGGCTCGGCGTGGGAATATCTCCCGCGTCAGTATGCCTGCCTGCGTGCGCGTCGTGAATCCTGGTTTCTTGCTGATCGAGCGCGTACCGGCGTATGCCACGCAGCGCGCCAGGCGGGAAGTGCGGCCCCGCGCGCCAGAGCGCAGCCGATCAGAATGGCAATACCAGGTCCGGTCGCAGCGCGTGTATTGCCCGCGCCGTATCAGCTTGAATGCGCGCCAGCGCGGCGCTGTTGTCGGCTTCAAAGCGCAGCACCAGTACCGGCGTGGTGTTTGAGCCTCGCATCAGGCCGAAGCCGTCGGCGTATTCGATGCGCAGGCCGTCTATCGTGATGCGTTCGACTTCACCCTCAAACTGCGCCGCGGCGATGAGTCGGGCCACCAGTTCGGGGGCTTCGCCTTCGGCCATCTTTACGTTGATTTCCGGCGTGCTGATCGCATTGGGCAGCGCCTTGAGCACCGGGTTGGCGTCCGCATGGCGCGAGAGGATTTCGAGCAGGCGTGCGCCGGTGTAGAGGCCGTCGTCGAAGCCGTACCAGCGCTCGTTGAAGAACACATGGCCGCTCAGCTCGCCGGCCAGCGGTGCGCCAGTCTCGACGAGCTTGGCCTTCATCAGCGCGTGGCCGGTGCGCCACATCAATGGCTCGCCGCCGTGCTGGCGGATCCAGGGCGCGAGGTGGCGGGTGCATTTTGCGTCGTAGATCACCTGGCCGCCCGGCACGCGCGACAGCACATCGGCGGCGAACAACATTAGCTGGCGATCGGGGTAGATGATCTCGCCATCCTTCGTCACCACGCCAAGGCGGTCGCCGTCGCCGTCGAAGGCGAGGCCCAGTTCGGCGTCGCCATGCTTCAGCACCGCGATCAGGTCGGCGAGATTCTCCGGCTTGCTCGGGTCCGGGTGATGGTTCGGGAAGTGGCCGTCAACCTCGGAGAATAGCTCGCTCACCTCGCAGCCGAGTTGGCGGAAGAGTGCCGGCGCGGTATTGCCGGCCGCGCCGTTGCCCGAATCGAGCACGATCTTCATCGGCCGCGCGAGCTTTACGTCCGACAGGATGCGGGCGAGGTAGGCGGGGCGTATGTCGGTCTGCGTGATCGTGCCGGCGCCTTCGCTGAGGTCGCCCTCGATGATGCGGCGGCGCAGGTCACGGATCATCGCGCCGTGCAGGGTCTCGCCGCCAAGCACCATCTTCAGCCCGTTGTACTCAGGCGGATTGTGGCTGCCGGTGATCGACACGCAGCTATGCGTACCGAGCTGATGCGCGGCGAAGTAGGTCAGCGGTGTCGCCACGCAACCGATCTCGATCACATCGATGCCGGCGCGTGTGATGCCCTCGCTCAGCGCCTGCACGAACGCCGGGCCGGAAAGGCGGCCGTCGCGGCCGACGACGATCGTCGACTGGCCGCGTGCGCGCGCTTCGGACCCGATCGCGCGGCCGATCTGCGCAACCAACTCTGCCGTCAGCGTCTTGCCGACGATGCCGCGAATGTCGTAGGCCTTGAAGATCGATTCTGCGGGGACGGACATCAGGGAATCCTCAATCGTTTTTCGCCGGTGAGCGCGGTCTGCTTACCGCTCAGTTGCCATGCTCGAAGAAGTGCAACAGGCGCCGCGGCAGCCAGTCCAGCTGGCCGGGGAAAGCGCCTTCGACGAAGCCCACATGGCCGCCCTGGTCGTGAAGCTCCAGCAGCACCGAGGGCGATAGCGCGTCCGGTTGCGGATACACCGAACGCGGGATGAACGGGTCGTTGCGGGCATGCAGCACCAGCGACGGCACGCGGATCTGCGGCAGCAAGGGCTTCGACGAACAGCGTGTCCAGTAATCCTCGGTCCCGGCAAAACCGTGCAGCGGCGCGGTGATCACGTTGTCGAACTCGTACAGGTTGCGTGCGCTGCGCAGTCTCGCGACATCGAAGGCGCCCGGGAAGCGATCGAGCTTGTCGATGCAGCGGGCCTTCAGCGTCGACAGGAAGTTCCGTGTGTAGACGCGGTTGAAGCCGCGCGCTAGGTGGTGGCCGCAGGCAGTCAGGTCCAGCGGTGCGCACACCGATGCGACGCGTTCGACCACCGTGCCCGCCCGCTCGCCTTCACGTGCCGCCCACACCAGCAGCGCATTGCCGCCGAGCGACACGCCTGACGCATAGCGCGGGCCATCGTCAAAGCGTTGTGCGAAGCGGCGAAGGATCCAGTCGATCTCGTCCGCGTCGCCGGAATGGTAGGCGCGCGGCAAGCGGTTCGGTTCGCCCGAGCAGCCGCGGAAATGCGCGACGGCGCCGTTCCAGCCATGCCGATGCAGTGCCGCGAGCAGGGCGCGTGAGTAGTGGCTGCGGCTAGAGCCCTCAAGGCCGTGGAAGAGCACGACCAAGGGCTTGCCCGGCCGGCGGGCGAGCAGGTCCACGTCGATGAAGTCGCCGTCCGGCGTCTCCCAGCGCTCACGCGTGAGGGGTGGTAGCGGGGGCTTGATCGCGAGCGGCCAGATTGTCTGGGCGTGGCTGCCGACAAGCCAGGCTGGCGCGCGGTAGGGCGGCGGAAGCGGAGCGGAGCGGGGCGTCATGGCGCGGTGTGCGGTGGCGGATATTGCATCGTCGAGTATCGGATGATGCCACTGCGCCGGCGCCGGATGACGGTTTCAATGCGGCAGCGCAGGCTGCCGCCCACAAAGTCTCATGGAGAAAACGATGGACCGGCAGTCTGTTCGACACCACGCACCGCTTGCAGCGGTTTTCCTGATCATCCTCGTGCTGGCGCTCGCGGGGCCGCTCCACACCCCTGCGCACTACCACGCCTTTGCTGATCAGCGCGCCTGGGGCGAGCTGCCGCGCGCGGCCGATGTGCTGTCGAATCTGCCCTTCCTCTGGGTGGGGGCGCTTGGCCTGCTGGGCATCGGGCGTGGCCGCTGGCTGACGCCGCGAGTCCGCGTTGCGATGCAGGCCTTCTTCATCGCGATTGCGCTGACGGCGGCAGGGTCCTGGTGGTATCACCTGCAGCCGGACGACGCGCGCATCGTGTGGGATCGCCTGCCGATCGCGCTGGCCTGTGGTGCGTTGTTCGCGGCGGTGCTGGAAGAATGTTCGAGCGTGCGGCCACCGCTGGGTTGGTTGCCGACGCTGCTCGCGTTGGCTGCCGGCAGTGTGGCGTTGAGCAACGATGCGCTGTGGCTGGCGCCGGGTGACTTGCGCGTTTATCTGGCGCTGCAACTTGGTCTGATGATCGTTGCGCCGCTACTGCAGTGGCGGGCGGGGCTGGCATGGTCGCAGCGCCGTCTGTGGCTGGCTGCGGTGGGCTGCTATGTGTTCGCCAAACTGCTTGAAGTGGCGGATGGCGCGGTGCTCGACCTGACGCAGTGTGTCAGCGGCCACACGCTCAAGCATCTGTTTGCCGCGGCCGGCGCGTGGTTCGTGTGGCGGGCGTTCCGCTTGCGCAAGCTTGCCAGCCCGGCGGTGGAGGCTGGGGCCGGTCGGCCGGCCGCTCAGTGGACGATGCGCGGCGTGTCGTCCTGATAGCCGCTGGTGTTCTCGGGCGAGGGCGAGGCGTGATGCATCGCGATGCGCCAGCCGAACGGGCCGCGCACATACACGTTGGTGGCGATGATCGGCGGCGGGATGCCGTCTTCGCCTTCCACCACGACATGCTGCAGCACGCTGCGCACTGCGAGCATCGGGCTCGAATGGAACACGCCGTGGTGCACCCGCAGGCGCAGGCGCAGGCCGCTCTCGAACAGCTGCTTCCAGGCCTCGCGAATTGCATGCAGGCCAACGAGGCGCGCGCCGCCCGGGTGGATGCAGACGACTTCATCGCCTTCGGACCACAGCGCCATCAGTGCTTCGAGGTCGCAACGGTTGAACGCGTCGTAGAACGCCGCCTCGGCGTCTTCGACGCTGGCGTGGAATACGGGTTTCATCGGGGGCCTCCTTGGGCCAGCAGGTCGCGCGCTTGCGCTTCGACCATCTCGGGCGTGATCTTGTTGAGGCAGTCGAGGTGCCCCAGCGGGCACTCGCGTTTGAAACAGGGGCTGCAGGGCAGCTTGAGCCAGATCACCGCGGCGCGATCGGAAAGCGGCGGCGTGTAGTTCGCGCTAGTCGAGCCGAACAGTGCGACCAGAGGCGTGCCGAGCGCGGCGGCGACATGCATCAGGCCCGAATCGTTCGTCACCACAAAGCGGGCGTGGGCGATCAGGTCGATCGCGTCGGCGAGCGAGGTATTGCCGCACAGGTTCTCCGCCGCGCCGGCCGATAGCTGCACGATCTCGTCAGCGACCACCGCGTCCTTCTTCGAACCGAGAATCCATACCGGATGGCCCTCAGCCTTGAGGCGGCGGGCCAGTTCGGCGAAGTGGCGTTCCGGCCAACGCTTGGCAGGGCCGTATTCGGCGCCGGGGCAGAACACCACCGGCTTCGGTGCGGCAGCCAGATTGTGCTTGGCGAGCGTTGCGGCGACGGCCGACGCCTCGCGTTGCAGCAGTGGATTCGGCAGCGGCCGTTCGAGTGCTGCGCCGAGGGCTTCGGCGAGTTGCGCGTAGCGCTCCACCTGCAGCGGCAACGCCTGTTTGTCGAGCCGGTGAGCGCGGTTGATCACGCCGTAGCGGGCTTCGCCGATGAAGCCGACGCGTACCGGAATGCCGGCGAAGAGCGGAATCAGCGCCGACTTCCACGAGTTCGGCAGCACAAAGGCTTCGTCGTACTGGCCGGCGAGCGAACGTGCGAGCTTCCACCGACCGACCGGATCAAACGAACCATGCCCGAAGGGGTTCGGGATCACCTTGCGGATCTCCGGCATCGCTTGCAGCGCCGGGGCAACCCAGGCGGGGGCCAGCGCATCAATCACGACATCGGGGCGGCGCTTGGCCAGGCGCATGAACAGCGGCTGGGCTGCAACGCAGTCGCCGATCCAGTTCGGCGTGACGATCAGAATCCGGGTCATCGGGTTCGCAATGAAAACGGGGGCCGAAGCCCCCGATCCGCTGTGCGTGCCGGGGGCGGCTGCCACCCGGGTTTGCTCAGTGGTGTCCGCTCGGGCGCTCGCCGGTGAAGTGATACTTCGCGCCGCAGTAGGGGCACGCAGCATCGCCGGTCTTCAGCACGTCGAGGAACACGCGTGGATGCCGTGCCCACAGCGGGGCGTCCGGCATCGGGCAGTGCAGCGGCAGGTCATTCGCGGTGACCGCGATCGGCTGGTTCTTGTCCTGATTCTCGGGCATTGCGCAAACCTCTCAGACGTAAGCGAGCCAGTCTTTGTGCTCGGGCAAGCGGCCGTTCACCAGGTCGAAGAAGCGTGCCTGGATCTTGGCCGTGATCGGGCCACGCGAGCCGCTGCCGATGGTACGGTTGTCCAGCTCGCGAATTGGCGTGACTTCGGCTGCGGTGCCGGTGAAGAAGGCTTCGTCGGCGATGTAGATGTCGTCGCGCGTGACGCGCTTGGTCACGATCGTGTAGCCGAGTTCCTTCGCCAGCGTGTGGATCGTGGAGCGGGTGATGCCGGTGAGCGCCGAGGCGATTTCTGGTTCAACGATCACGCCGTCCTTGATGATGAACACGTTCTCGCCCGCACCCTCGGCGACGAAGCCTTCGGTATCGAGCAGCAGCGCCTCGTCGTAGCCGTCGCCGGTCGCTTCGAGGTTGGCGAGGATCGAGTTGGCGTAGGTCGAGGCCAGCTTGGCACGCGGCATCGTCACGTTCACATGGTGGCGGGCGAACGACGCGGTCTTCACGCGGATGCCGCGCTCCAGGCCGTCGTCACCGAGGTAGGCGCCCCACGGCCAAGCGGCGATGGCGACATGAACGGTGGCGCCGCGCGTCGAGATGCCCATCTTCTCCGAGCCGTAGAAGGCGATCGGGCGCATGTAGCAGCTCTCAAGCTTGTTGGCGCGCACGACTTCCTTGTGCGCTTCGTTGATCGTCTCTTTGTCGAACGGCATCTTCATCATGTAGATGTGCGCCGAGTTGAAGAGGCGGTCGGTGTGTTCCTTCAAGCGGAAGATCGCGGTGCCGGAATCGGTCTTGTAGGCGCGTACGCCTTCGAATACCGACAGGCCGTAGTGAAGCGAGTGCGTCAGCACGTGCGTGGTGGCTTCGCGCCACGGCACGAGCTTGCCGTCGAACCAGATGAACCCGTCACGATCGGCCATCGACATGAGCATTCCCCCTTGGAATTGTGTTGTTGCATCGCCAGCAGCCGGCGAAAGGCGAGATTTTAGCCGATTCCGCCCTCACTCCGGCAGCCAGCCCGCCGCGCGCTAAAATGCGGCTTTTCCCGCCGGAGCCGAGGATGGGCTGGAATCCGCATGTCACCGTGGCGGCCGTGGTTGAAAACGCAGGCCGCTTTCTGCTGGTGGAAGAAGAAACAATCGATGGCGTGCGCCTGAATCAGCCCGCCGGCCATCTGGACGAAGGCGAATCCCTGCTCGCGGCCTGCGCGCGCGAGGCGCTTGAGGAAACCGCGCACCGCGTGCTGCCGCAGGCGCTGGTCGGGGTGTATCAGTGGCCGCGACCGGATGGCGCGATCACCTACGTCCGCTTCGCCTTTTCGGCTGAACTCGATGGTTTCGAGGAAGGGCGCGCGCTCGACAAGGGCATCCTGCGCGTGGTGTGGATGACGCGCGATGAGCTGGCTGCGAGCCCCGAACGGCATCGCAGCCCGCTGGTGCTGCGCTGTATTGACGATTACCTGGCCGGCCGGCGCTTTCCGCTGGACCTGATCCGGCATTACGACTGAGAACAAACCATGAGTGGCAATGGCATGAAGGTGGTGGTCGGCATGTCCGGCGGTGTGGATTCGTCGGTGGCGGCGCTCTTGCTTAAACAGCAGGGCTACCAGGTCACGGGCCTGTTCATGAAGAACTGGGAAGACGACGACGACGATGAGTACTGCTCGACGCGGCAGGATCTGGTCGACGTCGCGTCGGTCTGCGACGTGATCGGTATCGACCTCGAAGTCGTGAACTTCTCCAAGGAATACAAGGACCGTGTGTTCGCCGACTTCCTGCGCGAGTACGAGGCCGGCCGCACGCCGAACCCGGACATCCTGTGCAACAGCGAGATCAAGTTCAAGGCTTTCCTGGATCACGCGATGCAGCTCGGCGCCGACAAGATCGCGACCGGCCACTACGCCCAGGTGCGCGAGTGGCACAACGACGGGCTCACGCGTCACCAGCTGATGAAGGCCGAGGACGGCACCAAGGACCAGAGCTACTTCCTCTACCGCCTGAACCAGGCGCAGTTGTCGAAGACGCTGTTCCCGCTCGGCCACCTCTACAAGCGCGAGGTGCGGCAGATCGCAGAGCAGGCCGGCCTGCATGTGTTCGACAAGAAGGATTCGACCGGTATCTGCTTCATCGGCGAGCGCCCGTTCCGCGAGTTCCTGATGCGCTACCTGCCGACCAAGCCGGGCGAGATCCGCACGCTGGATGGCGACAAGGTGATCGGCGAACACCAAGGGCTGATGTACCACACGATCGGCCAGCGCAAGGGCCTGCACATCGGCGGCATCAAGGGCAACGATGTGGCGGGGGAGCACGACGCCTGGTACGCGGCGGTCAAGGATGTGAAGAAGAATGTCCTCTACGTCGTGCAAGGCCATGAACACCCGGCGCTGCTCAAGGAACGCCTGAGCGCGATCGACCTGAACTGGATCTCCGGCGAAGCGCCGCGCGCACACTGGGTTTACACCGCCAAACCGCGCTACCGCACGCCGGACGCACCCTGTGATATCGAGGCGATCGACGCCGAACGTTGTGAGATCGCGTTCGCCGCACCGCAGTGGGCACTGACGCCGGGCCAGTCGGTCGTCGTCTACGAATCGCGAGTCTGCCTGGGTGGCGGCATCATCGCCTGAAGCTGTTGATTCAAGAGGGGCGCAGCGGCTGGTGTTGGCGCTGGCCCTGTCGCTGCTTGCGCACGGTTTCGTGGTGATGGTTTATCGACCCGGCCTCGCGCCAGGCACCGTGCGCTTCCAGGCGCATCTGCGACCACCGCCGGCCCGCGAAGAGCCTGTGGTGACGACACCGTCTGCGGCGGTTTCGACTGAACGAACGACGTCGTCCCCGCGCGCGTCCGACCGCAGGCTGGTACGGCCTCCGGTAGCCAGCGCGAATTCGCCGGCACCAGTTGTCGAGACGCCGCCAGGTATGGCGCCACGCAGCGGCCGCGAACTGGCGGAAGACGCCAAGGCCGATGTGGGCCGCGTGCTGCGCGAAATGTCGCGCCAGGAGCGCACGCTCGATCCCGCGCGCTTCCAGAAGAGTGAGCACCGCGAGGCGCCGCGTGATGTCGTTGCCGCTGCGCTGGAAAAGCGCTTCGGTCGCCCGATGCCTTTCCATGAGGAATCCAACTGGGTGGATGACAACGGCGCGATGACTTGGCGCATCGCCACCGAGGCAGGGGCCGTCTGTTTCAAGGAAATGCCGACCCAGGTGCTGCTGAGCGCGCCTGGGCAGGGTATCCGCACTTCGATTCTGGTGCCGATGCTTTGTGATTAAGTGACCGCGTCAGTTCTCGCCCAGCTCGGCCTTGATGTGCTGTTCAACGTCTTGCGGGTTGCTCAGCTTGTCCCAAGGCTCCATCAGCACCAGCCACATCAGTTTCTCAAACTCGCCGGCGAAGCGGCTGATGATGTGCTCCGGATCGGGGCAGTGCTTGTGATCGGTGATCAGGCCGAACTGCACATTGCCGTTGTACGACAGGATGCTGACCCCCATGCCGATGTTGCCGCTCTGCGGCACCCACACCATCAGCTGCGAGATGTTCGCGCCGGCGAGGAACAGCGGGCTCTGCGGCCCGGGCACATTCGTCATTACGGCGCTCGCCTTGTTGGCGAGGAGATCGAGCGCTTCCTGCTGCACGATCTTCGGTGCCATGCCGGCGACGCCAAGCAGGGCAAAGGCAACCGCCGCCTGGTAGGAGTGTTTCAGTGCTGCCATCCGCTGGCGCGTCTCGTACAGACGTTCAAGCGGGTTCTCGAGACCCACGGGTAGTTCCAGCGCGACCAAACCGAAGTGATTGCCGAGTTTGGCGGCCTGACCAGCAGGGCGCAGGTTCACCGGCACCATCGCGCGGATTTCGATGCCGTCCACCGGGTCGCCTTTTTCCTGCAGGTAACTGCGCAGTGCGCCGGCCACCGAGGCCAGCAACAGGTCGTTGATCGAGCAGCCGAGCACTTTGCCGACCGCCTTGATGGTGGGCAGTGGCAGCGGCTCGGACCAGGCCACCGCCTTCGTGATGCCAGCCTTGCCCTTGAAGCGGGTCGGCGAATCGTCCGGCATCGTCGCCAGCTTGGCCAGCTCGGCCGCAAACGCGGCGCCCATGCGCGCATGGCTTACCGCCTTGCCGGGGTTCATCAGCAGATCGAGATAGCCGAACCAGAGCTTGCTGCCGACCGAGAGCGAGTTGAGCCAGGCCTCGGTGGCCGGGCTGAAGATCTTCCACCAGAACTGGTCCTCGTCCTCCGGCTCGACATGCGCTTTCTGCTTGGGCGGATGCGGCAGGCCGATAGGTGCGTCCGGGTGTTCGTCGGTCAGCGACAGGATCACTCCGATCAGCGCGATGCCGTCGGCGATGCAGTGGTGGATGCGCACCGCCATCGCGTTGACGCCGCTCGGCGTCGCGATGACCTGCATTTCCCACAGCGGGCGATTCGGGTTGAGCGGCTCGCTCGCCAGATCGGCGACGTGCGCCTTGAGGGCTCCGAGGTCACCGATGCCAGGGAGCGCGACCGCACGGACATGATTGCGGATGTCGAACTCGGCGTCGTCTTCCCAGTAGGTGGTGGTCAAGCTCGATGTGACGCGCTGGCGGAAGCGGGGGTAGCGATCGACCATGCGGATCTGCAGGGTTTTGCGCACGCGCTCAAGATCAAGCGGCTTGTCGAAAACCATTACGCCCAGGATCTGCATCAGATTGCTTGGCCGGTCCATCCGCAGCCAGGCCGTGTCGATGCTCGACATCTTCTCGCGCGCCATCGATTCCTCCCCCGTGTATTTGGGCGCAATAATACGGCTGCGGCGCGTTCGCGTCGCCCGCTATTGATCACGCATCTGACAATTCAAGGAGACCGCAATGAGCGACCTGAAGGCGCTGTTCGAGGCAGCCGTAGCCGATTCCAAGACGCTCACCGAGCGCCCGGACAACGCGACGCTGCTCAAGCTCTACTCGCTCTTCAAGCAGGCGAGCGAGGGAGACTGCGAAGGCAAGCGCCCCGGCTTCACCGATCCGGTGGGGCGTGCGAAGTTCGATGCGTGGGCGGCGCTCAAGGGCACCGCAGGGGACGACGCGATGAACCAGTACATCGTGCTGGTGAAGGCGCTGAAGGGCTGACAGGAAAACGGCGGCAGGGGGCCGCCGTTTTTACGTTCAGGCTGCGCCGAACTCGTCGTCGAAGAACTTGTGGATCTCGGCCTCGAATGCACCGCGGAACATCGCGAGCAGGAAGCCGAGCTTCATGCGGATCTCGACCGCGTCGCCGTCGAGTTCGAGCTGGCCTGATACACCCGAGCGCTGGAACACCAGGGTATCGCCCTGCCATTCGAAGTCGAGTTGATGTTTGTCCCTCAGGTCGGCCGCGACGCGTTCGGCTGCCGCCCGGGCTTGTTCGGGCGTGAGGGTGTGGGTGCGCCGGATATGGATGTCGCTCATGGTGGGGCGGGAGTGTGCGCTAAACGGGGGCGCGCTGCCAAGCAGGCCGCCGAACAAAAAGACAGCAGCAAAAAGGAGGAGGGGATATGGAGCCGATCTGGTTGAAGAGCTATCCGGCGGGGATGCCGGAACGCGTGGATCTGGATGCGTACGCATCGGTCGTGGAGGTGTTCGAACAGAGCGCTGCGCGCTTCGCGGACAAGGTGGCCTACATCAACATGGGCGTGCGGATGAGCTACCGCGAGCTGGACGTGCTGACGCGTTCCTTCGCCGGCTACCTGCAAACCGAACTGGGTCTGCTGCCGGGGGACCGCGTTGCGGTGATGATGCCCAATTGCCTGCAGTACCCGGTCAGCGTGTTCGGCACGTTGCGGGCCGGCTGCGTGGTGGTGAATTGCAATCCGCTCTACACCGTGCGGGAGCTGCATCACCAGTTGAAGGATTCCGGCGCGCGCACGATCGTGGTGCTGGAGAACTTCGCCCACACGGTGCAGGAGGCGATCGCCGGCACCGCGGTGGAGAAGGTGATCGTCACCGGGCTGGGCGATCTCTTTCCAGGGATCAAGGGCGGCGTGGTGAACCTCGCGCTCAAGTATGTGAAGAAGATGGTGCCGCACTGGTTCATCCCCGGTGCGGTACGTATCAAGCCGGCGCTGCGCCGCGGCCTGGAGATGGGCTTCCAGCCGGTTTCGCGCAGCCGCGACGACATCGCCTTCCTGCAGTACACCGGTGGCACCACCGGCGTATCGAAGGGCGCGATTCTCACGCACGGCAACATCGTGGCGAACCTGCAGCAGGCCTACACCTGGCTCGCACCGTGGGTGAAAGAGGGCGAGGAACTGATTGTTACGGCGTTGCCGCTCTACCACATCTTCTCGCTCACCGCGAACTGCCTGACCTTCATGCGGATCGGCGCCGCGAACCTGCTGATCACCAATCCGCGCGACATTCCGGGCTTCGTGAAGGAGCTTGCGCGTTATCGGTTCACGGCGATCACCGGGGTGAACACGCTCTTCAACGCACTGCTGAACAACGACGACTTCCGCGATCTGGACTTTTCGTCGCTCAAGCTCACGCTCGGCGGTGGCATGGCGGTGCAACGCCCGGTTGCCGAGCGCTGGCAGAAGCTGACCGGCAAGCCGTTGCTGGAGGCCTACGGGCTGACCGAGACTTCGCCGGCCGTGACGATCAACCCGCTCGATCTGCCGGAGTACAACGGCACGATTGGCCTGCCGGTGCCGTCGACCGAAGTCTCGATCCGTGACGACGCCGGCCAGGAAGTGCCGCTCGGTCAGCCGGGCGAACTCTGTGTGCGCGGCCCGCAGGTGATGGCCGGCTACTGGCAGCGGCCGGAGGAAACGCGGAAGGTGATGACCTCCGATGGCTTCTTCTGCACTGGCGACGTGGCGGTCGCCGACGAGAAGGGCTTCTTCCGCATCGTCGATCGCAAGAAGGACATGATCCTGGTGTCCGGCTTCAACGTGTATCCGAACGAGATCGAAGACGTGGTGGCGGCGCACCCGGATGTGCTGGAGGTTGCCGCCGTTGGGGTGCCCGACGAGAAGTCCGGCGAGGCGGTGAAGATCTTCGTCGTGGCACGGCATGGTGGTTTGACCGATCGTGCGCTGATCGCCTTCTGCCGCGAGCGGCTCACCGGCTACAAGGTGCCGAGCCAGGTGGAATTCCGCGAGGAATTGCCGAAGACCAACGTCGGCAAGATCCTGCGCCGCAGCCTGCGCGACGAAGCGCGCGCCGCGGCGCGCTGACCGGATTGCCGTGTCTGCCGCCGTTTGCCGGCGG
>NZ_JAYRDJ010000034.1:0-42849 GCF_041909475.1 Niveibacterium sp. | reverse complement strand
ACCTGTGCTGCGCAATGCTCCATCCGGTCGCGATAGCCCCCGGTGGAGACATAGATGTCCGATAGATGATCAACGAAGCCCGAGAGCATTGCCTTGAGCCGCTCCTGGGCGTCCGTCAGGCTCTTCTTCAGCACCCCTTGTTTTAGGATGACATCGCGCAGCCGTTTGCCCATCTCGTCGATCGCGTCACGATCGAGCGGGCCATTCGTTACCTGCAACACGCCCTCGACTTGGCCGTGCACCCAGCTGTCGTCGGCCACAAGGTCGCCGATGTTCTCGATAATCAGTTGCAGCAGCCGAAGCAGTGCCTGGCGAATGCCGGCCTGATCCCGCACGACCCATTCAACCTTATAGGCAAATGCGCGCAGCCGCTTCGTAAATCCCTCTGCATCGAAGTCCTTGCTCGGCTGGCGTAGTTCCGTCGCAAGCTGACCGGCCATCGAGCTGAGTTCGGGTGTCTCGATCAACAGGCCGCCGATGGCTTCTTCAAGCACTTGCGCGATCAGGCGACGAACATCGAGGCTGTCTGCAAGGCTCGCCGTATGCGCAACGGATTTCGCGCTTGCCGCCGCTGCTTGCGGGGCGGGCATGGCGCTTGCGGTCTCGGCCGCCGCCTCCGCAGGGCTGTCGACGAGGACGATGGAGTCGGCGGTGCTATCGGCGGACCAGCCGCGAATCAGGCCCTGCAAGCGGTTGAACAACTGCTGCGCGTCGGCCTGACTTGCGCTGAGGACATGCTCGAGCGCTTCTGCCTTGCGCTTGGGCGTCAGGTTGGCGTGGCGGCGCTCCAGTTGTGTCAGCAGATCGCGGATCAGGCTCGCCCAAGGAGGTGTCTCTTCGGTGATTTCCTGGAACAGCTGCAGCATGCGGCTGTGGAAGCTATCCCAGTTGCCTTCGCTGACTGCGCCCTCGAACCGACGCGCCAAACGCAGCTGTTCGGGGCGATCGCGCGGCAACTCGGCGGCGAAGTTCTTGAACTCGCGCGCCGGGAATTCCTCGTCCGGCGTGGTACCGGCAATCTGGTGATAGATCGAACGGAAGTTGTCTGGCGTTGGTGGAACGCGGCTCACTGCAAGGCGCTTGAGCACCTCGCGGGCAATCTCGGAAGGGCTTTGGGCGGGCTGGTTCATGGGGTACCCGGAGTGTCGAGGGGCATGCAGTGCCTACGGCATCTGCCGGCACATCTTGAGTGCCCCGCAGTCGCTACTCAACCAGGCCGTGCTTGAGCCCGTAATGCGTTAGCTCCGCGTTGTTCTTCAGCTTCATCTTCTCAAGCAAGCGTGCTCGATAGACGCTGACTGTCTTGACGCTGAGATTGAGTTCTTCGCCGATCTGCGTGAGTGTTTTGCCCGAGGCGATCATGCAGAGGGTCTGGTATTCGCGATCGGACAGCCTTTCATGGGGCGCGCGGTCGTCTTCTGTGATGGCCGTTGCCAGCTGCTCCGCCACCTCGGCGCTGACGTACTTCTTGCCCGATGCGACCTGGCGGATTGCGAGCACCAGTTGTTCCGGCGCGCTCTGCTTTGACAGATAGCCCGAGGCGCCGGCCTTGAGTGCCCGCACCGCGTACTGCTCTTCCGGGTGCATCGACAACATCAGCACCGGCAGTTTCGGGAATTCCTTCTTCACCAGTTTCAGTGTGTCGATGCCGTTGCGGTCGGGCATGTTCACATCCATCAGCACCACATCCCATGCGCCGTCGCGCAACAGTTGCAGGGCGCGGACACCATTTTCCGCTTCGCCCGCCACAATCATGTCGGTGGTATCCGAAAGAATCGCACGCAGGCCCTGGCGCACGATGGCGTGGTCGTCGGCTATCAGTACACGTATCGTCGGTGCGTTCATGCTCAACCTCGGGCGTTTTCCTGCAGCGAATGGGTACCCGGCTGCGCAACGGGGGCGCGCAAAACCATCTGAGTGCCGTGGGGCGACAAGGCGCGGATGTCAACGCTGCCACCAAGGCTTGCTACACGCTCACGCATGCCGCGCAAGCCGAAAGAGCGTGGTTTCGAAAAGTCCGCGCTGCGGATGCCGACGCCGTCGTCGGTCACCTGCAGCAGCACTTCGTCACCTTCCTGCATCAACCGCACCGTAACCTCTTTCGCCTGGGCATGCTTGGCGACGTTGGTGAGGGTCTCCTGAAAGACGCGGAAGATCGCAATGCTGGCGTCCTCGGCGCATTCGATATCGTGGTCCGCACACAGCACGTTGCAGCGAAGCCCGGTGCGCAGGGAGAAATCCTCTGCATGGCTCTCAATTGCTGCGGCAAGCCCGAATTCCTTGAGGATGCCCGGGCGCAGCTCGCGCGCAACGCGGCCCGCCGTGGTGATCGCCTCGTCGACCAGCCCTGCGATGCGCTTGGCGCGCGCCCCTTGCGCCGGATCGCTCTCAAGTCGGCTCGCAAGCAACGACAGTTCAATCTTGATGCCCACCAGCAGGCCGCCGAGCACATCGTGGATGTCACGCGCAATGCGCTCCCGCTCCTCCTCCTTCACGCTCTGCAGGTGGTTCGACAACTCGGCCAGCTGGGCACGCGATGCCGACAAATCGGCTTGAGACTGCTTGCTGTGGGTGATGTTCCACATCACGCCTTCCCAGCGCGTTGATTGCGAATCCAGCCGGGTTGGCGTTGCGCGCAGGTTGATCCATTTGACGTCGCGTCCGGGGACGCGGATACGGCCTTCCCAGTTCAGCGTCGCGAGTCGCGCGGAGCACTCCGCCAGCGCTTCATCCAGCCCGGGCCTGTCGTCTGCCAGCACCATCCCGAGCAGTTGGGCGCCATCGCCGATCAGCGCATCGAGCGGTACCTCAAACAAAAACAGCGCGCCTTCACTCAGGTACTCAATTGAAATGCGCCCGTCGTCGTTGCGGGTCATCTGGAATGCCGCGCCCGGAATGTTCGCGGCGAGAGCGCCAAGTCTCGCTTCATGATCCCGCGCAGCTTCGATCGCCGCCAGGCGTTCGCTACGCATGCGCGCCTCACGCAACTCGCGCTCGACGGCTGGAATCAGCCGATCAAGCCGGTCCTTGCTGAGGTAGTCCTGAGCCCCTGCACGCATCGCAGACGAGGCCGTCTCATCATCGATCGTTCCAGAGATGATGAAGAACGGCACGTCGATCTTGCGCGCCTGCACCTGCTCGAGCGCGGCGATGCCCGAGAAGCCCGGAAGCTTGTAGTCCGAAAGAATCAGATCCCAAGAGCCTCGACTCAGCGCCGCATCCAGAGCTTGTGGTGTCTCGACCCGTTCAGAGATCACATCGAAACCGGCACGGCGCAGGCGCGCGAGTAGCAGGATCGCGTCGTCCTCGTTGTCTTCCACCAACAGAACACGGAGTGTCTGACGCGTCATCAATGTGCTTTCCTGAGGCCGCCATGAAGGAAATGGTGCGCAGCGGAAAAAGATAGCACGACAGTCGTAGCATCCGCAGCGCGAATATGTATAATCCGCCACCTCCGGCGCCGGCATAGCTCAGTTGGTAGAGCAGCGGTTTTGTAAACCGAAGGTCGTGGGTTCAAGTCCTACTGTCGGCACCAAAAAATTTATTGAATTCGTGGGTTGACATTAAAAACGCGTTAATCCATAATTCTTCTTCTCCGACGCGGGGTGGAGCAGTCTGGCAGCTCGTCGGGCTCATAACCCGAAGGTCACAGGTTCAAATCCTGTCCCCGCAACCAGTTTGAAGCGAAGGCCCAATCACGAAAGTGGTTGGGCTTTTTGCTTTGTGCCAGGCGTTCTCGCCCCGCGCTTTTGCGGTTCGGAAATCGCCGTGCATCAGGCTTTGGCGAGCCGGTCGGCGTAGGTTCGGCATTGCGCGGCAATGGTGGCTTGCAGGGCTGATTGCCAGTAGCCCGGCAAGCACTGCTCTCCGTACAGCGCACCGAGTATTGCGCCTGTGATGGCGCCGGTGGTGTCGGCGTCGCCGCCGCGGTTGACGACGTCGATCAGCGCTGCTTCGAAGTTGTCGGTGGTGTCGATGGCTTGCAACACCGCGCGCATGGTGTCGACGATGTAGCCACTCGGGTTGAGTGCTGGCTTGCCACGGAAGTGGAAGGCGGGCTGAGTCTTCACGAGTTCATGGGCGAGGGCGATCACGCCGCGGATGCCGTGGCCGACGATGCCCGCCTGGATCATGCGGACGACGCAGACGGTGGCGGCGTCGGTGAGTGGGTTGTGATGCGTGACGCGTGCTTGCGCGATTGCGGCGTCGTGCAACGACTCTGAGGGCGCGCCGAGCAGTGCGATTGCGACCGGGGCGCAGCGCATGGTGGCGCCGTTGCCTGCGTCATCGGAAGGTGGCACGCAGGCTTCACCGGTGCGCCGATAGCGTGTGATGCCGCGCCGTACCGTGTTGCCGACGTCGACCGGCTTGCTGCGCATCCATGCGTCGAACGCGCGGGCGTAGTCCTCTGCAGTCGGATGGCGGTTGCGGATCAGCGCTTCGGCGACGGCGAAGGCCATGGTGGTGTCGTCGGTGACCTGACCGGGCGCCAGCTTGAGCCAGCCGCCGCCGCGGATCTGCGTGTGGCGGCCATACTGCGTGCGAATCTCGCGCGGCGTCATGAATTCCACCGTGGCGCCCAACGCGTCGCCGAGCGCCAGACCGAGCAGTGCGCCCCGCGCGTGCGCGCGAACGCGCGCGGCTGCTTCGGCTGGCGGCCAAGCGATCTGTGGCGTCGGCCATGGCATTTCCCGCGCTTCGTCCGGGTGAGCCACGATGCGGACTCATCCGTCGCGGGCAGCCGGCGACAGCGAGCCGGGCGGGTTAAGGGGCGTGCCCAGTTCGTCGATGATCACGCCCTCGATCGGGCAGATCGCGGCGCACTGCGGCGTGGCGTGCGTGTCGATGCACTCGGTGCAGCGATCGGAGTTGATCAGAAAATGTGGCCGGGCTTCGAAGATTGCCTGGTGCGGACACAGCGTGACACAGGCCCAGCAATTGACGCAGCCCGCAACGATTTCGAGTGCCATGCCGCTACCCCGGGTTAAGCGCGACGCTGGCTGGCGGGCGCAGCCGCGAGTTGCCCGTTGTCGAGCATCGTTTTCCACGCTTCGTGCAGCGCTGACGCGACGGGTTCCATTGCGTGGGCGCCGTCGGGGCGGATGCCTGCGGCTTCGAGCTTGCTCCAGGGTTCGATACCAATCCGGGCGCAGAGCATCACTTCGCAGTCGGACAGCGCGGCCAGCGTGCGGGCGAGCGTGTTGTCGGCTTCGCCGCAGTCCGCCTCGCCACCGCAGTACTGCGCGGCGGCGCGAGTGCCCAGCGCCCGGATCTCCTCGGCGCTGACCTCGAAGATATGGAAGTGCTTGGCGTGACCGAAGTGGGTGTCGATTTCCGCCCCGGTGCTGCTTGCCACGGCCATGCGTACAGCCCGGCCGATGTTTGCGACCGGACGGTGAAGTGCGATCACCTGCGCGCTGGCGTCATGGCGCGCCGCGCGCTTTTCGGCCAGTTCGGCATTGATTGCGGCGCGTAGTGCGAGCCGGCGACCCATCGCGGCGTGCTCGTCGATCTGCATCGCCTCGACTTTCTCGAGCGTGAACTCGGCGCCGCGATCCTCACCGAGCATGCCCACCGCGTCAGCCCTGCATTGCTGGCAGTGGCGCATCATGTTCATGTCGCCGGCGCATTCGTCCTGCAAGGTTTTGAGCTCCTGCGGGGTAGGGCCGCGCTGGCCGGTGAGGCCGAAGTGCGTGCCGTGCGCTGGGTCGGATATCAGCGGCATCACGTTGTGCAGGAAGGCGCCTTTTGCGCGCACGATGCGTGAGACTTCCTTCAGGTGCCGGTCGTTGATGCCGGGAATCATCACCGAGTTCACTTTCACCAGAATGCCGCGTGCGACCAGCATCTCAAGCCCGCGCAGCTGCTGCGCGATGAGGATCTCGGCGGCTTCGCGCCCGGTGATCCGGCGGTGCTGCCAGAATATCCACGGGTAGATCTGCGCGCCGATGTCAGGGTCGATGCAGTTGATCGTGATCGTGACGTGGTCAACGTGATACGCAGCGATCTGGTCGACGTACTGCGGCAACATCAGCCCGTTGGTGGAGAGGCACAGCTTCAGGTCCGGCGCACGTTGCGAGAGTTCGGCGAAGGTGGCGAAGGTTCGCTCGGGATTCGCGAGCGCATCGCCGGGGCCGGCGATGCCTAGCACGCTCATCTGCGGAATCGCGGCCGCCACTGCGAGCGTTTTCTTCACCGCCTGCGCCGCGGTCAGTACCTCTGACACCACGCCAGGCCGCGACTCGTTGCTGCAGTCGTACTTGCGGTTGCAGTAGTTGCACTGGATGTTGCAGGCCGGGGCGACTGCGACGTGCATGCGTGCGAAGTACTTGTGTGCTTCTTCGGAGTAGCAGGGGTGGTCCTGCACGCGCTGCGCGACGCTGGCATCCAATTCGTCGATCTGACTCGCGCTGGAGCCGCAGCGCCCGCTGGCGCATCCGCTGGCCTTGGTGGCCGTGTTCGGGGGGGTAGGCGTCGGCATGAGGCGCTCCGGAGGATGTGTGTCTCCGGTTCAGCAATTGCCGTGCCGATCTGCGCGAACAGTGCTGCGGCGGGCCGTCCGCGCGGTTGGCCCGCCGCAGTGTCGCTTAGCCTACACAGTGCGATGTGGGAAAGCGCACAGGTCGGGTCGTGCTCAGCCCCGGCGTGTGAGCAGCAAACCGCATTCGAGGTGATGGGTGTAGGGGAACTGGTCGAACACCGCGGCGGCGTCGATCCGGTGGGTTGCGTGCAGCGCCTCGACGTTGTCGCGCAGCGTTTGCGGGTTGCACGAGATGTAGAGGATGCGATCGAAGCCCGCCGCCATCTTCAGCGTGGTTTCGTCAAGGCCGCTGCGTGGCGGATCGACGAACAGGGTGCTGAAGCGATAGCTGTCGAGGTCGATGTCCTTGAGGCGGCGGAACGGCCGCACCCGCGCCAGCGCGTCGCTCATTTCGTCGCTCGAAAGCCGCGCGAAGGCGACGTTGCCGACGTCGTTGGCTTCCAGATTGTACGCGGCTGCGCGGACCGAGGACTTGCTGACCTCGGTGGCCAGCACGCGCTCGAAGTGCGGCGCCAGCGCGACGGTGAAGTTGCCGTTGCCGCAGTAGAGTTCCAGCAGATCGCCGCCGAGGGTCTTGGCTTGCTGGCAGGCCCAGCCGAGCATTTGCCGGTTCATGCCGCCGTTGGGTTGGCTGAAGCTGCCCTCGATCTGCTGGTAGCGTAGCGGGCGGCCATCCACCTCAAAGGCCTCAAGTACCCAGTCGCGCTCCAGCACGATCTTCTGCTTGTGGCTGCGGCCGATCAGCAGTACCTGCATCTTCGCCGCCAGTTCGCGTGCGGCGGCCTCCCAGGCTTCGTCGAGCTTGCGGTGGTAGATCAGCGTGATCAGCATCTCGCCGCTGAGCGTCGAAAGGAAATTCACCTGGAAGAGCTTGCGCTTGAGCTCGGGCGAGGCGATCACCGCGTCGCGCAGCACTGGCATCGCGGCACAGATCGCGGCCGAAGCGGTCGGAAAGTCTTCCAGCAGCACCGGCTGTTTCGGGTCCACGGCTTCCCACATTGCGTAGTCGACACGGTCGCCGTGGTGCCACATGCGGAACTCGGCCCGCATCCGGTAATGCTGCGCCGCCGATTCGAACACCGCGGGTTCGGGCAGGCCGAAAGGCGCGAAGTCACGTTTGAATTGCGCCACCTTGGGGGCGAGTTGGGCGGCGTAGCTGTCGGGGGTGAAGCTGGGCTGAGACATGGCGATGCGAAACCGGGATGAAACAAAGGGCGCAACGATACCGCGTTGGCGGCCATGATGGGGCGGAACGACCCCGGCTGGTGCTACTTCGCGCGCAAGCGGACCTGCCGAGCCTCTATGAGATGAAGCAACGGCGCCCCCTGCAATGAAACAGGGGCACGATTGGCTTGAAGCGGGGGCGACGGTATCCGATGCTTAGTTCAGGCCAAAGTGCGACGGTGGCCGTCCCAGATCTTTGAAGGAGAGGCAAACATGCAACGCAATCCGGTTGGTTGGTTCGAAATTTATGTGCAGGACATGGCCCGTGCCAAGGCGTTCTACGAGGGCGTATTCGGTGTGTCCCTGCAGGCGTTGGAGAGCCCTGGCATGGAGATGTTGGCCTTCCCGATGGCCGATGTGCCGGGCGCCTCGGGGGCACTGGTGAAGATGGATGGCTGTCCGTCCGGCGGTAACAGCACGCTGGTGTACTTCAGTTGCGCGGACTGCGCCGTTGAGGCGGCGCGGGTGAAGGCGGGCGGTGGCTGCGTGTTCAAGGAGAAGTTCGCGATCGGCCAGTACGGGTTCATCGCCTTGGTGAGCGACCCGGACGGCAACATGATCGGCCTGCACTCGATGCAGTGAAACGCCACGCACCGGGGCGCGTCGGGCATTGCCTGAACAAATCTTGTTCCGCCGGAACCTTTTTGCGCCGCGCGCGCTCCCTTACTTGGCGCTGCGATTCCCGTGGCGCGCCATACCTCACGAGGAACAGCCCGAACGATGCCCCATGACGTCAGCCTGATTGCCACCATTGCCGCGGGGTTCGGCCTTGCACTGCTGCTTGGATTCGCCGCCACGCGCCTGCATATGCCGCCGCTGGTGGGCTACTTGCTTGCCGGCGTGATGATCGGGCCGGCGACGCCGGGCTTTGTGGCCGATGTGGGGCTTGCGAGTCAGCTGGCGGAAATCGGCGTGATGCTGCTGATGTTCGGCGTCGGCCTGCATTTCTCGGTGAGCGACTTGATGGCGGTCCGCCGGATCGCGGTGCCCGGCGCGATCGTGCAGATCCTCGTGGCGGTTGCGTTCGGCATGACGACAGCGCTGCTGTGGGGCTGGAGCCTTGGTGGTGCGCTGGTGTTCGGGCTGTGTCTGTCGGTTGCCAGCACCGTGGTGCTGTTGAGAGCGCTGGAGGGCAGGGGGCTGCTGAAGTCGGTCAACGGCCAGATTGCGGTGGGCTGGCTGGTGGTGGAAGACCTTGTGATGGTGCTGGTGCTCGTGCTGCTGCCGGCGCTGGCCGGCGTGCTGCGCGGGGTCGAAGGCGGCGGCGCGGCGGGTGTCGCAACGAACGATATCTGGCAAACGGTGGCCGTCACCTTGCTCAAGGTCTGCGCCTTCATCGCCTTGATGCTGGTGGTGGGGCGCCGCGTGCTGCCTAAGTTGTTGTGGTGGGTTGCGCGCACCGGGTCGCAGGAACTGTTCACGCTCAGTGTGGTGGCTACGGCGGTCGGCGTAGCCTTCGGTGCGGCCAAGCTGTTCGACGTTTCGTTCGCGCTGGGCGCGTTCTTTGCCGGCATGATGATGCGCGAGTCGGAATTCAGCCATCGCGCGGCTGACGAATCGCTGCCGCTGCGCGACGCCTTCGCGGTGCTGTTCTTCGTATCGGTCGGCATGTTGTTTGACCCGTCTGTGGTATGGGCGCAGCCACTCAAGGTGCTTGCCGTGGTGGCGATCATCATGGTGGGCAAGACGATTGCGGCGGTCGCGCTGGTGCTGCTGTTCCGCTATCCGCTCAATACCGCGTTGACGGTAGGCGCCAGCCTTGCGCAGATCGGTGAGTTTTCCTTCATTCTCGCCGGGCTCGGCGTGGCACTCGGCTTGATGCCGGCTGAGGGCCAGAGCCTGGTACTCGCAGGCGCGCTGATTTCGATCGCCGCCAACGCCGCGATTTTCGCCGCGCTGGAGCCACTGCAGGCCTGGGTGCGCAAACGCTCGGCGCTGGCACGGCGGCTCGACCAGCGTGACGATCCGCTCGCGCAATTGCCGATGTCCACCGACCAGGCGCTGCTGACCGGGCAGGTGGTGTTGGTCGGCTATGGGCGCGTCGGCCGCCGCATCGCTGCGATGTTGCGCGAAGAGCACATCCCCTTCGTGGTAGCCGATGAGAACCGCGAGCGTATCGATGCGCTGCGCAAGGATGGCATCCCGGCGGTGAGCGGCGATGCCAGCACCCCAGAGGTGCTGATCCAGGCCCACATTGCGCGCGCCGCAATGCTGGTGATTGCAGTGCCGGATGCGGTGAGCGTACGCAAGATGGTCGAGATCGCGCAGACGCTCAATCCGACCATCGCCGTGGTGCTGCGCAGTCATAATGAGGAAGAGGCTGATCTGCTTGCCAGCGAGAGTCGCGCCAAGGTGTTCCTTGGCGAACGCGAACTAGCCCATGGCATGAGTGAGCACATCCGCTTGAGCTATCGTGGCGCAATCTCGACGGCGCGGCCCTAGCGCAATCCCGCCAAGCAGTAAGCCGGCGCCGACGCGATGCCGGGTCTACACTGGTAGCAGAAATGGCGTGTTGCCAAGGGCACGCGTCGACCGTTGTGAGCGTTACAGCCGCCGCGCTGCCCTCTTCTGATCTGCAAGGGGGACATCATGAACGCGATTCTTGAAAAACTGCGCCCGCAAGGGCCCGACACGGGCAAACCAGTCCTTGCCCGCAGCAACCGCATGCTTGCGGATCTGATCCGCGATCCGGCGGCCGAAGCGACTCCGGCGCTTGTGCAGTGGCTCCGCTCGCAAGGGGCGGGGGACCCGGCAGTGGTTGATAGACCGAAACTGCGCCCGCCGATCAAGGTTGGCCCCGATATTCCTCGTATCGATGTGATGGTGCTGATGGACTTCGACACCGATCTGGCAGGACAACCGGTACCCGAGGGGGCGCTGGCCAGCGAGGTGTATGGGCTCACGATGATCAACCCGCTCACCAGCGGCCCGGCCTATGTGCGCAAACAGGTTTACGTGGGTGGCTCGAACGGCGTGTCGATTCATGCGCCGGGCACCACGCCCTGCTTCTATGCGCGGGAAGGCGCGATCGATGTGCTGTTCGACAGGCCGACCGATACGGTGTCGATCGACGCTTATCCGGTATGCGAGACACCATGTCCGGGCGAGATGATAAACACCACCGGGCGGCCCTTTCTGGAGGCCTATGACCGTCAAGGCAAGCGCATTGCCGCGTCGTATTACGTCGGCACGTTGCCAGGGGCGTCGGCGGGCGATGGCTGGAAGACGCTGGCAGTCAGCATGCCGTCCCGCACCATTGCTCGGGTGCGCTTCTCTTGTCAGGCAGATGCTGCACAGTGGCCGAACAAGTCGTATTTCGACAACCTGCGCTATCACCTGGTGATCTGAGCGCCTGATTGCGCGTTTAACGACGGACTGCGAGGCACCCTGCTCGGGCCGCTTCGCAGCCGTCATGCTCAGAACTGCTTCACCTCGATGCCCAGGGTCTGCACGCGGTAGGCGATCTGCCGCGGGGTCATGTTGAGCAGGCGCGCCGCCTTGGCCTGAACCCAGCCGGCCTGTTCAAGCGCGGCGATCACGCGGCCGCGCTCGTCGAGATTCGGGTCGTCCAGATCGATACGGTTGGCCGCAGCAGCGGCAGAGAGTTCGCGCTGGCGGTCGATGCGGATCAACTCGCAGTCGATGTGGCCACTCTCCGACATCACCGCGGCGCGCTCCAGGCAGTTTTCGAGTTCGCGCACATTGCCAGGCCAGCTGTATTGCATCAGCCGCGTGATTGCAGATTCGCTCAGATCGAGCGGGCGCCCTTGTTGCCGGCCGATTCGGCCGATCAGGTGGCGGGCAATTTCAGGCACATCCTCCAGGCGCTCGCGCAGTGGCGGCACGGTAATCGGCATCACGTTGAGGCGGAAATAAAGATCCTCGCGGAACTTGCCGTCGTCGACCGCGTCTTCGAGGTCACGATGGGTTGCCGCGATGACGCGCACATCCACCTTCATCGTGCGGCCACCGCCCACGCGCTCGAGTTCGCCTTCCTGCAGTACGCGCAGCAACTTGGCCTGGAAGGCGGGCGAGATCTCGCCGATTTCGTCGAGGAAGATCGTGCCGCCGTCGGCCATCTCGAATCGGCCCTTGCGCGACGCTACGGCGCCGGTGAAGGCGCCTTTTTCGTGCCCGAAGAGTTCGGATTCGAGCAGGTTCTCGGGCAGTGAGGCGCAGTTGAGCCTCACGTAAGGCCCGCGGCCCCGCGGCGAGTTGTAGTGGATTGCGTTGGCGATCAGCTCCTTGCCGGTGCCTGTCTCGCCGCGGATCAGCACCGTGGTGTTCCACTTCGACACCATGCGGATCTGCTCGAAGATGCGTCGCATCGCGGTGGAGTGGCCGACCATGTTGTCGAAACCATGCTGACCGCGCACGGCACGGCGCAGGGTGTCGCGCTCCTCGGCGATAGTCTCTTTTTCCTGCGCCACATCGAGCGAGAGCTTCACGCTCTGGCTGATCAGGTTGGCGACCATTTCCACGAAGCGGGCGCGCACCGCCAGCTGGCCGTCGTCCAGCCGGTTGGGCTGAACCGCCAGCGCGCCATGCAGCGTACCGCCGACATGAATGGGCGCCGCGATGAAGGGGAGACGCCGCTCGTAGATGCCGAGCCGGTTCAGAAAGCGCGGGTTGCTGGCGATCGAGGGCAGGGCGACCGTCTTGCCCTCTTCAAGAATCAGGCCCAGCACCCCCTCGCCGGACTGGTAGCGAACCGGCTCGAACTCGTCGGCTTCTACACCCTGCAAGGCGTTGACAACCAGTTCGCCGCTGTCGGAATCGAGCACGCTGATCATGCCGCGCGTAAGACCAGCGGATTCCTCCAGCACGCGCAGCACTTCCTGCGGGGCTTGCTTGACGTCGAGTGTGCGCGAAAGAATTACGCTCACACGGTAGAGCGTTTCGAGCTGGATGCGGTGGAGTGCGCCTTCGGTATCCATGGCTTATCCGATCTCGCGACTGTCGTGCATCGGCGCCGGGGCGCGCGTCTGCGGGGGTAGCGGCAGCACCAGCAGGGCGGTGCAACCGCCGCTGGCAGCGTTGCCCAACTCGATGCTGCCGCCGTGATCTACCGCGACTTGTTGTGCCGCGGGAAGCCCGGTTCCCAGATGGCTACCGAGTTGCTTCTTGGTGCTAAAGAAGGGCTCAAAGGCTTTCAGGCGAAGCGCCTCGGGCAAACCCGGGCCGCTGTCCTCCACGCGCACCTCCAGGCTGTTGTGTCGGGTGCGCGTGCTGATGCTGAGCTCGCGCTGTTGCCAGCCCTTCACGTTCATCGCTTCGATCGCGTTGTCCACCAACGCCTTGAGCAGCGCGCGCAGCCGCGTGGGCGAGCCCTGGATGCCGGGCAGCACCAGCTGCGGCTGCCAACTGACCGAGACACCTGCGGTAAGCAGGCGCACCGCGGAAAGGTCCAGTACGTCGCGCACAACCTCGTTGAGGTTGACCGAGGTGCTGGCCTCAGGCGCACGCGCGGGAATCGTCCCACGCAGCGTTTCGAGCGCAGCCTGGCCAGCCTTGAGCGCATCGGCGAGCGCCGCCTGCGCAGGGTCGCAGCCGCGGCGGCCCATCATGTTGACCACCGAGCCGAGGATGTTGAGCGGCCCCTCCATCTGATAGACGGCGGCCGACAGGCTTTCGCGCAGCGCCTGCTGACGGCTCTCCTCGGCCATCACCGCCTGCAGCGCAGCGATGCGGGCTTTCTCCTGCTCCTGTACCTGACGGCTCACATCCGTTGCGACCAGCAGCAGAAAGGCCTCTCCCTTGCTGGCGTAGAAGTGGTCGGCTTCGTCGCTGTCGGCAGCCACCCATACCGCCGAGCACGAGAACCAGCGCGGCGAACGCCAGTGGGGGCGGTCGAGCCGCACCTGGCGGTCGAGGAAGGCGTGGCTGCCTGGTTTGAAGGGGCCGAAGCCGCTGCCCAGTTCGTTGCGAATCGCGTCCAGCAGCACCTTGGCCGGTTCGGCCATGCCGAGATCCGACATCAGCGCCTTGTACGCAAGGTTGTCGAGCACCACGCGGTCGCTGATGTCGAGTAGCGCGAGCACCAGCGGAGCCCCGTCGACCACCGATTCGATCAGCGCCTTCTGGTTGCGCACCGCACATTCGAGCTTGTGTAGCGCGGTGATGTCGCGATGCAAGCCCAAGTAGTGGCTGATCTGGCCCGCCTCATCGAGCACCGGCGTGACGGTCAGATCCGCAAGGTAGGGCGCGCCGTCCTTGCGCCGGTTCACCAGTCGGCCGCTCCAGGTTTCCTTACCCGTGATCTGTCGCCACATCGATTTGTACACCTCGGGCGGTGTGCTGTGGTTTGACAGGATCGATTGATGCTGGCCCACCGCGTCCGCGACGCTGTAGCCGCTTGCGCGCGTGAAGGCCGGGTTCACATATTCGATCCGCGCGCGCGGATCGGTGATCGAGATCGCGATGTCTGCTTGCTCGACCGCGGCACGGAACAAGGCGGCGGGGATCTTCCGGGCAGCGGGGCGCGCGGATTTCTTCTCGGCGGTTTTCTTCTGCTCTGGCATGGCGGGCCTCGTTTGAACGCTCGTCTGCTTCGATGCAGCAACCGTGCCGAATTCTCGCGCCCCATCGCCACGCTTGAGCGACATCAAATGCCGGCGTCGTTGTGAGGATTCATCACAACACAAGCTCGGTTTGTTGCATCCCCGACACGCCGATCGGCGCTTCCGGACGCCATCAACGCATGCGGAAATCCGGCTGCGGCGCCCGATGGCGCGGCCTTCGCGCACTGCCCCGGTGCGGCGTGCATCGACTTGGCACGCTCCATGCGGATCCAGGGCAGGAGGCTTCGAACCGCATGAGCGAATACCTGATTCTTCTGGTCAGCACCGCGCTGGTGAACAACGTGGTGATGAGCAAGTTTCTTGGCCTGTGCCCCTTCATGGGGGTTTCCAAAAGTATGGAAAGCGCCTTTGGCATGGGGCTCGCAACCACCTTCGTGATCACTGTGGCGGTGGCGGCCAGCTGGGTGCTGGATCACTTCATTCTGCAGCCGATCGGTTTGGAATTTCTGCGCATCCTCACCTTCATCGTGGTGATTGCCGCAACCGTGCAGTTTATCGAGGCCGTGATCAAGAAGACGATGCCGGCGCTGTACCAGTCGCTTGGCATCTTCCTGCCGCTGATCACCACCAACTGCGCGGTGCTCGGGCTCGCACTGCTGAACGTGCAGGACGGCAACAGTTTCGTGAAGAGCGTGGTGTACGGCTTCGGCTCGGCACTCGGTTTCACGCTCGCGATGCTGATGTTCTCGGGCCTGCGCGAACGCCTTGCGCTGGCGCGCGTACCGAAGGCGCTCGAAGGCCCGCCGCTGAGCTTCGTGCTCGCCAGCCTTCTGGCGCTCGCCTTCATGGGTTTCGCCGGTCTCAACTTCAATTGACGGAGGTTGCCATGCTCGCTCCCGTATTCATTCTCTCCACGCTGGGGCTGGTGCTCGGCCTGTTGCTGGGCCTTGCCGCGCGGGTTTTTGCGGTGGAGGCCGACGATCTGGCGGTGGAGCTTGCCGCGATGATGCCCGGCACGAACTGCGGCCAGTGCGGCCTGGCTGGATGCGCGGCGGCTGCGGATGCGCTGGCTGCCGGCAACGCGCCGGCCACCGTGTGCCCCGGCGGCGGCGCCGCACTGGCGCAGGCGATTGCCGCCAGGCTGGGGATCCCGCTCGACATGGCCGGTATCGCCGACCAAGGGCCGCGGCTCGCTGCGATCCAGGAAGAAATCTGTATCGGCTGCTGTCGTTGCCTCAGATCCTGCGCGACCGACGCAATCCTCGGCGCCAGCAAACAGATTCATGGTGTGCTGCACGAAGCCTGCACTGGCTGCGGCGCTTGCGTTGAAACCTGCCCGACCGGCGCGATCGGGCTGCAAGCAAAGCCCAAGACCCTGCAGGACTGGAACTGGGCCCTGCCGGCCTTCGCCTGAGGAACACTCGCATGGGACTTCTCGACAAAATCAACGGTGGCCGCTGGGGTGTGCATCCGCACAACGACCACAAGCGCCCTGCGGCCGACGAGCCGCTGCGGGTGATGCCGCTGCCGGCCACGCTGCGCGTGCCTTTGCTGCAACACGTTGGAGCCCCTGCGAAGGCGGTAGTCTCACCGGGCGACAAAGTGCTGCGCGGTCAGTTGATCGGCGCTGCGCAGGGCACCGTGTCGGCGCCGGTGCATGCGCCATCCTCCGGGGTGGTCACGGCAATTGGCCCGGTCACGGCACCACACCCTTCGGGGCTGCCTTTCGATGCGATCACGATTGCGCTCGACGGCGAAGACAAGGCGATCGAAGCCTGCGCAGCAGACGACCCCTTCGCGCTGCCGCCAGACGAAGTGACGCGGCGCATCGCCGATGCCGGCATCGTCGGCCTGGGGGGCGCCACGTTTCCGTCCGCCCCCAAAGCGCAGCTTGGTCGCAAGCTGGCCGTCGAAACGCTGGTGATCAACGGTGGCGAGTGCGAGCCCTACCTGTCGAGCGACGACAGCGTGATGCGCAACCGCGCCGACGAGGTGGTCGACGGCGTGCGCATCCTGATGCACGCGGTCGGCGCCGCCAGCGCGCTGGTCGGGATCGAGGACAACAAGCCGGAGGCAATTGCCGCGATGCGCGCGGCGGCGGCGCCGTTCGCGCAAATCCGGGTCTGCCCGGTGCCCGCACGTTACCCGATGGGGTCGGATCGCCAGCTGGTGGAAGTGCTCACAGGCCGCCAGGTACCCGCTGGCGCGCGCACGGCCAGCATCGGCGTGCTGGTAAACAACGTCAGCACCTGCGCGGCGATCCACCGTGCGCTTCGCCATGGCGAGGCGCTCTATCGGCGCATTGTCACCGTCAACGGCGGCGCAGTGGCGCGGCCTGGCAATGTGCTCGCACCGGTGGGCGTACTGGTCGAGGATCTGCTGGCCTTTGTCGGCCTCAAGGAAGCGCCGGCACGGCTGGTGATGGGTGGGCCGATGATGGGGCTCGCTTTGCCGCACGCGCAGGTGCCCACGGTCAAGGCCTGTGGCGGCGTGCTCGCACTTACCGCGGCCGAAATTTCACGGCCGGCGCCTTCGGCCTGCATCCGATGCGGATCATGCGTGAAAGCGTGCCCGATGGGCTTGCAGCCACTCGAAATCGCAGCGCGCATCCGCGTGGGCGACTACGACGGCGCCGCTGCCTTGCAGCTTGACGACTGCCTTGCGTGCGGCTGCTGCGCTTATGTGTGTCCGTCCAGTGTGCCGCTGGTGCAGTCGTTCCAGCACGCGAAGGGTGAGATCTGGTCGCGCGCGCAGCAGAAGAAACGGCTGGCCTTCACCCGAGAACTGGCCGAAGCACGCAATGCCCGGCTCGAACGTGAAGCGCGCGAACGTGCCGAGGCGGCCGCGCGCCGCAAGGCTGCGCGCGCAGCCCAGCAAGCCGCCGCAGCGGCCGGCACACAGGAGACCCCATGATGAACATGATTGCTTCCGCCAGCCTGCCATCGGTGGCGGCGTCGCCTCACGCGGGGGAGCTGGGCTCGGTGGGTAAGGTGATGCTCAAGGTGATGCTGGCCTTGGCGCCAGCAACGCTCTGTGGCTTCTGGTTTTTCGGCTGGCCGGCCGTCAACGTCTGGTTGATCACCGTGGTCGCCACGCTGATGGGCGAAGCCGTCAGCCTTCGCCTGATGGCCAAACCGGTGCTGCCTACGCTGATGGACGGTTCTGCGCTGCTGACCGGCTGGCTGCTCGCGCTGTCACTACCGCCGTGGGCGCCGTGGTGGCTGGGTGTCGTCGGCGGGCTGTTCGCAACGGTGGTGGCAAAGCAGATGTTCGGTGGCATCGGCTGTAACCTGTTCAACCCGGCGATGGTCGCGCGGGTCGCGTTACTGGTGTCCTTCCCGGTTGCGATGACCGTCTGGGTGGCACCGACCGCTGGCGTCGCTCATGCGCCAGGCTGGTTCGATGCACTGCAGCTCACCTTCGGCGGCGCTGCGCCGGACGCGATGACGAGCGCAACGCTGCTGGGCCACGCAAAGACAGAACTGTCGCGCGGTGCGAGCCTGATCCAGCTGCTCTCCGACGGGGCGCAGTGGTCCTGGTCCGGCCTGCGCGCGGGGAGCCTGGGCGAAACGGCCGTGGCGCTGATTGCCGCAGGCGGGCTCGCCATGATGCTGATGGGGCTGATCACCTGGCATATCCCGGTTGCGATGCTGCTGGGCATTGCACTGCCTGCCGTGATCGCCCATGGCGCGAACCCTGCACGCTACCTTGATGCGGGTACACACATCTTGTCAGGCGGTGCGGTGCTTGGCGCCTTCTTCATCGCAACCGACTATGTGACCTCGCCCTCGTCGCGCGGCGGGCAACTTGTGTTCGGTGCAGGTTGTGGGCTGCTGACCTGGCTCATCCGCACCTACGGCGGCTACCCGGAAGGCGTGGCGTTCGCAGTGTTGCTGATGAATGCCCTGACGCCGGTGATCGACCGCGTCATCAAACCCCGCGTTTACGGGCGTACCTGGCGCGGCGCGCCGATTTCCAGTGGGAAGGAGCGGCGTTCATGAACATCGCGCTATGGCGGGACCGTATTCCCTATCAGGGCATCCTGCTCGCGTTCGCGAGTTTCATCACCAGCGCAGCGTTGGTGCTCGCTAACGAAGCAACGCGCGAACCGATCACGCAGGCGGCGCAGGACGACCTTAAACAATCGCTGGTGCAGGTATTGCCGCCAGGGTGTGTCGACAACGATCTGCTTGCCGACGCTCGCGTCATCAAGGCTGCGAGCGGGCGTGTCGTCACCGTCTATCGCGGCACCAAGGCTGGCGTATTCAGCGCGGCGGTGTTCGAGTTCAGCGCCCGCGGGTATGCGGGCGAGATCGCGGTCCTGATCGGCGTGGATGCGGCCGGCGTGGTGAGTGGCGTGCGTGTGCTGCGGCATGCTGAAACGCCTGGCCTGGGCGACAAGATCGATGCTGCCAAATCGGGCTGGATCAACAGCTTCACGAACAAGTCGCTCGCCGGCATGCCGGTTGCGCGCTGGGCGGTGAAGAAGGATGGCGGTGAGTTCGACCAGTTTGCCGGCGCCACGATCACCCCGCGCGCAGTGGTGAAGGCGGTGCGCGAGGGGCTTCAGTTCTACGACGCGCATCGCGCGGAAATCTCGGGAGACGCACGATGAGCGAGCTGCGCAGTGCATGCGATACCACCTCACTTGCGCACGTCTGGCGCGATGGCCTGTGGGATCAGAACGTCGTGTTCGTGCAGTTGCTGGCCATGTGCCCAACGATGGCGGTCACCACTTCCGGCACCAATGGCTTGGGCATGGGGCTGGCGACGACGGCTGTGCTGGTGGTGTCGAACATGTTGATCGCGAGCATCCGGAATTTCGTCAGCAGCCAGGTACGGATTCCAGTTTTCGTCGTCGTGATCGCAACCCTCGTCACGCTGGTGGATATGTCGCTGAACGCCTGGCTGCATGGGTTGCACAAGGTGCTGGGGCTGTTCATCGCGCTGATCGTCGTGAACTGCGCGATCCTCGGGCGAGCCGAGGCCTTTGCATCGAAGAACGGCGTGCTGGCGTCTGCGGTGGATGGCCTGGCGATGGGGTTGGGCTTCACCTTCGCGCTGACGGTGATGGGGCTGGTGCGGGAGCTGATCGGTGCGGGCACGCTGTTTGCCCAGGCAAGCCTGCTGCTTGGCCCGGCCTTCTCCTTTCTTGAAGTGCGGGTGCTTCCCGGTTACTCCGGGGCACTGATGATGATCTTGCCGCCGGGCGGCTTCCTCGTACTGGGGTGTTTGCTAGCACTGCGCCGACTCATCGAAACGCGGCGCGCAGCCCGAACCTGTTCCACCCAGCCGGCGCACCGCGCCTGTAGTGTTTGAAGGAGGGAAAGCCATGAAGGTTGCCGTTGCCTACGCCGAAGCGGGGAAGCACGCCTGGCACACGATCGAGGTGCCGGACGATGCGTGCGTGAAGGACGCGATCGAGGGATCCGGTATCTACGCACAGTTTCCGCATATCGACCTCGCAAGCCAGCGGGTCGGGATTTTCGGCAAGGCAGTGAAGCTCGATGCGCCGCTACGCGCCGGTGACCGGGTCGAAATCTATCGCCCGATCAAGTGCGACCCGATGGCCGTGCCGCGCCGCCCCGGTTTCGAACTGGACGACGAGGCCTGACACCGCTCGCGCGTGCGCGACAGCCCTTCACCTTCCGAAACAATTCGGCGGCGGAAATTCGCCGCGTGCCGACTAACATGCCCGGTCCAGGATTTTTTTGGATCGGGCAGCAATGGATAGAAGGGCTTTCATCTGGGCAAGCAGTGTCGCGCTTGCTGCGTTCGCGTCAGACGCCAGCGCGAAGAAAAAGTCACATCAGAAGAAGCCGCATCATCGCAATCGTCACAGCCCGTTCGAGGACATCGAAGCCAAAATCGGCGGGCGGCTCGGCGTGTGCTGCATCGATGCGGAGAGTGGGCGTATTACCGGCTACCGCGAAGGTGAGCGCTTTCCGATGTGCAGCACTTTCAAGTGGCTAGCCGCGGCGGCTGTGCTCGGGCGCGTCGATGCCGGCCAGGAACGGCTGGATCGGCGCATCGCCATTGCGAAGGGCGATCTGCTCGAATGGGCGCCAGTGACGAAGCACCATGTCGGTGGTGAAGGCCTCACCTTGGGCGAGTTGTGTGAGGCCGCAATCACCGAGAGCGACAACACTGCAGCCAACCTGATCCTGCGCGAGATCGGCGGCATTCCGCAATGGAACGCCTATGTCCGGGGCATCGGTGACACGCTGACCCGGCTCGACCGCGGCGAGCCGGAACTCAACGAAGCGCTGCCCGACGACGTGCGCGACACGACAACCCCGGCCGCAATGGCGGTCGATCTGCGTCGCTTGCTGGTTGAAGACAAGTTGAGCGAGGCTTCACGCGCGCAGCTGATGCAATGGATGCTCGCCACCAAGACCAGCGACTACCGCCTGCGCGCCGGCCTGAAGGAGGGCTGGAAGCTCGCCGACAAAACCGGCACCGGCAATGCCTCCACCGGTACTGCCAACGACGTCGGCGTCTACTGGACGCCCGAAGGCAAGCCGATCGTCGTGACCGTGTATCTCACCCAAGCCACGGTCGACCGGACCAAGCAGGAAGCCGTGATCGCCGAAGTGGGTCGCTGGGCACGCGAACCCGGCACGACGCCGGCGGTGTGAGCGGCATGGTTCGCGAGTTGCGTCAACGTAAAGCTAGTCGGCACCGAGGTGCAGCATTTAAGTTCCCGTATTCGGACTTGTTAGCGGCAGCGTTGCAAAGCAAGCTAAGCGTTTCGCCAGTATCTGCTCAGACACTGAAGTTTGAGAAACCAGCAGCCGCTGCCGGAGCAAACCGCATTCAGGATTTTTCCTGCGACAAACGGCGGTGTCTGGCCGTTTGACGATTGAGCCGCCCCACGTTTTCCGCCTTCCAAACGTCAGTCATCATGTCGCCAGTACCTTCTGATTCTGTCGTTCGATCCACTTCCGTAGGCAGGTCGCGGGGGACGAGCTATCCCAAGGATGATTGGAGTGGCAGGGACTTCGGTTGCGTAGAACACGGCGACTAGTTGAGATACATCGCTCGTAGCCTGAGTGCGGCGAACATGGCTGACGTCATGAACCCGTTCCCTCCTTAGGCTGGTGAAGAAGCTCTCGGTCGGGGCAGTGTTCCGGCAGTAGCCTTTGTGCGATATCGACCCGTGCATCCCGCTGGTTGCTAGGCGGGCCTGATGAGCACGGCAGGCGTATTGGCTTCGCCGACCGGATTCAACTTGCCAGCCTTTGCCGCCTCGACTCAGTTGCGCAGCCCCTGCGCAACTAGCTCCAACTCTTGGGCGATTTGGACGATGCTGCCGACCGCGTCGGCTCGCTCGACCGCCCGTTCCTTGAACTCCGCCGTGCACTCTCGTTATGGCATACGTTTCACGTCATTCTTCCTATCACTGCATTGGCCATGCGACGACGTCGGGAGACGAATTTCGTGGGGCCGCTCACGAAACCCGGACGCCACGCATATTGCGTCCGGGTTCGTTTGGCCGTCGAAGATGGATTACCGGTCGGTGAGCAGCTTCAGGGCGAGCGGATTGCTGGCGCTGGGGGCTGTGGAACCGATTGCGATGGCGGTGTAGACCTTGCCAGCTTGGAGCGCGATGCTGGGGCTGGTGAGGGCGGTAGTTGCGGTGCCGGCAACGTTGAGTTTGAAGACGTAGTTTCCGGCGGGCACCTCCAGGTAAGTGCTCGCGGCCTTGAACGGGACGTTGCTGAGCACCTTGGCGTCGTTGGCCAGTACGTCGACGTTCGGCGCATCGGGCGAGGCGTGAATCACGCGAATCCGTGCCTTGTCGGCGACGGTTGTCCGGTCGTCCTCAAGCACCAGCGGTTCGATGCCGGCGAGCAGACCCACGGCGAATACTGAGTACGACTTGCCGCGAGTGAGCGTGGTGTCGGCGTTGATCACCGTGGTGGTCGTGTTGGCAGCGTTCACCTTGAGGTTGTAGTTGCCAGCGAGCAGGCTGAGGTAGCCGGAGTCAGCGGGGAAGGGCACGTTGCTCAAGGTCTTCGCGTCGTTGACCAGCACATCGACAGCCGGTGCATCGGGTGAAGCGTGCATCACCCGTAGCTGCGCTGTGGCATCCGGCAGTTCAAGCTTTGGCGTCGCGCTATCGCGGGTCAGCACAAGCAGGCTGACCGGTGAGTTGCCCGTGCTGTCGGGCACTGCGAGAGCGACCAGATCCATACCTGCAGCCAAGCTCACCGTGCCGGAGTCGTAGGCTACGGTCTTTGTGCCTGCGAGCGTCACGCGGATGCGGTAGTCGCCCGCTTGAACCTGCAGCGCGTCGCTGACCGCCTTGTACGCAGCATTCGCGACTGCCGGCGTTGCACTGGCGAGGTCTGCGGCAGGGGCCGTCACATAGATGTCGACGGCAGGCACATTGGGCGAGGCGTGGCCGGCGCGCAGCTTGAACTTGCCACTCTCAGGCGCGGTTGCGCTTTCGGAGATGACCAGCGGCTCCACCGTGCCACCCGCAAGGCTGCCAACGGCAACGACGGTGGTGTAGCTGTTGGTGGCCAGATCCAGCGTGGCCTTGATTACCTGAGGTGTTGTCGCGCCTTCGGGCGTGACGATGACTTCTGGTTTGCCCGCGTCGACCGTGAGGAACCCGGTGGCGTCCTTGTAAGCCACGCCGCTGAGCGCTTTGGCGCCCGCAAGATAAATGTCGACCTTCGGTGCATCGGCACTTGCATGTACGACGCGCAGGCGCGCCTCGGACTTTGCTGGGGGCGGCGCGGGGTCGTCGTCGCCGCCGCAGGCGGCCAGTACGCTCACCGACGCTGCGGCGATAAGCCAGGAACGGATCGAAATCATGTTGGGCACTCTCCGTTGGTGTTTCGGTGTGGTTGAGTGAGGCCGTCGCCTCGGCTGTGTACTCAAGAATTCACAGAAGTACCGGTACGGATGTAGTTATACTAATCAGTCACAAAATATACAAGTAGGTGTTTATGTGACTGCGTGGGTGAAAGTTGACCGGCTGCGCGCTACAATCGAGCCATGAACGCACCCGCCGCGGCCCGCCCCAGTTTCAAGCAACGCCAGTTCGAAGCGCGTGAAGACGCGATCCTCGACGCGGCGCACCTACTCCTGGCGACGAAGGGCTACGACCAGACCACCGTGGATGAGGTGGCGGCCGAGGTGGGGATTGCGAAGGCGAGCCTCTACAAGCACTTTCCGTCGAAAGAGGCGCTTGCGACGGCGGCGATGAAGCGCACGATCCAGCGCGCGCTGGCGTTCATCGACACCTTGTCGCCGACGCTGGCGGCCGATGAGGCCTTACGTGCGGTGCTTGAGTGGGCGCTGCGTTTGCGCCTGGCGGGTGGTTTGCCGACCTTGCCGTCGAGCAACTCGGCTTTGGTGACAGCGCTTACGCAGGACGAAGCCTATGTGGCGCTGGTGTCCGAGCTGACTGGCCGGCTCGGACTTTGGGTGCAGTTCGGCAAGGCGCTTGGCAAGCTGCGCGCAGACTTGCCGGATGAAGTCATCCTGCTCTCGTTCTACGCACGAACCTGCGATCCGACGATCGACTTCCTCAAGAAAAGCGGCTCGCTGGACGACGAGGCGATCGTCCAGTCGTTGCTGACTGTCTTCTTCGACGGGATTCGGCGAAGCGCCTGATTGCGCTGAACTGCGCGCGAGCTGAAGACGCGCCGACAGCAACATTGCCGATGTGCAGGGGGCGTGCCCTGTTGAATGCGTCGCCTCGCGTCACAAGGTATCGAGCCTGTCCTTCACTGAAGCGGCTTGCGTCCGCAGCGCGTCGAGCTGTGGCGCAGGCATCTTTTGCAGTTGGCGATAGACCAAGGCCAGTCGTGGATTTCGGCCGAGGCTTTCCGACTGCCGCGCGAAGAAATCCCAGTACAGCGCGTTGAACGGGCAGGCGCGTTCGCCGAGCTTCTCCTTCCTGTCGTAGTGGCAGCCCTTGCAGTAGTCGCTCATGCGGTCGATGTAAGCGGCGCTGCTGACGTAGGGCTTGGTGGCGAGGCGGCCGCCGTCGGCGAACTGGCTCATGCCCACGGTGTTGGGCAGCTCAACCCATTCGAAGGCGTCGATGTAGATGCCGAGGTACCAGCGGTGCAGTGCGGCGGGGTCCAGCCCGGCGAGTAGCGCGAAGTTGCCGATCACCATTAGCCGCTGGATGTGGTGCGCCCAGGCACCGTCGAGCGACTGGCCGATCGCGTGCTGCATGCAGCGCATGTGGGTGCGGCCGGTCCAGAACCATTCGGGCAGCGGCGCGTGGTGGTCGAGCGTGTTCTGCGCTTCGTAGCCGGGCATGTGGGCCCAGTAGAAGCCGCGCACATACTCGCGCCAGCCGAGGATCTGGCGCACGAAGCCTTCCACTGCCGCGAGCGGTGCGTGGCCGGCGCGATAGGCGGCTTCAGCGGCGGCGATCACCTCGCGCGGGTGCAGCATCTTCAGGTTCAGCGCGAAGGAGAGTTGCGAGTGAAAGAGGCGGGGGCTGCCGCTGCTCATTGCGTCCTCGAAATCGCCGAAGTGTGGCAGCGCTTCGTCGATGAAGTGCCGGAGCCAGGCGAGCGCTTCGGCCCGATTCAGCGGCCAGCGGAAGTGTTCGGCCTGCGGGGCGCCGAAGCTGTGCACGCCGGCGGCTTCGATCATCTGCCACAACGCACGGTGGTCGTGCTCCGGGCGTCTGTCGGGCGGTGCTGGTGGCGTGCCGGGCCAAGGCTTGCGGTTCTCGGCGTCGAAGTTCCACTGGCCGCCCTCCGGCTCGCCGGCGGCGGTGAGCAGCACCCGGTGGCGTTGGCGCATCGCCCGGTAGAAGTGTTCCATCAGTCACTGCTTGCGCCCGCGAAACTGCTGCGCCACGGTGTCGCGCGCGGTGAGGAAGTGTTCGCTGTCGACCATGGCGGTCTCGAAAGGCTGCTCGGCGGCCCATTCGCGCAGTTGTGCATCCAGCCGCCATTCATCCGGCGCCTGCCATTCGAGGCGGGTTGCGTGGTAGTGCTGCATCAGCGCGGCAAGGTTGTCGGTCACGGACTGCCGGTTGCTCGCGTCATCCAGCGTGATGTAGCGGACGCGGTGGCCGGCCTCGCGCAGCAGGCGCGCGAAGTCGCGCATCGCAGCGAAGATCGCGAGGATCTTCTGCGCGTGGTGCAGCACATAGTCGGTTTCCTGCCGCACCTCCATCAGCACATGCACGACACCCGGATCGCGCTGTGCGAACCAGCTGTGTTCGGGATTGAGCTGATCGCCAAGGATCAGGCGCAGCGTGCGGGCCGGGGCGCTCATGGCAGGCTGCCCCACTGGCGTCGGTAGTAGCCGTCGGGGTCGTAGGTCTCGGCCTGCTTTGCCGGGTTGAAGCGCCGTCCGCCGCGCGGGTCGGTGCCGCGGCCGGCGATGTAGAGCCAGTTTCCGTGATTGCTGTACACGTCGTAGTCGATCAGTTGGGCTTCAAACCAGGCGGCGCCGGCGCGCCAATCGCCGCCGAGGTCGTGGATCAGGTAACTCGCGACGATCTGCCGCATGCGGTTGCTGAGGTAGCCAGTGGCAGCCAGTTCGCGCATGCCGGCGTCGACCAAGGGTTCACCGGTCTCGCTGGCACACCAGCCTGCGAAGGCGTCGGCATTCTGTGGTGGCAGCGGCTGATCTGCGAGGCCGCGCGCCCGGTAGAGCCGCCGGCCGTGCTGCAGATGCAGGAAGCGGAAGTAGTCGCGCCACAGCAGCTCGAACCACAGCCAGTAGCTGCTCTCGTTGGCGCCGGCCTTGGCTTCGAAGCGCCGCAGCTCGGCCATGATCCAGCGGGGCGAGAGGGCGCCGGTGGCGAGCCAGGGCGAGAATTTGCTGGAGCTGTCGATACCCTGCAGCGCGTTGCGAGTGGCCTTGTAGGTGTGGGGCAGACGGCGTGCGAGGTATTGCGCGAGGTGCGCCCGCGCCGCAGGCTCGCCGCCGTCGAAGGCGGGCTCGGCGTAGGGAAAGGCGCTGCGCGGGTCGTTTGCGGGCTGTTCCGTCAAGGGCGCGGGCGCTGCCGGATGAAGATCGCGCGCCGCTTCCGGCCACGGCGGCAGCGCCATGGGTGCAGGCAGTGCCGCGGCCGGCTCAAGGCCCGCGGCCTCAACGGCTTGCCGGAACGCGGTGAAGTGCGCGGGCAAACGGGCTACGGGCCAGGGCAAGTGCTCGGGGGCGAGCAGGCTGCCTTGCCAGACCACTTGCAGATCGAGCCCAGCGGCGCGCAGCGCGGCCTCCTCGTCGCCTTCCTCCGGAGCCGCATGGGCTTCGCACCACACGCTGTCGGCGCCAACGGCGCGAGCGAGCGCGGGCAGCACTTCGGCCGGCGAGCCAGCGCATTCGAGCAAGGGGCAGCCCAACGCCGACAGCTGCGTCGCCAGCGCGCGCACCGCGGCACCACGCCAGTGCTGACGATGCCGTCCGACACGCGGGATGCCCCAGCGGGTTACGGTGCCCGTGGGCAGATGCAGCACCACCGGCAGCAGCCGGTCGGGGCGTCGTGCGAGCGCGGCGTGCAGCACACGCGCATCGTGCAGGCGCAGATCGTTGCGGAACCAGACGATCACCGTGTTCATGCGGCTGCCCCGCCGTGATGGGTTCGGCGGCAGCGTTCGGAGCAGAACTTCACCGCCGCCCAGTCGCGCGCCCATTTCTTGCGCCAGCTGAACGGCCGGCCGCAGTACGTGCAGGTCTTGTGCGGCAGATCGTGTTTCTTGCGCATCGCTCAGAAATCCAGTTCCTGCTGCCGCGCGGCAGCGGCGCCCCTGGGCTTGCGGGCTGCTGGCCGGCGCAATCGGGAGCCGTGCTTCTCAACGATGGTGGCCTTCGCCTCACGCACCTCGGCTTGCGCTCGCAGCGCATGCACACGGGCTTTGGCGGCGCGCATGGCGCCTTCCAGATCCAGCAGCGGCGACGGAATATCTTCGCCAACTCGCACGCCGCAGCGTGCCTGCACATCGGCCGGCATCCGCCAGGGTTCGAACAGCCAGGCATCCGGCACGCGGCGCATCGCTGGCAGCCAGTGGCGTACGAAACGCCCCTGTGGGTCGTGGTCGCGCGCCTGTTTAATCGGGTTGTAGATGCGTGTCGTGTTGATGCCGGTGGTACCCGCCTGCATTTGCATCTGGCTCCAGTGGATGCCGGGCTCGTAGTCGATGAACTGGCGTGCCAGCCACAGCCCCACCGGCCGCCAGTGCAGCCAAAGCGGATAGGCGGCCACCGATACCAGCATCGCGCGCATGCGGAAGTTGAGCCAGCCGGTTTCGCGCAGCATCGCCACGCAGGCGTCCACCATCGGCCAGCCGGTACGGCCGGCGGTGAGCGCGGCAAAGTGGGCCTCGCTCCACTCCGGTTCGCGCAGGCCGTCGTAGCCGCGATGCAGGTTGCGGAATTCCAGTTCCGGTTCCGATTCGAGCTTCTGGATGAAGTGGCAGTGCCAGTGCAGCCGGCTCAGAAAGGCTGCAAGGCCCTGGCGCTGACGGCCGTCGTCCGGCCCGCTCAGCGCCTCGATACGCGCGCGGGTGGCCTGCACCACTTCGCGCATGCCGAGGCAGCCCAGCGCGAGATAGGGCGAGAGCCGCGAGCAGGCGGAGGGCGCCCCCAAGGGCGACGAGATGCCGCCGCGGTATTGCCGGCAGCGTTCATCGAGAAACGCGTGCAGCACGGCCAGCGCCTCGCTGCGGCCGCCGTGCTGGCGCTGCGGTGGCGCGTCCTCGGCGAGCCCGAATCTGCTGCCGGCGGGCCAGCGTTCGGTGGGCCAGGGCAGAAGCCGGCCTTCGATGCAGGCCGGCGTGGGCACCTGCGGCGAATACATCTGGGCCTGCCAGCGCGCATGCCACACATCGCGCGTCGGCAGCCGGCGCACCACGCCATGCTGTGGCCATTCACGCCACACCACGCCGCTTGCGAGGCACCAGCGTGCGACCGCTTTGTCGCGTTCAAAGGTGTGGCCGTTGCCGGTTTCCTCGTGCGAGGCCAGCGTGTGGAAGGGCGCCGCCGCATGTAGCCGGGCGAGCTCCTCGGGCACTTCGCCGATCGCCAGTTGCAAGTCGGCGCCGAGTGCTCGCAGGGCGCGGGCCAGGTCGCGCAGGCTTTCCTGCAGGAAGAGGTAGTGCTGCTGCGCAGCGTCCGGCTGCGCCCAGAGGCTCGGCTCCAGCACATACAGGCACAGCACCGGGCCCTGCTGCGCTGCGTGCGCCAGCGGCGCGTGGTCCGCGATCCGCAGGTCGCGTTTGAACCAGACGACGGTGTAGCTCACATGAAAGCTCCGGGGCGAATCGTGCGTGCATGTGACAGCGATGTTCGTACGCAGGTTCGCGTATTGACCGAGGGTGCGCGTTGCTGCTGTCCGCCGAACACGCCAAAGCGGTCGAGACCCCGCGGTGTTCAGGGGTTGCAGTAGCCGCAGTGCTGCGGCTCGGCGAACTGGCGGTCGGTGCGCGGCCGTGTTTCCTGATGTTCGCAACGAAGGCACTGCCAGGATTCGCTGCGATAGCTGCTGGTCGGCAAGCCGCAGCTCGCGCAGGGCAGCCCCGCTTGTTGCGCGGTGACCCAGTAGCCAGGGGTGGCGCAGCGAGGGCAGAGCGATTGCAAACGCTGCAACAGATCCGCCGCCGCTTTGCCGATTTGCTGCATCCGGCTCGGGTTGGCGAAGGCGCGCAAATCGCTCTCGACGAATACCCGGCCGTTGCTTGCCTTGGCCTTGCATGCTTCGAAGCTGTGTTTGAGCGTCGCCCAATTGGCGATCCCTTTGTGCAGGCGTGCATCGTCCTGACGCTGTGGGCGCAACACGAGGTGGTGCGCGGGAAAGTCATGCTTTGCGGCAAACGCTTCAAGTGCCGCCCAGTCGCCGGTGCTCAACGTGCCGCACCGCCCCGGCCCTTGGGCGATGCCAACGATTTCGATTTGCAGCCTGTCGTCGATCAGCACCAACATCTCGATGTTCCAGGTGAAGAGGCCGGTGAACGGATCGGGCCCGAAACTGCCTTCGCTTGCGAGCCCGATCGGTGAACCGGACAGCGACATGCCGATGCGCGCCTTTTTCCGCGCAGCGTCGAGCTGGCTGCCTTCGCGCGGCGTGTCACGCGTGAAGGTGCCCAGCTGGTCGGTGTCGAAACCGGTCACGAGCTCGATCTTGCAGCCGAGCGCGGGTTCGAGCACCGGTGCGATCACCGCCTCCTTGCCGTGCTGTGTCAGCAGGGCAAGCCGCTGTCCTGCATAAGGCGCCATCAGGCTGCCTCCAGGCCGAGCGCTTTCCACTGCCCCTGTGCGTAGCGACGCAGCGTCGGCGAGCCGAGGTGCCACAGGTGCAGCCAGCCGTTGTCGAGCAGCTGGCGTACTACGGCGTGCTTGGCGATGACCCGCTCGATCTCTGCGCGCGGCGCGTCGATCACGACGGTGAGCCGAAGCGGTTCATGTACCCAGCGCTCGCCATCGTGCAGCGACTGGCGCGACAGCCCGATGCGCAGATCGCCGCCGTTACCTTCGAAGACGCCGATCGTGCCGCCGACGACGTTGTGCAGCACCTTGTTGCCGCTGCCCAGATGCTCCGGATCGCAGGTGGAGGCGTGGTACTGCCAGTTGATCCAGTGCGTGACCAGCATCGGCGCGGTCATCAGCAGTTCCAGCACGCTGCCATCGATATCCTGCGTGGCGTCGTAGTCGTGCAGGAAGCTGCGCCCCTCCAGCGTGAGCCCGCGTGTGCGCGCCCGCGGCGCGATGATGAAGGCTGCGTTGCCCGCCAGCCCCCACTCGGGCCGCGTCTGGGCGCCGTCGTTGGCGCGCCGGCGCAGTTGCGTCAGCAGCGCGTCACGCGGCGTGGCGGGATCAAACCCGAGGCCTGGCGCGCGTTCGCGGCGCACGCTGTCCGAAGCCTCGGACAAGGTGGCCTGAAGCCCGTCCCAGCGCGCGCGGGCCTCGCTTGGGAGCAGGTCGAGGTCGAAGCCCTCGATCTCGTCCGTGGTGGTGTTGTGCAGGGCGGCGACGAAGCGCGTGTCGGCGGGGATCGCGATGCCGCGCGCCAGCAGGCCAGCCCGTACCGATTTCTCGTTGAGCAGCAGCGCCAGACTGCGTGCGTTGACCTCACCGGTCTGCCCGCAGCAGGCGCCGCAATCCAGCGCCGCAGCGTGTGCGTTGTTGGCCGACTGACTGCCATGCCCGACCAGCAGTACCAGCGGTGCCAAGTGGTGTTCGAGCCCCATGGCATGCAGCACACGGGCTGCGAGTGAGACTTTGGTATCGACATCGAGCGTGTTGAGCAGGGGCCTGCACACGGCGCGATAGCGGTTTGGCAGGCCGCTCAGGTCGTCGCGCTGCCTTGCTTGCGCCGAAGGCCGCAACCACCTGCCGAGCTTGCCGAGGTAAGCGATGCCGGCGGCCTCGACAAACGAGAAGGCGGCGCCCGGCCAGCGGCTCGCTGCCTGCCACTGGGCGGTGAGCCCGAGGCGCTCGCGCCGGCCGCGTGCGGCGGCGGCTTCTGCGGCATCGTCGGGGCTGCCTGCTTCGCCGGGCGCCGAATAGACGCGGTCGGTGACTTCCATGGCGGGCGCCAGCAGGCCGGGGAGTTGCGGGCGACGCGCGCTGCTGGCGAGTGGCGTATAGGCGACCGGCAGCCCGAAGAAGCCGGCGAACCCGATCGTGTGCACGGCAGGCGAGGCGGCTTCAAGCGCGCGGCGCATGGGTTCGCTCCGCACGTCGATACAGAACGCGGCCTGGACTTCGATCGCGGGCTGCGTGGGCGCGGTTCTTGTCACCGTGGCGAGCTTCTTTGCGAGCTGGCGCTGGTAGCCGGCTTCGAGCGCAAGTTGCCAGACTTCATCCACCACGAAACCGGCTTCCGCTTCGTCAAGCTGCGCGGCGGCACGGTGCCAGGACGCCTGCAGGGCGGCGAAGGCAAGGCGGGTGCTCGCGTCGTCCTTGCAGTCGAGCAGCACCGCACCCCATGCGAGGCGGATCGCAAGCAGGTCACGCAGGTTCGGGTCTTCACGCCCTTCCTGGCGGGCCTGCCAGCCCTGGTAAGCACACCAGGAGGCCCAGCCGTTCACGGTCAGCAGCACCGCTTCCAGGTAGTCGGCCCACACCGATTCGGGCAGCCCCAGTTGGCGCAGTGCCCAGCGTTCCGCGTCCAGGCGCGTGGCGGGCAGCACATCGAGCCGCCGCCCCAGATCGGGCAGACCCATCAGCAGGCCGATGCCGTGGTCGTGTTGCAGCGTGTCGCGCCAGAAAGCATAAAGGCCCTGATCGCGACTCGGCTGCCAATCGGCCTGGTGAGCATCGAAGTACGCAGCGCAGGTCTGGCTGACCTGGTGGGTGATCGCCTGGCGCCAGGAGAGGCGCGTGTGCCGCGCCGGATCATTGTCGAGCGTGTCGATCAGCAGCGGCAGGCGTGCCGGCAAGCCGTTGCGCTGCAGGGCGTCGATGCACTGCTTGGCTGTGAGCGAGCCGGCGACTTCGCCTATGGTGGCCAGCGCTGCATCGAGGTCGGCGCGTGTGATGCGGCCTTCGTCCCAAGCCTGCCGCTGCGCCTCGCGTGACGGGAACACACGGATACCGCCGAGCACCGCCATGCGTGCCGCAACCCGCCGCAGTGGCATACCGATGCGCGACCAGTGCGGATTCACCGCGATCGCGCGGTCCAGCGGCCAAGCGGGTGCGATGGTGCTGCATGCCTGTGCGCAGGCCGCTTCGATTTGCGCGTTGATTGCCTGTTCGCCTTGCGCCGAATCGGGCGCTCGCCGCGTGTCGGGAGCCGGCTTCTGCCGGCTTGTCTGCGTCGGTCCGGGAAGTTGCAGCGTGTCCATGTTCGTCTCCAGCAGGGGCATCGGGATCAGGCTTCGGCGCGGGCCGTTGCGGCGGCGCGATGGCCGTCGTGTGACGCAGGCGCCCAGCGCGTCGGCCACAGCCTCAAGGCGAGGCGGGTGTAGGACTCGTCGAGATAGAGGCCGGCGTAGCTCCAGCGCCGGCTGCGTGCGAGCGCTGCGGGGCGGCGCTGAACAGCAACGAGCCAGCCGTGCAGGCAAACCATGCCGAGCAGGGCAACAAGCCCCGCTGCGGTATCCGGACGATTCGCCGTGCCTAGCGGCAGTTCGTGCGCCAGCATTGCCACGGCGGTGAGACCCGCCACCATTGAAACGCCGGCCAGATAGTGAAGCGCGGTCTGGCGGAGGGTTTGACCGTTCCCTTGCGGCAGCCACAGCAGGGGCGCCCAGGCAAGGGCCAGTACGACACTCCACCACCATGGCCAGGCGTTATCGTGGAACACCGCGAGCACCGCAAACACGCTTGCTGCGGCCATTGCGGGCGCGAGCGCCAGGCTCAACGCTACAGGCGAGCGCATGTCGTAGAGCGCCTGGATGCGGGTGTCCTGCACGGTGGCGGAGGCCGACAGGAAGGTGTGCGCCTTGTACAGCGAGTGACCGATCAGGTGCAGGGCCGCGAGTGTGTAGAGCCCCAGTCCGCATTCGAGCACCATGAAACCCATCTGCGCCGCGGTCGACCAGGCCAGTCGAACCTTGATGCTGATACGGGTCAGCATCACCATGCCCGCCAGCACGGCGGTGCCAAGGCCAAAGGCAACCAGCAGCCAGCGCGCTGCGGCGGCGTGTTCGAGCAGTGGCGAAAAACGGATCAGTACGTAGCCACCGAGGTTGACCACACCCGCGTGGAGCAGGGCCGATACCGGCGTTGGCGCCTCCATGACCTGAATCAGCCAGCCATGCACGGGCAACAGGGCGGTGCGAAGCACCACTGCGAGCACCAGGCAAACCGCGCTGAGTTGCAGAGCCGTCGAGGCGCCCTCGCGGGCGAGGTGTGCCCAGAGATCCGACAAGGAACCGCTACCGACCACCCACCAGGCAAGTGCCGCAGCACTGAGCAGCAAAACATCCGCGAGCCGATCCGCTAGCCGCTTCTTGAACGCCGCCAACTGGGCGAACGGGCGGTTCGGGTAAAAACACAGCAGCTGTTGCAGCGCGACACCGACCATCGCCCAGGCCAGGATCAAGACGATCCAGTGATCCGCCAGCAACAGCATATGCACGGCCGCCAGTACGCCCGCGAGCGCGGCCAGATAGCGCTGCTGACCCGACTCACCCTGCAGGTAGCGGAACGAGAACGCACCGATCAGTGTGCCGAGGAGTTGCACCAGTACAGCGAGCCAGCCCCCCAGCAATGGCGCAGCCAGCCAGGGCAGGGGCGACGCTGCCGCGCTTGTGCTTGCGATGCCGCGCAGCGCGAGCCCGCAGCCCGCGGCGAGCAATGCTGTTGCGCACAGTGCGAGAAACCCTTGCCATGCCCGCACGCGAGACACGCTTGGCAGCAGGGGCAGCGCGATGCCCAGCACCATCAGCGCGAGGGGCGACAGCAGGCAGAAGATGAATACTTGGGGGAGGAGTTCCATGGCAGCGTCTCTTGATCCAAAACGTTGCCGAATCTTGCGTTGTGGTTGTTGTTCTGTAAATTACAATGATCCGAACGAAATAATCGATAAAACAGAACAATGAAGCTTGAGCTGCTGAACTTCCATCATCTCTTCTACTTCTGGCGCGTGGCGCGGCTGGGGCATCTGACACGTGCGGCGGCTGAGCTCCACACCTCGCAGTCCGCGCTGTCGGCGCAGATCCGCCAGTTCGAGGACCGGCTCGGCGAACCCTTGTTCATACGTCAGGGGCGGCGCCTGCAGCTCACCGACACCGGGCAGCTGGTGCTTTCGTACGCGGAAGACATCTTCGGCCTGGGCCAGGAGATGCTGGGCAGGTTGGATGGGCGGAGCGAAGGGCTGATCCGCTTGCGCGTGGGCAGCGTGGCGACCTTGTCGCGGAACTATCAGGAGAACTGGATCCGCCCCGCGCTTGCTGATCCAACGGTTGTGCTGACGCTTGAGTCGGGCGTGCTGGAAGGTCTGCTGACTCGTCTTCTGCAGCATCAGCTTGATGTAGTACTGGCAAACGAGACCGTGCCCTCGGATGCCGATCGGCCGTTGCATTGCCGCTTTCTCGGCAGCCAATCGATCTCGCTGGTCGGGCCCGCGAGCGTCTGGAAAGGCCGCACCCTGCGCATCCCGGACGATCTCGATGGCCTCGATATCGCACTGCCGGGGCCACGACACGCTTTACGCACGCAGTTCGACGCGCTGTGTGCCTCTGCTGGCGCGAGGCCGCGGCTGCGTGCGGAAGTGGACGACATGGCGATGCTGCGACTGATCGCGCGCGACAGCGGATGGCTGACGGTGCTGCCGGAAGTGGTGGTGCAGGATGAACTGCGGGCTGGCGTGCTGGTAACGGTCGGCCAATCGACGCAGTTGCAGGAGCGCTTTTACGCGATCACCACGCCGCGCCGACACCGCATCGAGGCCCTGGAGCGCCTGCTCGCCCAGTAGGCGCTGTACGCAGAGGGGGGAGGCAATGCCGCATCGTCACCCGCTCGGCGCGCTCAGCCGCGCACGCGAATGCGGTGGTGCGTACCAGTCGAGCGCCAGCAAAAAGGGGCGGAGATTGCACTCCGCCCCCGTGTTTGATTCAGGCTGTGTTTGCCGGCGCGGGCTAGCGGGCAAACCGCAGGATGACCGGCCCTTTGTGGATCGCGTGCCGTACCTGCGAATTGTCGAAAGCGGCGAAACCAAAGTAGTAGGCCGCATCGAGATCCTTGAACTGAACATCGTAAGGCGAGGCAGTGGTCAGCTTGCGCGCGACGACATAGGTCCATTTTCCGTCCGCCCACGCGCCGGCGCCGGTCAGATTGCCGCGGTCGCCGGTGAATTTGCTGACGACGACCGACGCGACTTCATCTCCGGCCACAAACTTCGCGTCGTCGAACGGCACGCGGTCTTCAAGCCGGATCCAGTAGCTGCCGCCCTTGTTGGCTGCCTTGCCGTCCTTGTTCATGAACTCCGGTTTGCCGTTGACGAGTTTGACCTCGTCATAGCCGCCGCCAGTGCTGGCGTCGGACTTGCGGCCCGAGTCGGGTGCCTTGTCCTTGTCGTAGCGGGTGCTGTCGACATACTGGTTGTCCGGCTGGCCGAGCGACACGCCGCCACGGACGCTGCGCATCTGCCAGATGTCGCCGATCTCCCCGGCGTTCTTCGTGTACTTGTTGCCGTAGGGCTTCGTCGTCACCTCGTCGTGGCAGGCGGCGTAGCAGCCGCGCTTCTTGAAGCCCCTGATCGACGACTCGTCGATGTTCCAGAAGATGGCCCACTTATCCTCGTAGTAGCGGTTGTTGTCACCGCCCTTGTCGTTCGGATCGGTCAGGCGCTTCCATGAACCATCGCTTTGCTTCTGGTAAGGGCTGTAGCGATAGGACTGGCTCGGATCGTCGTAGGTGAACATCAGATACAGCGTGTCGCTTGTGTAGACCGCCTTGATGTTCGCGGTGGTCTTGCCATCCGCAAAGCCCGATCCGCTGTGCATGTGAATCGTCACCGGCTTGGCCGCTGACCACGCGGGGTCAGCAGCCAGCCGTTCGAGAACAGGGCCTTGTTCGACCTTCTGGGCAAGCAGGAAGCGTTCTGCGCTGGCGTCCAGAGAAATCAGTAAAGATGCCGCAACCAGGGAATGCTTGAGGAGCGTTTTCATTTGGAAATGTCCGGTCGGCTGAGAAGTCTGATCAGCCAAGGCTATGCCCTTGTCGAACCGGAACGTTGAGCGGCATCAATTGTCACGAGCACGACAATGTGCTTGCGCGTTTGCGTGTGACGTAGGGCCTGCACCAGAGCGTCGTTCAACGCAAAGTACTGATGCGTCAGCACATCGCGGGGTGCCTGAAGGCGCTGACGCCGGCCAAGACGCAGCCCGAGTTGTGCTGTCGTAGCGGCGGGGCGGTCAGGCCCGGCGCATCGCGATATGCGTGCGGATCATGTCGCGCGCCGAGGTGCGGAACTCGTTGTCTTCACGGTCGACGATCCACAGCCGAACCAGACCGAACAGAAACGCATAGGTGTCGCGCGCCATCGCATCTGGCGCAAGCCCGGGGCGCAGGCAGCCCTTATCAGCGGCTCTCTGATAAGCGATGTGCAGGCGTTCGCTCAGATCGTGCGAGCGGCGCATCACGCATTTGAGCGCTTCGCCGAGTTCGCCGGTGTATTCGCACTTATTGATCAGCACTTCAAGCGTTTGCCGCGTGGTCAGGTCCGATTCCAGGCGCTCGACGTAGGTCATCAGGAAGCACTCGATGGCGCCGAGCGGATCGGAGCCGGCATCGACCTGCAGCGCTGCTTCGAGCACGTCCATCAGCGGCATCGCCACGTCGTCTCGCAGTGCGACGAAGAGTTGCGCCTTGTTCTCGAAGTGCCAGTAGACCGCGCCGCGCGTAACGCCCGCAGCGGCCGCGATCTGTTCCAGCGATGTGCGGCTGACGCCGCGTTCGGAAAACACGTTGCGCGCGGCGTTGATGATGTCGCGCCGCGTTTGCTGCATGTCTTCCTTGGTCTTGCGTGCCATGTGTGACTCACCGATGAGATTGCTTGTAATTATACATCCGTGAATGTATAAATTCGCCTTTTCCAGATCGGCCCATGCGCTACCCCGCAAAGGGCCGGCAACGCCGCATCTGACCCGCTAGGCTGAAGCTATCGCTCAGCCCCCGCGGGGCGGCCTGAAGCATAAAACCCCTCGAGGAGCTCCGGATGTCCGTCCGTCGCACGATTTCGCCGCAGCGTCGCGGCACGCCGCTACCCGCTTTCTCCGCTGTTTTGCTCGCGCTCACGATGTCGGCCTGCGCCCCTAAGGACCAGGCCGGTGGGCCGCCGCAGGGGCCGTTGCCGGTCGGCGCCATTGCAGTGGAAGCGACCAGCGCACCGGTATGGGTGGAGGCGGTTGGCCAGACCGAAGGTGCGCGCGAAGTAGAGGTGCGCGCGCGCGTTGGCGGCGTGCTCGTCAAACGCGGTTACGAGGAAGGTGTGGCCGTCCGTGAGGGCCAGTCGCTCTTCGAGATCGACCGCGCACCGCTTGAGGCAACCCTGTCCAGCGCCCGTGCGCAGGCCGCCGATGCGGCCAACAAGCTGGAGCAGGCGACGCGTGAGCTGGCCCGGACCCGTGGCCTTTCCTCGCAGGATGCCGTGGCGCGCAAGGAACTGGACGACGCCGTCACCGCCGAAGCCACTGCCCGTGCGCAGCAACAGGCAGCGCAGGCGAGCTTGCGTACCGCGGAACTCAATCTCGGCTATGCGGCCGTGCCGGCACCGGTGTCCGGTATCAGCGGGCGAGCCTTGAAATCTGAAGGCAACCTCGTGGCGGTCGGCGACAGCCTGACGACGGTTGTGCAACTCGATCCGATCAAGGTGCGTTTTGCCTTGTCCGACTCGGATCAGGCGGGCTTCCCTGGCGGCCGTTTCGACCCGCGCAAGGTGCAAGGTGTGCAGATCGTGTTGCCGGACGGCAGCCTCTATGGCGGCAAAGGTTCGTTGGACTTCGCGGCGACCCAGATCGACCCGAAGCTCGGCACGCGTTCCCTGCGTGCAGCCTTCCCGAACCCTGATGCAGCCGTACTGCCGGGCCAGTTCGTGCGCGTGAAGCTGCAGGTCGGTACCCGCGACGGGGTGTTCCGCGTGCCGCAGTCGGCGGTGGTGCAGACGGATCAGGGCTTCATCGTGATGACGGCGGGCGAGGGCGACAAGGTTGCGCCGCGGCCAGTGCAGGTGGGCAGTTGGGAGGGCAAGGACTGGATCATCACCGGCGGCCTGAAAGCGGGCGACAAGGTGATCGTGGATAACCTGATCAAGCTGCGCCCCGGCATGCCGGTGAAGCCGATGCCTCCTGGTGCGATGCCTCCGGCGGCGCCCGGTGCTGCCGCCGGCAAGAAGCAAGGCTGAGGGCTGATCGATGTTTGCTCAGTTCTTCATTCGAAGGCCCATTTTCGCAACGGTGATCTCCTTGGTCATCGTCATTGCGGGCATCGTGGCGGCGCGCGCGCTGCCGATTTCGCAGTATCCGGCGATCACGCCGCCGACCGTACAGATCATCGCTTCCTACCCGGGCGCGTCAGCCGAGACGCTTGCGCGCACCGTCGCAGCGCCGATCGAGGAGCAACTCAACGGGGTCGAAGGGCTCGTCTACTACACCTCGAGCGCGAGTTCGAGCGGGTCGCTGACGATCACCGCGACCTTCGAGGTCGGCACCAATCCCGACTACGCAACGATCAACACGAACAACAAGGTCAACGCGGTGCTGCCGCGCTTGCCGGACGACGTGCGCCGCAACGGCGTGATCGTGCAGAAGAGCTCGACCGAGATCCTGCTCGTCGCTTCGCTGGTGTCGCCGGACAAGTCGCGTGATGCGCTGTTCCTGTCCAACTATGCGTCGTTGAACATTGTTGATGAACTCAAGCGTACGCCGGGTGTCGGCAGCGTCACGATCTTCGGCGCGCAGGATTACTCGATGCGCGTGTGGCTGAAGCCGGACCGCATGGCGCAACTGGGTGTGACCACCGCAGACATTGCCGCGGCACTGGCCGCGCAGAACGCGCAGTACTCGGCCGGCAAGATCGGCGCAGCGCCTGCCGTGCCAGGGCAGCAGCTCGCCTACACCGTCACCGCGCGCGGCCGCCTGCTGGAACCCGCGCAGTTCGGCAACATCATCCTGCGTGCCGGCGGGCCTGACGGCTACCTGCGCCTGAAGGACGTGGCGCGCGTGGAACTTGCCGCGCAGAACTACGACGCCTTCACGACGCTCGACGGCAACCCCTCGATCGGCATGGCAATCTTCCTGCAGACCGGCGCCAACGCGCTGGATGTCGGCAACGCCGTGAAGGCGAAGATGTCGGAGTTCGAGAAGACGCTGCCGAAGGGCGTCGCCTACATGATTCCGTACGACACCACGGTGTTCGTGCAGGCATCGATTCACGAAGTCGTGATGACGCTGCTTGAGGCGAGCCTGCTGGTGATCGTGGTGGTCTTCGTATTCCTGCAAAGCTGGCGCGCCACGCTGATTCCGATGCTGGCGGTGCCGGTGTCGCTGATCGGCGCGTTTGCCGGTTTGTGGATCTTCAACTTTTCGATCAACACGCTGACCTTGTTCGCGATGGTGCTGGCGATCGGTATCGTCGTGGACGATGCGATCGTGGTGCTGGAAAACGTCGAGCGCCTGATGATCGAGAAGGGGCTTTCGCCCCGCGAGGCGGCCGCGGAAGCGATGCGCGAAGTAGCCAGCGCGGTTGTCGCGATCGTGCTGGTGCTGTGCTCGGTGTTCGTGCCGGTGGCCTTCCTTGGTGGTATCGCGGGCCAGCTGTACAAGCAGTTCGCGGTGACGGTGGCGGTGTCGGTGGTGATCTCGGGCCTGGTTGCGCTGACGCTTACCCCCGCGCTGTGCGCCTTGCTGCTCAAGCCCATGCACGAGGAAACGCGCGGTTTCTTCGCCGGCTTCAACCACTTCTTCACGCGCTTCACGCGCAGCTACACCGATACCGTGTCCTTCACGCTGCGGCACCGCGTGGCCTCGGTTGCGGGCTACCTCGCGGTGATCGTGATCGCTGGGCTGCTGCTCGCCCGTATCCCAGGCAGCTTCGTGCCGCCGGAGGATCAGGGCTATGTGTTCGGTTCGGTGATCCTGCCCGATGGCGCATCGCTGGAGCGCACCGCCAAAACCGGTGAGGCGCTGCGGCAGACGCTGCAGAAGCATCCGGCCGTTGAGCATGTGTTTGTCGTGAATGGTTTCGACCTGATCGGCGGCGGCAACAAGAGCAACACGGCCACCGTGTTCGTTCGCCTGAAACCGTGGGACGACCGTACTGCAACGTCCGACGACATCGTCAAGACGATCTTCGGCGCCGGCATGATGCAGAAAGACGGCATGGCGATCGCCTTCAACCCGCCGGCCATTCGTGGTCTTGGCGCCGCAGGCGGTTTCGAGGCCTACGTGCAGAGCCGCGGCTCGGACGACCCGAAGAGGCTGCAGGAGGTGATGGGCGCGTTCGTCGAGGCGCTCAAGCAGAACAAGCAGCTCACCGGCATCAACACCTTCTTCCGTCCGACCTCGCCGCAGTTGCATGTGGAGGTGGACGAAGACAAGGCGCTCGCACTGGGCGTGCCGGTGGGTGAGGTGTTTGTCGCGCTGCAGAGCACGATCGGCACCTACTACGTGAACGACTTCAACAAATTCGGCCGCACCTACCGGGTGCAGATGCAGGCCGATGCGCCGTACCGCATGAAGCCGGAAGACGTTGGCAAAGCCTGGGTGCGTGCGAATAACGGCAACATGATTCCGCTCTCCGCGCTGACGCGCACCACGCGGATGACCGGTGCCGAAACGCTGGACCGCTTCAACGGTTACCTCGCCGCCAAGGTGCTGGGCAATGGCGCGCCGGGCGTGAGTTCCGGCGAAGCGATCCGCATCGTCGAGGCCACCGCCGCGAAGGTGCTGCCGGAGGGCTACCAGCTTGCCTGGACCGGGCAGGCCTACCAGGAGAAGCGCACCGGCTCCACCTCGATCGCCGCGTTCGCGTTCGGCCTGATCATGGTGTTCCTGATCCTCGCGGCGCAGTTCGAGCGCTGGTCGCTGCCGCTCGGCGTCGTGATGGCGATTCCGTTCGCGATGCTCGGTGCGCTGGTCGCGATTCTGGTGCGCGGCTTCCCGAACGACATCTACTTCCAGATTGGTCTCGTCGTACTGGTGGGCCTCGCGGCGAAGAACGCGATTCTGATCGTCGAGTTCGCCTCACAACAGATGGAAGCCGGCATGAACGCGATCGACGCTGCGCTGGAAGCGGCCCGCCTGCGCTTCCGGCCAATCGTGATGACCTCGCTCGCTTTCGTGCTTGGCATGGTGCCGCTGGTCTTCGCGACCGGTGCCGGCGCCGCGGCGCGCCGATCGATGGGTACTGGCGTGTTCGGCGGCATGATCGCCGCCACCTTCATCGCGACGCTATTTGTGCCGCTTTTCTTCATCTGGCTGACCGCCCGTCACAAGGTGGTCGCCCGCAACGCCGGAGACAACGCATGAGCGCCCGGATGACCGTGATTGCAGCGGCGCTGCTTGGCCTTGCCGGCTGCGCCGTTGGCCCAGACTATCAGCGCCCGCAGGGCGTGTTGCCCGATCAGTTCGCGACGCCGCCGACCGCACAGGGCAATGATGCCCCGACGCTCGCGGACGGTTGGTGGCAGGCCTTCGGCGACGCCGAACTCAATGCGCTGGTCGAACGCGCGCTGAAGGATTCGGCCGATGTGCGGATCGCTCTGGCTCGCATCGAACAGGCCGATGCGGTGATGCAGCAGGCCGGCGCCGCGCTGTTCCCCGAGATCGATCTCAACGGCAATGCCTCGCGCATCTCGCCAAGCCGCGGCACCTGGACGTCCAACAAACTCACCCCGCGCCCGTACAACGACTTCAAGCTCAACGGCCTGATGGTGGCCTACGAGCTGGACTTCTGGGGCAAGTTCCGCCGCGCACGCGAAGCGGCGATTGCGCAGGCGAGCGGCAGCCGGCTCTATCGCGATACGGTGAGGCTGACGCTCGCCGGCAGCGTCGCCAGCGGCTATGTCAGCCTGCGCAGCCTTGATACCCAACTCGCCAGCAGCCGCGCGAGCCTGAAAACGCGTGAAGCGGCGGTGGCGATTGCGCAGCACCGCTACGAAGCCGGCAAGGTTTCCGCGCTCGACGTGCAGCAGGCTGAAAGTGCGCGCGCTGCACTGGAAGCTCAGGTGTCGGTGCTGACGCAGCAACGCGAATTGCAGTTGCATCAGCTGGGACTGCTCGTCGGCGCGCCCGAACTCGACATCGCGCCGCGCGACGATCTGCGAACCCTTCCGCTGCCGCCCGTGCCTCCGGCTGGCCTGCCCGCAGATCTGCTCGATCGCCGGCCGGATGTCCGCCAGGCCGAACAATCGCTGATCTCCTACAACGCGCAGATCGGCGTCGCCAAGGCGGCGCTGTTCCCGAGCATCTCGTTGACCGGCCTCTTCGGCGGGGAGAGTTCGGATCTCTCCAATCTGTTCAAGTCAAGTTCCAGCCTGTGGTCGGCCAGCGCCGTCGTCAACCTGCCGGTGTTCGACGCAGGCTATCGCCTTGGCAAACTCGACCAGGCGACGGCGGTACAGAAAGAGGCGCTTGAGCAGTACCGCAAAACCGCACAGACGGCCTACCGCGAAGTTCTCGACGCCTTGGTGAGCCTGCGTCAGACCAGCGTCACCGAGCAAGCTCGCGAAGCACAGATGAAGGCCGCCGCGAACGCCGAACGGATCTCGCGCGCCCGCTACGAAGCGGGCTCGGCGGCGTTCCTCGAGTTGCTCGACGCACAACGTTCGAGCAACGATGCACAGATCGCATTCATCCAGGCGCGTGAGGCACGGCTTGACGCATCCGTCGCGTTCTTCAAGGCGCTGGGCGGGGGATGGGGCAACGTTGCTCTGGCTGTGGTGCAGAAGTAGAGGCGGCGGCAATCCCAAAAACTGGGCTGTAGCACGATTTATTTCCTGTCGGCGGCGCTCGCGTGGCTCCCCTTGCTTGCTTTGTGCTTTGACGGTGCGGCCGCAGCATGAACGAACGGAAATTCAGCAAGTGGCTAACGTTGAAAGTAACCGGCACCGGAGCGCGGCGGAGGGAACCAAACTGCGCAGCAGTTTGGTGTCCGGTTGACTGCACTGTTAGAACGGACCGGCAG
>NZ_JAYRDJ010000033.1:0-43586 GCF_041909475.1 Niveibacterium sp. | reverse complement strand
AAGTAGTGGAACATCGAGGACTGGGGATCGACTTCGCCGCGCATCGTTGTTGTGCCTGGGGTTGGACGCCTACTGCTACGACAAATGACGGGCGCGATCGTTCACTGGGTTTTGCATCACCCTGCTAGGGGGTCTGTGCCACTAATAGAGGCTCGCTACATCATTTAAGTATTTGATTTTAAATTATTTTTTATTTGATTGGCACGCAAGATTCGAGTCTTTCGACTTAGCGTACGGACATTTTCGAATGCTGCTGGCAGTCGTTCAATTTCGCCAAAACGGTGAATGACTGCTGAATCGACAGAGTGGTAAAAAGCGAAAAGGCCCTAATCGGGCCTTTTCGCTTTTTCCATTCAGCATGGTTCTAGCCCAATCAACACATTGGGCGACCCTTAGGCGTTGCTCACGCTTGTCGCTTCCACTTGTGCTGTTGCCGCCGCGAGTCGCCGCGGCACCATGTCTGCGTCGAGCAGGCGTTCGATTCGCGCAAACACTTCAAGGCGAGAAAAGGGCTTCTTCATGAAGTCATCGGCACCGATGCGGGTGCCGAAGAACTGCTCGGTGGCTTGTTCGTTACCGCTGATCATGATGACCGGTATGTCTTTCGTCAGCGGGTCGCGGCGAAGCGTGCGCAGAGCCGCGAAGCCGTTCATGCCGGGAAGCACGATATCGAGAAAGATGATGTCCGGCGTGAGGTCGCGGGCAATTTCGATGCCTTCTTCAGCTGTGAGCGCTTCAAGCGTCACATAGCCAGCAGAATTGAGCATCTTGCGCAATGCCGCAACGATGGTCGGTGAATCGTCGACGATCAGCGCGCTGGTGCCTGGTCTGGCGTTCTGTCGATCACGCACACGCCGTTCGGGCGGCTGGCCCAGGCTGGCTGAAATCGCGTCCGCGGGCGCTGACGGCGCTTGGGGGCTTGGCGACTTGGCAAGTATCGATTTGAGCTGATCGAAGAGTCCCACGATGACCTCTGCTGAGTGCACCCACGCCTGTGGCCTGGGTCAAATCCGGTTGGTGAACAAATCATACCGTCGGCATTCCGGCCTGTAAGCGAGTCACGTCAATTGCCTGAGGGGCGCTGCGTCGACTGTCACGGTTCGGTGTAATTGCCGGCCTCGGGCGCACGCCAACGTATCGACGAGCCGGCGAAATCTAGCCGTAGTGGCATAAAGGCGGCTGTAACCCGCAGCATTTCACGGTACCGGATATGCCATGGCGATATGCTGTCGGCCTACATCACGCCAATCCATGACGGACCCTACCGATGCCCGGTTTCTCCCTTCCCGGCCTGCTATCGCGCAGCTTCTCCGACGCCAATCGCCTGCTGCGCCTCACCACCCCGTTGGGCACGGATGCGCTGCTGGTCGAAACGGCGCGGATCCGCGAATCGGTGGGTGACGGCGGCTTCGAACTCGATCTGATGCTGTTGAGCGAGGATGCGCACATCGCGCACAAGTCGCTGATCGGGCAGCCGGTGTGTTTGACGCTGCTGACCGATGGTCTCGTGAGCCGCGATCGCCCTTTTCACGGCTACGTCACCGGCTTTGGTTTGCAGGGCGCAGACGGTGGCTTGGCGCGCTACCGCATGCGGGTGCAACCGTGGCTCGCGTTCCTTGGCCACAACCGCGACAGCTGGGCCTTCCAGGATCAGAACGTCGTCGCGATCTGCGATGAGCTGTTTGCCGGCTGGCAAGGCCAGGGCAAGCTCGTGCCGCAGTGGCGCTGGGAGTTGTCCGAACCTGATGCGCTGCTGCCGCGCAGCCTCTGTGTGCAGCACGGCGAGAGCGATTTGGCCTTCGTCGAACGCTTGCTTGCCGAGGAAGGGCTGTTCTACTGGTTCGAGCACGCCGCCGACGCGCACACGCTGGTGATCGCCGACCACAACAGCGCCTTCAAGCAAGTGCCACCGATGCGCTTTCACCGTGCTGACGCCACCGAAGTGGCCGACACCGTGCAAAGCCTGCAGCGCGGCTCGCGCGTGATGCCCGATACCGTGAGCATCGTGACCTGGGATTACCGTGCCCATCAGCGTGTCACCGTCGAAGCACGCGGCCAGCAGTGTGGGCCCATTTCGCTGGTGCGGAGCGATTCGCCCGGCCTCTACGCCTTCCCGACCGTTGAAGACGGCGAGCGCTACGCCGAGCGCCAGCTGCAAGCCTGGCAGTGCCGCATCCACAGCTATCCGTTCCGTAGCACTGTGCGTCGCCTTGCCCCCGGCAGCCGCAGCGTGATCACCGATGGCCCCTTCGGCCCGCCGACGGGCGTTCCGATTGCGGTGCTCAGCGTGGAGCACGAAGCGCGCAACAACCTCGCCGCCGATGTGCTGGCGCAGATCCGAGAAGTCTTGGGGCCGGCGCCCGCACTGGCACTGCTCGACTCGTTGAGCGACACAACGAACGCCGGCCAAGCAGTACGCAATGAAGCAGACACCCCGCTCTACTGCAACCGCGCGTACAGCATCCCTGCGGATACCCCCTACCGCCCGCTCACCTGGGATCAACACGGCGCGCGCATCCACCCCAAACCCACCGTGCGCGGCACACAGACGGCGCTGGTCGTCGGTGTGTCGGGTACGCCACTGACGGCCGACCGCGATGGCCGCATCAAGATCCAGTTGCCGTGGCTGCGCGGCGGCAACGCCCAAAGCCGCCTCGCCCACCCGAGTGGGGACGACAATGCGCGTGCGAACGAGACTGTAGGCACATGGGTACGTGTTGCCACCGCACTGGCCGGTGACAACTGGGGAGCCCATTTCACCCCGCGCCTAGGGCAAGAAGTGCTGGTCGATTTCTCCGAAGGCGACATCGACCGCCCGATCGTGATCGGGCTCGCCTACAACGGCCGCGGGCAAGAGAACGCGCAAGGCAATCAGGTCAGCAGTGGCAGCGCCAACGCCACCGGCAACGCGCCCGCTTGGTTCCCCGGTAGCTCCGGTGCGCATGCCCACAAACCGGTGTTCGCCGGCATCAAGACCCAGGCACTCGCCACCAGCCAAGCCGGAAGCGGCGAGCACAACGCGTTGGTGTTCGATGCCACCCCCGGCCAGGACGGGCTGCGCCTCTCCACCACGCAACACGATAGTCGCCTGCAGCTGGGGCACCTGCGTGCGCAGACCGACAACGCCCGCGAAGCCGCCCGTGGCCACGGTGTGGAATTAGCCACCAGTGCCGCCGGCGCCGTGCGCGCCGCACAGGGTCTGCAACTCTCCGCCGGCGAATCCGGCCACCGTGGCGTGCCGCACGTCGATGCGAGTGGCGCCACCGCGGTGCTGGACAGCAGCAGCGAACTCGCGATCGCTTTCGCAAAAGCGGCCAACACCTCGCGCGCCAAGTTCGAGAAAGACCCTTCAGAGCCGAAGAAGCTGCCGCCACTCGACGGTGCAAGCACGCAGTCCAAGGAACTGGCCGAGACGACCAGCACCAACCAAGGCCCCGCCGGCATCGCAGGGGGCACTGGTATGGTCACTGCGTGGGCAGCACCGCACCTCTCGCTGCATGGGGAAGCCGGCATCGCGCTCGCCACGCCGGCGCACAGCACTGCTGTCGCCAACCACCTCACTGTCACGGGAGGTCAGACTTTTGAGTCCGCCGCGCAAGGCGCGATCCGTTGGGCCAGCGGTGCTGGCCTCGTGCTCTACACCGTGGGCAAGAAGCCCGAAGGCGCACGACCGATCACCGACGTGGGCATCAAACTGCACGCCGCCACCGGCAAAGTCACTGCCCACGCACACGACAACACCGCCACCGTTGCAGCGCAAAAGCAGGTCACCGTCGCCAGCACCCACGCCAGCATCCAGATCAGCGCCAAGAGCCACGTCCGACTCACTGCCGCCGGCGCCGCGATTCAGATCGAAGGCGGCAACATTACGCTGACCGCACCAGGCAGCGTGAAGCTGAAGGCAAGTCAGAAGAATCTGACCGGGCCACAGTCGGCCGGTGCAGAGACGGCTAGTCTGACGAAGGAAGAGTTCAAAGGCTGCGCCGAAACACTCAAGGAAGCCGCCAGTAAAGGCACGGCACTGCTGTGAGCAAAGTGTCGCCCGCCAACACACGCGAATTCATCCGCGCCCAGATTCCTGTCCCGGGCAGCGATGAGCTTGGCCAGCAGCAATTGCAGCTATTCGGGCTGCTCGATCCCCTAAGCGATCCGGCAGATGAGCAACTGCCAGAAGAGGATTTTGTCCTCCTACCGGTTCCGATTGCGCACAGCAATTACCCGGAATCGATGAGACCCATGCTCATCGCCCCGCGCGCAAACTCGACGCTGGCCAAAGCACGCTTTATCGACGATTTCCTCGACGCTGCTGCCAAGGAAGCCGTGGGGTGCGCAGGGGCAGGGCGTCGCTTCGCGGCCTTGATGTGCTCGACGCTCCCGGCAAAGCAATTGGCTCTTGCGCTTGGACGCTCTGCCGTGGCTATCGACGCCAAAGCTCAACGCCGCATCTTGCGTTACTGGGATCCCAGGGTGGCTCAACACTTGACGCAACCCTCACTTCGATTTGAATCGGTCGTGCAGGGCATCGTCACCAAATGGTGGTTCGTCGATGCCCGTGGGCAACTGATGGCCTATGTGCTGGAAAGTCCAGCCGAGCAGAATGCTCCGCTTCATCTGACCCTTGAGGCGGAAGCTGCCCTCGGTGGAATCTCGGAACTCAACGCCTGCTTCGAGTTGGCACGCCCAAATTCCGGGGCTTTTGACGCAGCCGATCCCTGGCGCCCACTTAGGGCTTGTCTGTCGGCCGCCCAAGAAGCGGGTTTGCGCGATGAGGCGAAATTGCACTTTGCAGCGAAGCGCTGGCAATTGACGGCCCCGATTGAGAGCAGCCCACGTATCCAGGCGCTGTTGCGTCGTGTGCAGGAGACCGAAATTGCCTACACCAGCGCTCAGGCCGAGCTCGACGACGAAGACTGGGCCTTGATCGCTTCGGAAGCGCAGCGCAACGCTGCGACAGCACCCCACCACACGGGTTCAAAATGAGTATCGACAACTGCAAGTACTGCAACCGCATTGGCCTGCCTTTGTTGCCCCTGCGCATCGCATATGTGCCGGGCGAATCGGCCAACAAACCGGCGACGCTGCCTTGCGCACCCCACATGCCTACCGCGCCAGTGCGCGATGGCAAGTACGTGTTGCGCGTGATCAGCGAGGGCTATGTCTATCTGTTCGACGAACGGGCCGGTGGCGTGTGGCGATGCTTTGCAGCCACTACGAGCGGACACTTTCAGGAAACCCTGCTCGATGCGCCACCGAACAGCCCACCCACTTTTCATTGCGGCGAAAAGGGCCACAACGTCGTCGCGTCACTGATCAACGTTACACGCGCCAGTGAGGCCGGTAAGGTGTGGGTGGGCTATAGCCGCACCTGGTGGACCGCGAAAGTACGCAAGCAGCTCAAGAGCGACGCTCAACTTCGCGGCAAGCTCATGGTTGGTCTGAATGCGGCTGAAGCTGTCCGGGGCGGCAGCATTCCGGCCGATGCGGGTGTGCGCGTCGCATCCGGCAGCGAGCTGGCCAATTTGGTCGGCGAGTACGCTGCCACACCCGCTGCCTTTGGTGCGGTGGATCGCCGGTATGCCAGTTACACCACGGCCCCCGCAATCGACCGTTCCGGGCAAGCCGACGCGTTGATCACGCGCATGCACGCCAACAGCCCCGGCAACGCGATCGTGCTGTGCCTTCCCGATACGGTTGGAGTTGCGCAGGACATCAATCATTGGCGCAACCTGCAGGCGGGCGCATTGGCTAAATATCAGGGAGATGCCGCCAAGCTGCGCTCGCGCATCGTGGGCGACATCATCCTTGACCTCGAATCGTCCATGCGCAAGCAAGGACGGGGCAAGGTCTGGGACGATCGCTACGCGCCCAAGGTCTCCATGCAAAAGGTTCACGCCGACAAGGCGGCGCATGACAAAAAGGTCAAGGAGCTTGAGGCCTACATCCTGCGTGCGAGCGACGATTGGTACGCCTGGGCGAACAGCGATTTCTTCAAACTCGCGTGGCAGGTCTACGACGGTGCCGACGCGCAACACGGCAAGTCCATCGGCGCAGCCATGGAGCGCGACTTCGCGCGCTGCGTGTTTGGTTCCGGCGCCACTCCGAAAGAACAGACATGGTGGCAGGCGTGGCTCACGGCAGATCCCGCAGATGCTCAACACCCCTTGTGGCTGGCATTCACCGCGGCCGACAAAGACGTCATCGCATTTCTCAAGGGTGATGCCGCCAAACCCTTGGATGTGGGCAAGCTCGACAAGGGCGTTGATCTCGTCAAGCAGAGCAAGGATCTGACTGAAAAGCTCCGGGAATGGCACGAGGTACGCAAAGCGAAGGGCTTGCAGCGTAGCGCGCAGGCGGAATCGGGCCTCCTCGCAGTGACGCTTGCTTCACAGCTTTCGGTACTTGCCCGCAGCCAGCCGGAAGCGGCACTCGTGGCAGGGCAACGGCTGCGACTGGTCATCGTCAGTCGTATGGAAGTGCTGGTAACGCCCAACGTACAGAAGGTCACGCTTCAGCAGATGGTCGTGCAAATGCATGAGGCTGTGTGGGGGCCGCCCAAGTCGCAGATGTCCAAGGTCGTACAAGAGGCTCGCTCGCTCAAGATCGCCCAAGGCGTCGATGGCGCCTGGCTAGGAAGCCGCTTCACTGCCACCAGGGTTGTGGCAACTGAGGTGTGGATGCCCGAAACCGCTGTGGGGCTGGGCCAAGCCCAAGTCCCCAAGGCACTGCCGGCCCCAGCCGCGCAGCTCGCTTTGCCGCGCCCTGCGCCCAACCTATGGCAGGGACTGACGGCCTATCTCAAAGACAGCAAAGCGCTCGGAAAAGGTCTGCTTGGCCTGGGAGCTGCGCTTCAGATCAGCAACCTTTCCGCTAACCTGATCCAGCTCGATCGTGCGCTCAAAGGCAACGCCTCCAACCGCGACGACAACATCACGGAATGCCTGTACGGCGTGGTGTCCGGATCGCTCGGCCTGATGGCGCTGACGGGGGAAGTTTTTGCGGGAGCCATGGCCGCGCGGGTTACACCTGCGGTAGTGACCACGAGTGCTGCGCGCTTGCTGACTATTGCTGGCTGGACGGCATTGGGGGGTGGATTGCTTGGAATTGCGTCTGCCACGATTGACGCTACCCAAGCTGCTCGAAAAGGTTACGGACTAGCCCAGGACGGAGATCGCGATGCAGCCATGAGTTCATACAGCGCCGCTGGCATGAGCGCAATAGCTGCCGTGGGGTCTGGAGCTCTGACGGTCGTGGCTGCCGGCGCCCTACTCGCTCAAGCCGGTGCAACTGGCGCAGCGGCTTCGGCCGTAATTGGTGCTGCGGGCTTCTTGGGCATGGGGGCGGCGATTCCGGTTGCGGGGTGGATCGTTCTCGTGATTGGCGCCACCGTCGCGGGGATCTATTTCGCCTACCAAGCCGCCACGAAAGAAGACACACCACTGGAAAAATGGCTTTCCCGCTGCGAGTGGCGCAATGAGCTGGCGTATAAGGGCACCACTCGAACGAAATTTGGCAATCTCAAGGACGAGATGGCGGAGTTCCAGCTTGCTCTCTACGGCATCAATGTCACACTCAACTGGAATGATCAGTTTGGCAAAGACGAGGTCGAAGTCGCAGTCATCATGCCGGGTTTCCGGAGTGCCGTTAGCAGCTATGCGCTCTCGTTGCAGTTGTTCGGTCCAGGAAAACGGCAGACTGTCGTGACTCGCCAGACCAGTGCTTTTAGTGAAGACCCTGACCTGAAACCCCAGCCGCCTACGCAGGCTTATTTCAGTGCCGTCCCTCAAGGGCAGAAACTCATTCCGATGGACGAAGTCCTTCAATTCAGCGAGCCCTTCACGCTTGCGCTCGAAAATGGTGTCGCCACCTATGCCGGCAAGCTCAAAGTGAACGAAGACTTCTACAACCGCGCCCGCCTCAAATTCGAGTACTGGCCCGATCCCGCCAACCATCCCGATCTGCGCATGATTCCCGTACCGGGCGGTGCGAATTACGCCGACGCCAGAGACTGATATGGCCTGGTTTCAACGCACACGCAAAGGTTGGGAACGCGCCAAACACGCTGCGCACAACACTCGCCCACTACCGGCCGGTCCGCTGAGTAGCTGGGCAAACAGCGACCAGATGGTGTACGCCATCAGTCCAGCCTACTTGGAAATCGGGCAGGGCGGGAACTCGCCGATGCGTGGCTGGGGGGCGATTATTTTCGTTGGGTTGTCAGTTCTTATTTGTTCGATCATCTACGGCGTCCTCACCCTTACGAAGGATTCGCTCCAATCACACGACGTTGCTCTGTTCGACGTAGTGTTTGCCATTGTCATGGTGGTGGCCCTAACCGCAGGCTTAGCCGTGCCGCTGCTCTATCTATGGCTAAGTTTCTTCTCCGTCACCGACCCCACCGTCCGCCTTAACCACAAGCGTAAGAAGGTCTGGCTGTGGACGGGCAAAGGTCCGATCGAGATCGATTGGTCGCGACTGACACCGCGCGTGGAATCGAGCGTGGCAACCGCCTATGCCACCGTCAAGACCTACCGCGGGCAATATGCGGAACTCGGCCCAGGCGGCGAGCCTCTGCGGACGCGTGGTATCCCGCACGTATTCCAGTGCGGACAGATCTCTGCAGCAGAATCGGGCGTGCTGCCCAGCATGGAGTACGTGCGTCGCTATATGGAAGGTGGCCCGGATGCCGTGTCGCCACCCGAAAAACTCCTGACGCACGCGGTGCGCTGGTACGCCATGGTCAACCTGTTCGGCATGGCCGATGACTGGGTACGTTGGCGCGAGAACCGCGACAAACCCGGCATCGCGCCGGCGCCCTGGACGCGCACGATCATCTTCATCGTACTGTTCCCGATATTCTTTCCCCTGCAGTTCACTAATTGGCTGGCACTCGCCGTGGCGCCACGACCAAAGTGGCCGCGCGAACTCGAAGCCCTACACCGGGCTGACTTGCTCGCCTGGCAGTCCGAGCAGGCCGCCGCACGTTCGGCCGACCTGTTGCACAACCGTGCACAGGAAGCAGTCCGCCCGCGTCGCAAGCCAGTCATTCGCGTCAACGGCGAGTTGATCTCGGGTGGCGACGAGACGTCTTGAGCGCAGTGTTGCCACGGTAGGGCTGCCAGGCCGCTGAGCGCACAGGGGCCGGACGTCGATTTGCGGCCTTGTGCTTGGCCGCCGGGCTGTAACGAGTCGCTTACTGCAAGTGGTGCCGTCGTGTGGCCGTTCAGACGGGTGCTGTCAGCGCTGACTCGTCAAGTCATCTCACTTACAGTCTGACCTCAAAGATCCCAGGTTCTGGAACGACTGCAGACGACTGATGCCGTTGCACTGCGTCGCGCAGGGCCCCAGTCGGTGAGCGTTAAATGCCATGGGCCGCGAACGGACCGGTGTGCTGCGGCACCCGAACGAGAGGGAGTACCCGCGACCACGCCATTTTCTACAATTCACGTCTTCCATTAACCGTGTCTGCGACTTCCCGATGTTCCGTTCCCGCCCCGCCCGCATTCTGTTTGCCACCGTACTGACGCTTGCACTCCTGATTCCAATTGCCTACCACTTCGCCGTTCAGCGTTTGAAGGTGTCGGTTGAGCAGGGCTTGGGGGCGCGGGCGCAGGTTGGGGATGTGGTGGTGCGTTGGAATGCGCTGGAGTTGCGCGACGTGGTGGTGCGTGCCGCGGATGGCTGGCCGGTGCAGGATGAAATGCGGGCGCGTGTGGTGCGTGTGGTGCCGGCGCTTACGAGTCTGCTGCGCGGCGATATCGCGGTGCGGGAGCTGCGGCTCGAAGGTGCTTACTTGTCGATGCTGCGCGCACGAAATGGCCGAGTGCGGCTGCTGCCTTCGGTGCTGGAGCCGGCCGAAGCGCAGGCGGCCGTAGCAGAGCCTTCGAGGGTGGCGCAAAGCGAGGCATCCGCGGAGCAGGCGTCGGCGGCACCGACGCGCGTGATTCAGTTCGATTCGATCGTGCTGGCCGATGGCGCGCTCGACTACTGCGATGCCACCGTGGCGCGCAAGCCGCATTGCATCGCGCTGCGGGCGCTGGATGGACGTTTATCGGACTTGCGGATTCCGACCTTGGATGCCGAGAGCGCGCTGGCCTTGGCGGGTACCGTCACCGGCCCCACGCGCGACGGGCGCTTGGCGCTGGATGGGCGCTTGACGCTGGCGACGCGTGACATGGATCTGAAGCTCGGGCTGACTGGCGTGGATCTGCGCAGCGTAGAACCCTACCTGGTAAAGGCTGCCGACGCGGGCGTGAAGCGTGGCGTCCTCGACCTCTCCATGCACGCCAAGGTGGCCAAGCGGCGCCTGGATGCGCCCGGCCAACTGACCTTGAGCGAACTGGAACTGGTTGAATACGGGCACAGCGCGCTGGGTTTGCCGCGTGCGCTGGTGGTGTCGGCCTTGAAGGATCGCTCGGGGCGAATTCAGGTCGACTTCACGCTGAAGGGCAATCTCGATGACCCGAAGTTCTCGCTTAACGAGGTGATGGCCTCGCGGTTTGCGGCAGCGGTGGCGGAGGGGCTGGGTGTCAGCATTGGCGGCCTCGCTGAAGGTGTGGGCAAGGCCGCCGGCGGGATTGGCGAGAGCTTGAGGAAGCTGTTCGGCAACTAAGCCTGCTTCGTCTCAGCCGCGGGCTGCGCCTCGTCGGCCGCTGGCCATGCGTCGCCGATCCACGCGTCGAGCAGCGTGTAGGTGACCGCGAGCACCACCGGGCCGATGAAGAGGCCGATCATGCCGAAGCCGAGCAGACCGCCGATCACACCCGAAAAGATCAGCAGCAGTGGCAGATCCGCACCCTTCTTGATCAGCCAGGGCCGCAGGAAGTTGTCGAGCGAGCCGACGACCAGCGTCCATACCAGCAGCACGCTGCCCATCGTATTGTCGCCGCTCCAGAACAGCCAGCCTACGGCCGGCAGCAGCACCAGCACCGGGCCGAGCTGGGCTAGGCAGAACATGAACATCACCGCAGTCAGCACTGCGGCGAAGGGCACGCCGGTGATCAGCAGCCCGAGGCCGCCCAAGGTGGATTGCACCAGCGCCGTCACCACGATGCCCAGCGCAACACCGCGGATCGCCTGACCCGCTAGAATCACGACCCGATCGCCCTGCTCGCCCGAGAGCCGTCGCGCGAAGCCGCGCACACCGCGCGCCGCCGATTCACCGGTGCTGTACAAAATGCCGGCGACCGCCACGGTGAGCAGAAACTGGATCACCACCATGCCGAGTCCGCCGGCTTGCGACGCCAGCCACTTCAGCGCATCGCCGGCATAGGGTTTGACATTGGCGAGCAGCGGGGCAACGCCGTTGACCGCCACGCCGTGCCAGAAGCCGGCGATCTTGTTGCCGACCATCGGCAGGCCTGCGACCCAGGCCGGCGGCTCCGGCACGGTGGCTTCCTGCAGCTTCGGCACCAGCACGGCCACCTTGTCGGCATTTGATACGACCGTCGTGATCGCGATCGTCAGCGGCACGAACAACACCAGCAGCAGCGCGCACACCATCACCGCGGTTGCGAGGCTGCGCTTGCCCCACAGCCGCTGCTGAAGTGCCGTCATCAGCGGCCAGGTGGCAACGACGATCATCGTCGCCCAGATCAGGGCACCCAGAAAGGGTCTGAGTACCCACAGCGAGCCGACGATCAACAGCGAAATCGTCATCACCGCGAGCAGGGTGCGCGTCACTTCGGGTCTGGCAGCTTGCATGGCGGGCGCTCGTGCGAAGGAGGGATGCGTGATTCTGGCCCCGGCGTGTGACGCCGCCAAGCGATACGACGAAACCTCGTGATGCGTATCAGGCGCCCGAGGGGCTGCGCGGCAGGGCAGCGATTGCCGTCGACAGATCGCCGATCACGATCCGCGCGGGCACCGCAAGCATCAGGTTGAGTGGCAGGCCGAACTGTTCGACCCGCAAACCGCTGCCGTCGATCAGGCCGACTTCGTCGCGCGTCAGCGGCCCGCAATGGCGCGCGATCCGGTCGGCGAGTGCCTCGTTGGCGGGCAGATAGCCGACCACCGGCTTGCCCAGCGCAATCGCAAAGCCCACTTCGAAGGCAGTGCCGGAATCCGGCTCGGCACCGCGGAATTCCGCCAGGTTCGCGAGCACCGCATCGGCTGCGCGGATCATGGCCACATTGGCGGCGTAGATGCCCGCTGCATCCTGCGCTTCGCCGTCGAGCGGCACCAGCGCTTCGTGGCCACACAGCCTGCACAGCGCACGCGCAGCAACGGCCCATTCGAGCGCATCGGTGCGGAAGACGTCAGGGCCGGCGAGGTAGAGCTTCATGGTGCTGGGGCTGAACAGAATCGGGCGCCACTGTAGCCTATGTCACGGCGCCCACCGTTCATCTTGCTCAAGCACTGGCGCATGCGGGTCGTTAACACTGACCCGGCGGGCGCTTCGGCGATCGCAGTCGATTCAGAGAAACGGAGCATTGCCATGTTCGCGAAACTCAGTCTCAAGACGCGTCTGCTGGTTCTCGTTGCGGTGTCCCTGGCGGGCATGCTGGCGCTGGCCGCGCTGCAGGTTACAAACCTGCGCGCGCAGTTGCTCGAAGATCGCAAGGTCACCCTAAGATCCGCGATCGAGATCGCCGCCAGCACGGTCGCTGGCTTTCAGGAACGTGTCGCCAAGGGCGAGATGCCCAAGGAGCAGGCACAGACCCTGGCGCGGGATGCCCTGCGGTCGATGCGCTACCAGGGCAGCGAGTACTTCTACATCTACGATTCCAAGGCGATGGGGGTGATGCACCCGATCCGCCCGGAATACGAAGGCAAGAGTCACTGGGATCGCCAGGACAAGTCCGGCGCCTACACCGTGCGGGATCTGGTGAATGCGGCGCTCGACAAGAGCGGCTACGTGCGCACCCTGACCGTCAAACCTGGCGGCAACGAGCAGCTGCCAAAACTGCATTACCTGACTCACTACCAGCCGTGGGACTGGGTGATCGGTACCGGACTTTACATTGACGATATTGACGCGGTTTTCCGCGCTCAGCTTATGTCGGCGCTCGCCGCGATTGCGGTGCTGATGGTCGCGGTTGCGGTGACCGCGTTCGCAGTGATCCGCGCGGTGCTGCGCGACATCGGCGGTGAGCCGGCGATGGCCGTTGCCGTGATGCGCGAGGTTGCAGGGGGCAATCTCACGGTTGGTTTGCGTGACGTTCATGCAGGCAGCCTGCTTGGTGAGCTCGATCGCCTGGTGCAGAGCCTGCGTAGCGTGATGGCGCAGATCACTGCAGGTGCTGGGCGTGTCAGCAAGGCGGCGCATGACATCAACGCCACGACTGGCGCCGTCGCGGCCGCTACCGAGGTGCAGACCGACAGCACGCAGTCGATGGCGGCGTCGATGGAAGAACTGACCGTGTCGATCAACCACATTTCCGACAATGCCGGAGAAACGGCGCGCCATGCCAGTGCTGCGGCCGAGCTTGCGCGCAACGGCCAGAAGCAGGTTTCGGTCGCGGCCGATGACCTCGGCAACATGAGCCAAGCGCTCGGCGGCGCAGCCGATCAGGTGCGCACGCTGGCCGAGAATGCACAGGAAGTGACGCGTATCGCTTCAGTCATCAAGGACATCGCCGGGCAGACCAATCTGCTCGCGCTCAACGCTGCGATCGAGGCCGCGCGTGCCGGTGAGCATGGGCGTGGCTTTGCCGTGGTGGCTGACGAAGTGCGCGGTCTTGCCGGCCGAACCGAGAAGGCCACGGCCGAGATCTCCGGCGTTGTTGAACGCATCCAGCGCGACACGCTCGATGCCGCCCGCACGATGGAGGAAGCCCTGCCACACGCCGAGAAGGCGCGCGAGGCTGCGGCCACCGCTGCCGAGACCTTGCAGCAGATTGCCGAAGGCTCCGGTGCAGCCGAATCGCTGGTTCGCGACGTTGCCGCGTCGACCCGCGAACAGAGCGAGGCGAGCAGCCTGCTCGCCCAGCAGGTCGACAGCATCGCGCACCAGGTCGAGCAGACCGGTGTCGAGATGTCTGTCGCCGCGCGCGCTGCTCAGGGGTTGGAGCAGACGGCCAGCGAACTCGATGCCTTGACCGCCCGCTTCAGGCTTTGAGCAGGGCTTACTGCGGAAGGTAGCCCGGCACCGCGAACAGCCACTGGTGCCAAACCAGCACCGCTTTGGCGACGGCGATGCCGACCAGCAGGCCGATCAGGTCGTAGCGGATCAACGGCGTGTGCGTGGCGTACTTGCCGCGCGCGAAGTTCGAGGCCAGTTCGTACAGCGAGAAGGCGAGAAAGCTGCCGAACAGCAGCGTTTCGCGGGCGCCGCCGTTGGCGAGCAGGTGGGTCAGCGACCACAGCACGGCACCGATCAGCATCGGGTGATGCAAGCGGCGTTTCACATGGCCGCGCAGGTTCAGCCCGCCGATGAAGAACAGGATCAGCGACAGCGTGATCAGCAGCGGTGCGAACTGGATCGCCAGCGCGCTGGGCGCGAACAGCGGCGTGTTCGGCGCACCCTTCCAGCCCAGCACGACCAGACCAAGGCCGGCAATCGCGTTGATCGTGACCACGCCGCGCCAACCGTTCTCACCGGTGCGGGCGATGGCGGCGGCGCGCACATTTGGAATCGAGGCGGCGATATGCACGCCGAAGAACAGCAACAGGCCAAGCAGCAGGATCGACATTAGGGGGCTCCGCGAAGGGATGGGCGCCAGCAAGTCTCTGACGCGAAAGGGGCAATTCTGTTGACAGTGCGCAAGCGCGGCAAGCAAAATCCGATCCTTGCGCCGCTTTGACCTCAGCTTGCTGGGCGCCGGCCCCGATCGGGTCGAAATCAGCTAAAGCGAGACGCGTTTCAAAAGAACCCGTTCCGCCACCGAGGCCGAGCGGGTTTTTTCGTTTTCAGGGCCAGTCATGACGCTCTACGTACCCGACCACTTCGCTGCGCCCGATCGCGATGCCATTGCGCAACTGATCGCGCAGCACCCGTTCGCCACGTTGATCAGCGTGGCCGATAGTGCGCCGGTGATCACGCACCTGCCCTTGGTGGCGGATGCGAGCGGCACGCTGGTCGGGCATGTGGCGCGTGCGAATCCGCATGCCGCGCTGCTGGGCCAAAGCGCTGCGGTGACGGCGATCTTTCATGGCCCGCACGTCTACGTGTCGCCCACCTGGTATGAACAGCCAAGCGTGCCGACCTGGAACTACGCGACGGTGCATGTGCAGGCCAAGGTCCGAGTGATCGAAGGCGAAGCCGCGCAGGCGATGCTGGACCACCTGCTCGATACCTTCGACCCCGACCCGCTGGGCGAGCAAGGCACGCGGCACATGCGGCGTGATGAGCGCGCCGGCATGCTGGCGCAGATCCACTGCTTCGCGCTCGACATGCAGGGCGTGGATGCGAAGTTCAAGCTCTCGCAGAACAAATCGCCGGCCGATCGCTTGCGCGTGGTCAGCGCACTGGGGCAGCAAGACCACCCCGATGCCGATGCGATCGCAAGCCTGATGATGAATACGCTGATGCAGGGCCGCTGAAGCACCCTGCCCCGAATTTCTGCGTTGCCCTGCGATGAGGGCGACGCAATACGACAGACGAGAACGATGATGCAAGCCGACCGTACCGAAGAACTCCGCGACCTGCTCGAAACCCGCATCCTGCTGCTGGACGGTGCGATGGGCACGATGGTGCAGAAGCACAAGCTGCAGGAAGCCGACTACCGCGGCACGCGCTTCGCCGACTGGGCGAGCGATGTGAAGGGCAACAACGACCTGCTGCTGTTGTCGCAGCCGAAGATCATCCGCGACATTCACGCCGCCTACCTCGAGGCCGGCGCCGATATCATCGAGACCAACACCTTCAACGCCACCCGGGTGTCGCAGGGCGAGTACGGCATGCAGGATCTCGCCTACGAGCTCAACGTCGCCGGTGCGCGACTGGCACGCCAGGTGTGCGACGAGTTCGCCGCCAAGACCGGGCGCCCGCGCTTCGTCGCCGGCGTGCTTGGCCCGACTTCGCGCACCGCGTCGCTGTCGCCGGATGTGAACGACCCCGGCTTCCGCAACGTCACCTTCGACGCGCTGGTCGCCGACTACATCGAGTCGGCCAAAGGCCTGGTCGAAGGTGGCGCCGACATCCTGATGGTCGAGACCATTTTCGACACGCTCAACGCCAAGGCGGCGCTGTTCGCGATCGAGCGCTTCTTCGACGAAGCCGGCCGCCGCTGGCCGGTGATGATCTCCGGCACGATCACCGACGCCTCGGGTCGCACGCTTTCCGGCCAGACCACCGAAGCCTTCTGGGATTCGCTCGCGCACACCAACCCGCTGACGATTGGTCTGAACTGCGCGCTCGGTGCGAAGGAATTGCGTCAGTACGTCGAGGAGATGGCGCGGGTGTCCGAGACCTGGCGCTCGGCCCACCCGAACGCCGGCCTGCCGAATGCCTTCGGCGAGTACGACGACACGCCGGAGAACATGGCGCGTCAGGTCGGCGAATGGGCGCAGAGTGGCTTCGTGAATATCGTCGGCGGCTGCTGCGGCACGACGCCGGCGCACATCAAGGCGATCGGCGAAGCGGTGTCGACGGTCAAACCCGCCTACCGGCCGAAGAAGTCGCATGTGATGCACCTCTCCGGTCTGGAGCCCCTGGCGATCTCGGACGACTCGCTGTTCGTGAACGTCGGCGAGCGCACCAACGTCACCGGTTCGCGCGTATTCGCGAAGATGATCCTCGAAGGTCGCTTCGACGATGCGCTGGCGGTGGCCCGCCAGCAGGTCGAGAACGGCGCGCAGGTCATCGACATCAACATGGACGAGGCGATGCTCGATTCGCAGGCAGCGATGGAACGCTTCCTGAAACTGATCGCCTCGGAGCCTGACATCGCCCGCGTGCCGGTGATGATCGATTCCTCGAAGTGGGACGTGATCGAGACGGGGCTCAAGTGCCTGCAAGGCAAGGGCATCGTCAACTCGATCTCGATGAAGGAAGGCGAAGCCAAGTTCCTTGAACAGGCGCGGCTGGTGATGCGCTACGGCGCTGCGGCAGTGGTGATGGCCTTTGACGAGAAGGGCCAGGCCGACACCTACCAGCGCAAGATCGAAATCTGCGAGCGCGCCTACAAGCTGCTGACCGGCATCGGCTTCCCGCCCGAAGACATCATCTTCGACCCGAACGTGTTCGCCATCGCCACCGGCATCGCGGAGCACGACAACTACGGCGTCGACTTCATCGAGGCGGTACGCTGGATCCACCAGAACCTGCCGCACGCCAAGACCTCGGGCGGCATTTCGAACGTGTCCTTCTCGTTCCGTGGCAATGACCATGTGCGCGAAGCGATCCACACCGTGTTCCTGTTCCACGCCATCAAGGTGGGGCTCACGATGGGCATCGTCAACGCCGGCCAGCTCGGCGTGTATGACGAACTCGAACCGAAGCTGCGCGAACTGGTCGAGGACGTGGTGCTCAACCGCCACCCGGGTGCGGGCGAAGCGCTGGTCGAATACGCCCAGCAGGTGAAAGGCTCCGCGAAAGAGCGCGTGGAAGACCTCGCGTGGCGCGATCAGCCAGTCGGCGAACGCCTCAAGCACGCACTGGTGCGCGGCATCACCGACTACGTGGTGGCCGACACCGAGGAAGCGCGCGCTGCACTGGAAGCCACCGGCAAGCCGCCGCTGTCGGTGATCGAAGGCCCGCTGATGGACGGCATGAACGTGGTCGGCGACCTCTTCGGCGCCGGCAAGATGTTCCTCCCGCAGGTGGTGAAATCCGCCCGCGTGATGAAGCAGGCCGTCGCGCACCTGATCCCCTACATCGAAGCCGAGAAGCTGCGCACCGGCGCCGCCGCGAAGGGCAAGATCGTCATCGCCACCGTGAAGGGCGATGTGCACGACATCGGCAAGAACATTGTCGGCGTGGTGCTGGGCTGCAACGGTTACGACGTGGTCGACCTCGGCGTGATGGTGCCGGCGGAGAAGATCCTCAACGCGGCGCGCGAGCACGGCGCGCAGGCGATTGGTCTCTCCGGCCTGATCACGCCCTCGCTCGAAGAGATGAGCCACATCGCGGCCGAGATGCAGCGTCAGGGTTTTGAAGTGCCGCTGCTGATCGGCGGTGCCACCACCAGCCGTGCGCACACCGCGATCAAGATCGCGCCGAACTACGAAGGCCCGGTGGTCTACGTGCCGGACGCCTCGCGCGCCGTCGGCGTGGTCACCAAGCTGCTCTCCATCGACCACCGCAACACCTTCGTCGCCGAAGTCGCGGAGGACTACGAGAAGGTGCGCGAGCAGCACGGCAGGAAGCGCGGCGTGCAGCTGGTGCCTTATGCGGCGGCCGCGGCCAACCATGCGAAACTCGACTTCGACGCCTACACACCCCCGAAGCCGGACGTCACCGGCCTGCGCGCGCTGCGCAACATGGATCTGGCCAAACTCGCCGAGTACATCGACTGGGGCCCCTTCTTCCAGACTTGGGATCTCGCCGGCCCCTTCCCGGCCATCCTCGACGACGAGGTGGTCGGCGCCACCGCGCGGCAGGTGTATGCCGATGCGCAGGCGATGCTGAAGAAGATCATCGACGGCCGCTGGCTCACCGCGCACGGCGTGTTCGGCATCTGGCCGGCGGCCCGCCGTAGCGACGACATCATCATCTACACCGACGAGTCACGCAGCGAAGTGCGCCAGGTGCTGCCGCAACTGCGCCAGCAGCACGAGCGCCCGGACGGCAAGCCGCATTGGTGCCTCGCCGACTTCCTCGCGCCCGAAGGCGGCAAACCTGACTGGTTGGGCGGCTTCGCGGTGACGGCCGGCGTCGGCATCGAGAAGAAGCTTGAAGAGTTTGCCGCTGCGCACGACGACTACAGCAGCATCATGCTCAAGTCGCTCGCCGACCGCCTCGCCGAAGCCTTCGCCGAGTACCTGCACGAGAAGGTCCGCAAGTCCGACTGGGGCTACGCCGCCGACGAGTCGCTCGACACCACCGCCCTCGTCGCCGAGCAGTACAAGGGCATCCGCCCGGCGCCGGGCTACCCGGCCTGCCCGGACCATACGCAAAAGGGCCCGCTCTTCGAACTGCTCGAAGCACCGCGCGCGACCGAACTGCACCTCACCGAAGCCTTCGCGATGACGCCCGCCGCGGCGGTGTCCGGCTTCTACTTCAGCCACCCCGAAGCGCACTACTTCGCGGTGCCGAAGATCGGCCGCGACCAGCTCGAAGACTGGGCAAAGCGCAAGCACATGAGCGTGGAGGAAGCAGCGCGCTGGTTGGCGCCGATTCTCTGAGCGGCCGCAATATGCTATTTGGATTGAAGGCTGGTCCGAATCTGTCCAGGTTGGCACTATTGGCTGCCACCATCAGCTTGGTTTCAACCATTGGGGTTGCCGCAGCAGGGTCGGGAAGTGCCTCTGCTGCGATAGATGGTTCGGCAACGGTGGGTGTGCAACCGAAGGCGCAGAAGCCGCGCAAGAAGTTCCTCGCTCTTCGCATCGACGAGTATGCGTTTGCTCGTTACGTTGAAGATTGGGCGGCGAAAGTCGAACGCATCGGTACAGTCAACTTTCCACGGGGCGCCGACGGCAAGCTATACGGAGACCTGCTGCTGAGCGTTGAGATTGACGCAAAAGGCGAACTAATCGATGTCGCCGTAAGAAGATCGTCCGGGAATGCTGAGCTCGATGAAGCTGCGATGAAGGTGGTAAGGCTCGCAGCACCGTATGCGCCGTTCAGCAGTGACATGCGCCGCGAGGCCGATGTCATCGTGCTTGTAAGGACGTTCTCGTTTCGGAATGACGCTCAATCGAGCCAGACGCGATCCGATCAGACGAAGGCAATAGTCGGGACCGAGTTCCGCGCGCGGGAGGATAGTCGTATTCCACCGGAGCCGGTGCCGGGACGTTCTCCGCCGGCCCTCGATATTTCCCAAGTCAGCGGCGCCCAAGGCTGCAATATGCCGCAGTACCCAGCCGCGTCGTTAGCGGGTAACGAGGTAGGTACGGTTAGGCTTTTGTTTCTCATATCGACCGGCGGCGAAGTGTTGGAATCTCGCATTGAGCAAACCAGCGGGCACGAACGGCTGGACCAGGCGGCGCTCGAAGCGCTTTCGGCATGCCGCTTTCGTCCGCTGAAAACGAACGGCGTGGTCCATAAAAGATTGGGGCGCGTGGAATTTGAATGGCGATTGGATGACTGACTCTTGGGGCGCGCGCGGCTTCGCGGCGTCAAACTTGCCTGCCGCAACCACACGTGGTCAATGACCGCAAGACTGACCTACGTCGTTGCAAGCATGAAGCCATCGAGATTCGTCGTTAAGGGGGCAGGAGTGGTTCGCAGGGTGCGGCGTCGCGTGTCGGTCACGCTCTTCCCGCTGCCTTCCAGATATTGAGCCCACCGTGGAGACGTTGAGCTTCACTTCATTCAGCCCAACATAGGCCCTTTCGTAGGGCCCTGCCGTCTCTCATCAATCGGCGCTGCTGAACTGGTGACAGCGCCTTGCGCTGCGCAGAGCCGGCCTCTGTTGCAAGGCGTGGATTGCGCCGGCGCAAAGCGGCGCCGCGAAAGCCCTCGCTACACTGCGACGAACCCTGTGCTGCCACCCAAGGAGTGACGACATGCCCGCACATCCGATGACTACGCTGCCCGGTCTTTGCCGCAGGCTCGCCTGCTCGCTGTTGGCGCTGTCTGCTCTGGTGACGTTACCAGTGCACGCCGAGGCGGATCTTTCGTCTTTGCAGTTGATCAGCAGCGGGGCGGAGGATTCGCCGGTGCCGCAGGGTCTGGTGCTGGGTGGCGTGTATATCGGTGCGAACGCGCGCTACCTGGCGCTGGACGATATGAGTCTGGTCGTGCCGGGGGGCGTGTATTTCGGTGAGCGTTTCATGTACCTCGGCGATCGTGCGCGCTACTACTTCTACCGCGAGGGTGGCTTTGCGGCCTTTGCCTACGGCCGCGTGCGCTTTGGCAACCTGGACCCGGCTGACGCGTCGGAGCTGTCCGGCATGAAGAAGCGCGAATGGGAGCCGGAGGCCGGTATTGGCGCGAACTTCGTGACGCCGTATGCGTTGCTGACGATGCGCGCGGCGAGCGATATCAGCGGCACCAGCAAGGGGCAGGAATTCCTGCTGTGGTCAGACTTCCCGATCGTGCACGGCCGCTTCCTCGTGATGCCCGGTTGCGGCGTGCTGTGGCGTTCGAGCAAGCTGGCGAACTACTACTTCGGTGGTGTGTCGGCCGATGAGGCACGGCCGGATCGGCCGCAGCACGACACCGGCGCGACCTGGTCGCCGATGCTGAGCCTGATCACCAGCTACCGCTTCGACCGCCACTGGCTCGGCACCGTGTCGGGCAACCTCGAGCATTTCGACAGCGGCACCGCGAAGAGCCCGATCGTGGGGCACGACAACGAAGTGACGGTGATCGCCGGCGTTGGCTACATCTGGTGATGCCGGCCTAAAGCCCTGACGTGGGCTCGCTGACGCGGGCCTGTGTATGCTTTCGGCTTCCGACGAGGAGGCCCGACCATGCGCCGTTCTTTTGTCCTGCACGCTGCCGCGCTGATGCTGGGCGCACTGGCGGTTATCCCGGCATCTGCCGACGATGCGGTGATCGCACGGGTGCTGGAGCGTATTGATGCGCGCCAGATCGCCGCGGACATCCGCACTTTGGCCGCCTTCGGTACGCGCCACACGATGTCGGAGACGGCGTCCGAAAGGCGTGGCATCGGTGCCGCCCGGCGCTGGATCAAGCAGCGACTCGACAACTGCAACGCCGAGCGCAAGGGGCGGCTCGGCGTGCGCTTCATCAGCCATGTCGAACCTGCCGGCAGGCGAATCGACAGGCCGACCGAGATCGTCAATGTCGTGGCAACGCTGCCGGGGTTCGACCCCGTCGGTCGTGAGCGGGTCTACCTCGTCAGTGGCCACTACGATTCGCGCGCCAGCGATGTGATGGACGCGAAGGCCGATGCGCCAGGCGCAAACGACGATGCATCTGGCGTTGCAGCAGTGATCGCAATGGCGTGCGCGATGGCCGATCAGCCGACCCGCGCGACGATCGTGTTCGCAGCGGTGGCGGGCGAGGAGCAGGGCCTCCTTGGCGCCGACCGGCTTGCGCGCGACGCGGCTGCGGCGCATACGCGCATCGAGGGCATGATCACCAACGACATCATCGGCAGCTCACTCGGCGACGATGGCGTGCGCCGTGCGGACACCGTGCGGCTCTTTGCCGACGGATTGACGCCCATGCTCAAGACGGTGCTGGCTAACGAACGCAACCAAGCGGGTGAAGACGCCTTCGCGAAGCAGGCTCGCGAGCAACTCGCACAGATCGCTCGCATCGGCGGTGAACACGACACGCCGACGCACCAGTTTGCTCGCGCCGTAAAACGGGCGGCGGAGCGCTGGCAGCCGGGCTTTGCGGTGCAACTCATCGCGCGGCGTGACCGCTTTCTGCGCGGCGGCGACCACCTCCCCTTTCTCGAACGCGGCTTTCCGGCGGTGCGCTTCACCGAGCCGGTGGAGGATTTTCGACACCAGCATCAGGACCTGCGCGAGACCGACGGCTATCGATACGGTGATCTGCCCGAGTATGTGGACTTCGATTACGTTGCTCGGGTCGCCCGTGCCAATGCTGCTGCGCTGGCCAGCTTGGCGCGCGCGCCCGCGGCGCCGGCTCGCGTGCTGCTCGACACTCGGTCGCTCAGCAACGATACCCGGCTGACCTGGGATGCGAGTACCGAGCGCGATGTGGCCGGCTATCGGGTGGTGTGGCGTGAAACCACCTCGCCGGTTTGGCAGTATCAGCACGACGCCGGCAACGCCCGTGAGCTGACCCTCAAGGGTGTATCGAAGGACAACTACCTGTTTGGTGTGATCGCACTCGACGCCGAGGGCAACGAGAGTGCCGCGCGCTTTGCAGGCATTGAGCCTTGACGGGCCGGGCCGCGTGACGGGCGTCACGCGGCTCACGGCAATAGCGAAATTTTAGGAATCCGCGAGCCAAGATTTAGGAACAGGCTGTCCGCCCACTTTCTATTCTCCAGTCACCCGATGCGCAGGCATCGGCTTACCCCAAGACAGAAGCTGGAGAACATCATGCAACACCCCCGTCACGACATTTACGCCTTCATCCACAAGGGCCTGCGCGCCTTCATGGCGCATACGCTGGTTCGCGTCGGCCGGCTCGATGCGCACGACAGTGCCGACATCGCCGTGGTCAGCGAAGAAGTGCGTGCCCTGCTCGATATCTGCGAGCATCACCTCGAAAACGAGAACCGCCATGTGCATCCGGCGATGGAGGCCCGCCAGCCCGGTTCCTGCGCCGATGTTGCCGCTGAGCACGAAGCGCATGCGCTGGAAATCGCACAACTGCGCTGGCTGCTCGATCGCGTGCCGGGCAACGACGAGGCTGCGCAGGGGCTCTACCGCCGCCTGTCGGATTTCGTCGGCCACAACTTCGAGCACATGGGCAAGGAAGAGCGCGACCACAACGCGGTGCTGTGGGCGCACTACAGCGACGAGGAGATCCGCGCGATCGAACACGCCATCGTGTCCGGTGAAGCGCCGGATCGCCTGCAACTGGCGATGCGCTGGATGCTGCCGCACATGACGCCGAACGAGCGTGCCGGCATGCTCGGTGGCATGCGGCGCACGGCGCCGGCGGAGGTCTTCGATGGCGTGCTGAACCTGATCCGCCCGCTGCTCGGCGGTCGCGACTGGCGCAAGCTCACGCTCGCGCTGGGCATCTGAGGAGGCGACCATGACCCGACAGGCACAACGCTGGGTGCTGCTGGCCCTGCTCTATTTCGTGTTCGCTGTGGCGCTGGGTGTGGGGATGGCGGCGAGCCATGACTTCCGTCTGCGCCCGATCCATGTGCATCTCAATCTGCTGGGCTGGGTGTCGCTCGCGCTGACCGGCTGGGTCTACACCCAGTTCCCGCGCGCCGCCGCCAACCGCGCCGCGACGCTGCATTTCTGGCTCTACAACCTCGCGCTGCCGGTAATGATGGGCGGGCTGGCCGCCTTGCTGCTCGGCACGCCTGCTGCAGAGCCGGTGGTGGCGATCAGCAGCGTGCTGGTGTTCGCGTCAGTCGTGTTGTTTGTCGTGAATGTGATCCGGCATCGTTTGCCGGCGGGCAAGGCCGCGGCCTGATGACCGTGAAGGAACGGAGGGGCGACCTTGGGTCGCCCCATTTTCGTCGTGCGTCCAGACTACAGATCGCGCAATTCAAGCGGCATGTCGACTTCGAGCCGGAACAGCCCGCGCCCGGTCTTGCGCAGGCGGATGCCGGCGTTGCGCTCGTCGAGGCGGCGTTGCAGCAGGATCAGACGGGCTTCTAGGTTGTCGCTGAGCTCCGGTAATCGGAGGTCGGGCGATACCCGCAGTTCGCGGTTGGAGAAATCTTCGCGGCCAGTGGCGGCGCGCGTCTGCAGCAAGCACCACAGGATCGCGCCTGCGACGCCCTTGATCAGGTAATCGCCGCCGATGAAGACGCTGTTGTTGGTTGCGTAGTGGCGGACTTCCAGCGCCTGGCCCACAAGTGCCGGCGCAGGTTGCGCTTCGCGTTCGGTCACCGCGGACTCCACCAGCGCCTGTTGTTGCAGCGCGTGGATCGCCGAGCCGAGCTGTGTTGCCAGTGCGACCAGGGCGTCTTCATCGTCGTAAGTGAAGCGCAGATCCTGCGGGCTTTCGACGCACAGCACGCCGAGCAGCCGGCCGTGCGCGAGCACCGGCACCGCGAGCTGGCTGTGCGGTTCAGGCAAACCGGGGAAGGGAATCTGCGCTTCGAGTGGCCACGGGTGCGCGCAGGCGCCGTCGAGTGCGGCGCGGCCGTAGCTGTACTCCATGGTCATGTGATTGATGCGGATCGGCGTGCGGTACTGCGCCGCCACGCCGATCACGCCGTCGCCGTAGGCGATCTCGGAGCCGACGCCGGTGATCGGGTATCCGCGGCTTGCCACGGTGTAGAGGCGACTACAGGCTTCTTCGGCGAACAGCAGCATCGCGTGTTCGATGCCGAAATCACTGGCGAGCGCTTCGAGTGCGGCATCCACCGCGCCATCCAGATCGATGCAGGCTGCCACGCGCGCACTGGCGCTGCGCATGGCGTTGAGCAGGTTGCGGCGCGCTTGCGGGTTGGGCAGCAGCGGGCCGGGGATGCGCTCGACACCGAGCACGCGGTACACATCCGCACCCTGCAGCTTGAAGACACCCACCATGCCGGAGTGCGATGCGATGCCGGCGAGCTTCGCCTTCATGTGCTGGAACAGAGCGCCCTCGGTTTCGGTACGCAGGTAGAGCAGTTCGATGTGGAAGCTCTCGCCGCTGATAGGGTCGATCACCAGCGCGGTGCTGCGCGGGTTGGCGAGGATGTTCTCGCGGGTCTTGTTGAAGAACTGGAAGGACAGCGCGACGTGCCGCGGATCGACGTAGTGCATCTGCGACACATAGGTCACGTTCGGCGTGCCGTCGGCGCTCGCGGTGGCGAGCACCGCCGGAATCGAGCCTTCAAGGCAGCCGCGAATCGATTCGAGCTGGATCATGGGCGCCTCGCCAGTGCTTCGCCGGCGCGCGGGCCGGGCGTCTGGCCGAACACACCGTCGGGCGTGAAGCGCACTGCCAGCAGATCGGCCGGATCACGCCAGAACACCGCGTCGACAAACTCCGGGCCCCAACCGAGCAGACCGATATCTTCGGTGAAGAGATCGAGATTGCGCCGTACGCAGGCAACGTCGCCCGGCTCCAGCGCCACGGTGCGTGCATCGCGCCCCTTGATCTGCAAGGTTTCATGCGTACTCGGGCGGCTGAAGGTCACCGCGATGCGGCCGGTGGCGGCGATGTCGCGGCACGTGGCCTCGGCGCTCTCGGCAAACAGGAACACCGTGAGCGTCGTCAGGTCATCGGCCGGCCGGCAGCCGACACCCTTCGCGATCGAAGGCACGAGGCGGCTGTCGCAGGACGCGACGGTGATCGACAGGCCGCCGACGATGAACTCGGCGACCGCGGGTGTCATCAGCGGGGCTTGGGGGGCTGCTGGCATCGGATTCCGGGGGGAAGGGGCGACCTCATCAGGCTAGCATCGGGGCGGCGCCGCGCAAGTGTCAGCCGATACCTTGCGATACGCAAAGGGCGGCTGACGCGACTCACCCTACAATCGCGGCCTTCTCGTTTTTCGGCGCAGTCGATCATGCGTGCAGCTCCCCTCCCCGCTTCCTTCTTCGGCATGGTGCTTGGTTTGTCCGGGCTCGGGCAGGCCTGGCGTCTGGCGCACCGGCTGTGGGGTGTGCCGCCCTCGATCGGCGAAGCCCTGCTGCTGCTCTCCGCCCTGGTGTGGGCGACGCTGTTGCTGGCCTACGCGGTGCAGGCGCTACGTGCGCCGGCGCATGCAGCGGCCGAGTTCAAGCACCCGGTGCAGGGCAGCACGCCGGCCCTGCTGGGCGTGGCGACGCTGCTGATGGTGCTGGCGGTGCTGCCGTATTCGCAGGCTGTGGCATGGGGGCTGGCGCTGGTCGGCATCGGCTGGCATCTGGCTTTCGCACTGTGGCATACCGGCCTGCTTTGGCAGGGCGGGCGCGAGGCGCAGCACACGGTGCCAGCGATCTACCTGCCGACGGTCGCGGGCAATTTCACCAGCGCTGCGGCGCTGGGTGCGCTTGGGCATCCGGACTGGGGCTGGCTGTTCCTTGGCGCCGGGGTGTTCTCGTGGTTCGCGCTCGAATCGCTGGTGATGCAGCGCCTGTGGCAGGGGCCGGCCGTGCCGGCGCCGCAGCGCCCGCTGATCGGTATCCAGTTCGCGCCGCCGGTGGTCTGTGCGATGGCCTGGCTGATGCTGGAGCCCGCGGGGCAGGACCATTGGCTGCTGATGCTGTGGGGTTACGGCCTGTTCCAGCTGCTGCTGGGCGTGCGGCTGCGCCGCTGGCTTGCCGCACAGCCGTTCGCGCCCTCTTACTGGGCCTACACCTTCGGCGTGGCGTCGGCGACGGTGGTTGGCCTCAAGTTGGCTATTGCGGGCGTGCCGGCGGCCGGCATGCTGGCGTTGCCAGTATTCATCGCCGCCAATCTGTTCATCGGCACGCTGGCGCTGCGTACCGCATGGCTTGGGTTCAGCGGCCGCTTGTTACCGCGCACCGTGCCCTGAAACAGAACCGCCCCTTCGTGGTGCGGTGCTCGGCGCGCTGATTCAGCGTGCTGTGCGGCGGCGGCGCGCGCCCAGCGCGACGATGCCAAGGCCGGCAAGCAGCATCGCGTAGGTCTCGGGTTCCGGCACGGCGCTGATCAGCTGGGCCTGGTAGCCGGGCAGATCGCTGTCGCTGAACGAGAACACGTAGAACTTGTTCGGATTCGCGATGCCGGCCGGGTGATTGCTGTCCGTCACGCTGGCGAGGAAGTCATTGTCGTTCGCCACGTACAGCGTGTGGCGGGTTTCGCCGCCGACCACGATGTCCTGGCCAAAGGAAAGGCCCTCGATCTTCGCCGGGATGTCGTTGGCCTTCACGCCCGCCGCGCTGAGCTTGCTGGCGAAGTCCAGCACCAGCGTCTTGCCGACGGCCTTGCTGCTCAGGTCGCCACTCAGCGCGCTTACGTCCTGCGCACCGGCCAGGTCGATCTTGAAGAACTGTTTGACCGCGGCGCTGCTGTTGTCGCCGAGGCCCTTGCCGTCGCGCTCGTCGATCAGGAACTCGTGGTCGTTGATCGCGACGATCTCGCTCACGCCACTGCCGGTCGTGAGCTTGTAGGCGTACTGGCGGGTTGCGCCGCTGGCGATGTCGATCGTCACGATGCGCACGTTCTTCTTCGTGTCCTGTTCCAGCGGCGCCTGCATGATGCCGACGAGGGTCTTGCCGTCCGGCGTGATCGCGAGGCCTTCCATACCCTTGTTCGCGACACGGCCGATCGTGTTGCCTGCAATTTCGACGTCACCCTTCGGGCTCAGGTTCGTCACCGCCAGGTTGGCCGGCAGCGCAAAGCTGTTGATGCGTGCGCCGGTCGCGCGGTCGAACTGATACACGTAGGGGCCGTACTCGTCGGAGACGAACACGCTCTTGCCATCGTTCGACACGCGGATGCCTTCCGGGTCGAGGCGGGCGTTGTTCGCGCTCGTCGAGGGCTGCGCGGCGTTGAAGTTGTCCGAACGCCCGCTGAAGTAGTACTTGCCGGCGCTGTTTTGCGCCAGTGCGCCATTGCCGACGCCAAGCCCGGCGCCGCTGCCGTAGGCCAGCGCGCTGTTGCTGTACAGCAGCGTCGTGGCGCTGAGCGTCGGCGTCAGCGTGTAAGGCAGCGCACCGGAGGCCGACGCCGTCAGCTTCATCGTCACCGTCTGCAGGCGCGGGATGTAGCTGGTCGTGTCGTCGATCGCGCTGTTGTAGCCCACGGCATTCGGGCCGCGATCCGGCAGCGCGATGAAGGTATTGCCACCCGCCCACGCCAGGCCAGAACCGAGGCCACCGAGGATGTTGGCCGCAACGCCGTTCTCCAGCGCGCCGGTCAGGCCAGACAGATCGGCGAAGGAACCGGCAGCGCTACCGTTCAAGTCGCCAACGGCAATCAGATCAAAGCCGGCGAGGGCGGGCGTGGTGATGGCTGCGAGCAAGGCGGCGATCAGGGTCTTCTTGTGCATGGTGGAAATCCGTCGGGGTCGGGTGAGTGGATTGCCCTGTTAGCAGGTCGCGGCGACAGGGCCGGAAGAGCCTGCGTCGACGCGATGACGTGCTTGTGACGGCACCCTTGGCTGGGTATCGCGTGCGTGATATCCGTCACGAAGTGCGCCCGCATGCCCGCCTTGCTTCCGCGCGAGCGCCGTCTATACCCAACAGACCGGCCGTCCGGTCGGCACCCTCATGAGGAGTAACGTGATGCGTACGATCTTTCGCTATGCGTTGTGTGCCGTACTTGCGCTGATGGCCGGTGCTGCACTCGCTCAGGACAAGCAGTACAAGGAAGGCACGGTCTTGGAGCAGAGCTTCATCAAGGTCAAGCCCGGCAAGTTCAGCGACTACATCGCCTACCTCGCGGGGCCTTACAAGACGCTGATGGAGGCGCGCAAGAAGGCCGGGCTGATCACGGTCTATGCGGTGTATTCGGTCGCGGCACGCAACCCGAACGAGCCGGATCTGATCCTGACGACCACCTACCCGAACTGGGCGGCGCTTGATCGGGTTGCCGAGGACGAGGCGGTGTCGGCCAAGGTGATGGGCACGATGAAGCAGATGGAGCAGGCCGGCGCCGACCGTGGCGTGATGCGTGAGGTACTCGGCGCGCAGATGATGCAGGAGTTGATCCTCAAGTAGCGGGAACGACCTCGGCACGCGACCGGTGTGAGGTGCGCGGGCGCAGATCGCCCGCGCCCTTCAACGTGTTCAGGCTGGGTCGGTCGTCGCGCGCGGGTTGAATCGCCACTCGCTGAGGATCACCGCGAACACCACCAGCGCGCCGCCGAAGGCGCCGCGCAGGCCGAGCGATTCGGCCAGCCACAGCCAGCCAAACAGCGCGGCGAAGACCGGTTCCATCGCGTAGATCACGGTCGCTTTCTCGGCCGAGATATGGCGCTGCGCGACGGCTTGCAGGAACAGCATGCCGGCACTCGCAACGACGCCGAGGTAGAGGATCGGTACCAGCGCCGGCGTCAGCCGCGCTGGTAGCGTGGCGAGCCGATCGCCGCCAAACCCGGCGACGAACATCCAGACTACGGCGAAGCCCGCCATCAGCACGATCTGCGTGGCGGCCAGCGTGCGCGGGTTGTGCTGCGCAGCGCGGCGCGACAGCAAAATCACGTAGACCGCATAGGCCAGCGCACAGACCAGCGTTGCAGCGTCGCCGATCCAGTGGCCGCCGCCTTCCCAAGACAGCAGCCCGATTCCCACGCAGGCGAGTGCCGCCGCAGCGAGTACCTGCGCGCTGAGGCGGCCACCGAGCACCAAGCCGAGGAAGGGCACCATCAGCACATTGAGGCTGGTGATGAAGGCGCTGCGGTTCGAGGAGATGTACTCAAGCCCGAAGGCCTGCGTGACGTAGGAGACCAGCGCAACGCCGCCCAGCAGCGCGCCGTCGCGCCAGGCCGCGCGCGGCGCTTTCAGCGCGAAGGGCAGCATCACGACGCCGGCAACCAGGAAGCGCAGCGCCGAGATCTCGACACCGCTGAGCGTGGCCGAAGCGGCCTTCATCAGCGGAAAAGTGGTACCCCAGACGAGGGTAACGAGCAGCAGCAGGACGACGTTGAGATTCACGGACGGGGCGCCGGCAAGCGGCGGGCGGGAAAGCCGCAAGTGTACCAAGCGCCGGCACTGCCCCGCGAGGGGCCGATGTGCCTGCCCGGCAGGGCTCAGAAGCTTACCGCCAGGCCAACCGACATCCCGCCGATGTTGTCGCCAAACACATAGCGGGCGACGAGGCGGGTGCGCGTGACGATGATGTCGTATGCGCTGGAGTCGAATTCGATACCGGCGCCGACCTGGCTCAGGCGCACAAAGCCCAGCGCGCCACGTTGATCGCCAAAGTACTCGGAGTGCGCGCACTCGAGCACGTAGCGCACCGGCCGATCCATCAGCCGCCACGGCGTCGGGGCGCGATAGCGTGCCCAGATGTTGGCGGTGGTCGAATTCGACTGACCACGCACGGCATCGCTGGTGTCGCTGAAGCTGTGCAGCGTCAGGTTCGTGATGCGCGCTTCGATATCGGTTTCGTGGGTATCGTAGGCCGCTTCGTAGTCGAGCATCACGCTGCCGCCAACGCCGTAGGTCTTCAGCACCCCGCCGTCGAGGAAGGCGATGTCGTGGTCGAGCTTGTATTCCAGAAACGCCCGACCAATCGAAAGATCGCTCGCCACAGCACCGAGCGAGAAGTTGAAGATCGGGCGAAGCACGAGATGCTCAGCGAGCGGGAAGTCCCAGCCGATGCCCGCCGTACCCGACAGCGAAGTCCATTTCACCGGCACCGTGCGCGTCTCGGTGCCGTTACTGGCGACGAAACTCGGGTCGTAGCGGCTGTAGGCGGCGGCGCCTTCGAGGTAGATCGGTGTTTCGCGGCTCCAGGTGAAGCCGCCGCCGAACTGCGACATCAGTAGATCCGGGTTGCCGGTTGCGTCGCTGCTGATCGACAGCGAACTGGAGGTGATGTCCGGGATAGCGGAGTAGCTCATCAGCGACAGCACGCCATTCGCCGCCCGCTGCAGATTCGCACCAGCGATGCTGAAGGGGCGCACCTGCGCGAACGCGGCCGGCGCGACGAGTGCCAGGGCGAGGGCGGACAGGGCGAAGCGATGAGCAAGCATCGGGACAGGCTCCGGGGTCGGGCCGCAGCCGCGGCACGTACGGCAACGGCTTGCGCGATCGATCTGGATGTTAGCCGGACGCTAGCACAGCACGGCGTCGCGCGTGTTGCGGCGATGCCGCTCAGCGCTCGTCCGGCTTCGTTACCTGCACCCGGCAATGCGCGGATTCGAGCAACACCGCGGTATCACTGTTTTCGTTGCGCAGCAGGCAGCTTCCACCCGCCACGACCAGGCGCAGCCGGTGGGGTTCGAAGCGCGCGCGATCGGCCAGCGGCAGATCGAGCAGCGAGCGGCGCGGCATGCGCTCCAGTGTCAGCCGGCTGTCCTGCGTAAAGGCATCGGGTGCCAGCAGCACCGGTGTGCCGCCAAGCAGGCTGCTGGCTGCCGCGCGCACTTCGGCGCGCGCCTCGGCGTCCGGCTCGATCAGCAGTGCATCATGCTCGGCCAGCTGCTGCGGGGTTTGGCATGCCGTGAGCGTCAGGCTCGCGAGCCCGGCGAAGATCGGCAGAGCAGTCGCGCGGTTCATGGCTGGGTCACGATGCGGTTGTCGCGCCAAGGCGCGCGTTTGCCGATGGCCGGGCCGCTGCTGAGCGCTGCGATACGGGCTTCGCGCGCCGCGGTCTGGACAGGGCAAACGCCGCTGGCGCGATAACCCAGCGCAGCCGCGAGCCGAGCCTCGGCCGGGTCGCCGAGGCCGTGTGCGAAGTCGTCCGCCACCGCGCAGCCGGGCAGGCCGGCGCTGCCGCTACCGGCGGGCACGAAGCCGTCGGCGTAGTCGCCGAAGCCGGCCGCGTTCACGCCGCGGAACTGGATCGAGAAGTAGGTCGTGCCGCAGTTGTCCTGCGGGTAGAAGCCGTAGGGCTTGCCACAAGTCGTGCTGCCGATCTGCACGACTTCGACACCGACGCCACGCAGGCCGTTGATGATGGCTTCACTGGCCGAACAGGTGCCGCTGCCAGTGAGCACATACACGCGCTTGAGGCCCAGCGTCGGCAGGTTCTGCCCGTAGGCGAGCGAGAAGCCCAGCGTGATGTTGTAGAACGGCGTGGGCGTGAGCGCGCGCCCAGTGATCGGGTCGGTGTTCGGATACTTGTCGTTGAACACCGTGCGTTCAAAGGTCTTGCCGGTCGTCGTTGCAGGCCCGGCCACCATGTAGGCGAGCTGGCTGGCGATCGCGAGGTAGCCGCCGCCGTTGTAACGGATGTCGAGCACCAGATCCTTGATGCCCTGCGCCTTGAGCTGGCTGATCGCGTTCACCAGATCGGCTTCGGCCGGCGCGATGTGGTCATTGAACTGCATGTAGCCGACCTTGCCGTCCGCGGTATCCAGCGTGCGGGTGTTCATCACCGAACTCAACGTCACGGCGGTCGAGGTCAGCACCACATCGCGGGTGGTGTTGGTCGCCGGGTCGCGGACGGTCAGCGTATGCGTGGCGCCAACTTGATCCGGGAACATCGCTGCGTTGAGCCCATCCACGTTGCTGCTGTAGATCACGTCGATGCCATCGGCTGCGATGACTTCCATGCCGCGCGTGACGCCCGCCGCTTCGGCCGGCGAACCCGGCTGCAGGTAGGCGACGCGGATCTCGCGTGGCGCCTTGCGCGAAATGCTGCTCCATTCCACGCCGTAGCCGGCGGTCACACCGGACTGCGATTCCGCGATCCACTTGTCGGTGGCGTAGGTGAAGTGAAACTGGTCTTTCTCGCGGCCGCTGGGTGTCAGCGCCGGTGTCTTCAACACATCGAAGTAGTCCTGCGGCGTGGCGTAGGCGCTCGCATCCGGATCGGGCACTTCCGAGTACCAAAGGTAGAACTCATGGATCCAGGAACGCAGCCAAGCCTTCTCGGTCGCCGCGCTGCCGGCCTTGTCGGCATACGGCTGGCCGGTAGCCGGGTTGCTGCCGCTGCGCGGGGCAATGCACTGTGCGGCGAGTGTGCCGGAGGGAGGGAAATCCTTGCTCGTGCTACCGCCCGATGAGCCGCCTCCGCCGCCACCACAGGCAGCGAGCAGCAGGGCGAGGCAACTGGCAGCAAAGGCGGTACGGGAAGCGTGCATCGGTGTCGGGTGCTTGTCGGGGGCAATCGGCCATTCTGCCGCAACTCACGTCGCCCCGAAGCTCGACTGGCGCACAGGTTTGATGCCGGGCAACGCCTGCCTTCGGCCGGCTCTCACGAATCAACGCCAGCCTGATCGGGCCCTGTGGCGCGCTACAACCCCGGCACCGGATTGCTTCCCGCCACGAGCTCCAGCGTGTCGCCCTGCAAGGCGTAGCGCGCCTGCGTCGCGATCTTCACGGCAGGCGGGCGTTTGCCGTCGTCGTCGGGCGGGTCTTGGGTCTGGCCCTTGAAGTCGATCACTACCTGCCCTTGCCGAACCGCCCATTTGCTGGAGACATCGAAGCAGGGCTGCGTTGCGCCAAGTTCCGGGTCGGCGTTATCGCAGTCGCCCACCGCGCCTGAGTTCTCAGCTTCGAGCGGAATGCCGGGCGTCAGTGACTTCGCTTTGCCAGGCCAGAAGCCGAAGGCTTCCAGCCAGCTGCCGCAGTTGCCCTGCCAGCAACTGCCCCATTCTGCGAACACCACGAAGGCGTTGCCGAGGCGTTCGACGCGCGTGGTGCCGATCGCACCGTTCACGCCAGACGTACCGACGCTGTCCTGCCGCGCATCGAGCCGCCAGCCCTTGTCGTCGTGGCTGAAGAAATAGGCGCCGAGGTTGGCGGAGCAGGCGTGGCAGTTCACCGGTTCGCCGTGCTCATCGACCGCCACCGTCTCGGTCACCATCACGGCGTGCGTGTCGTCGAGCCGAACCACATGCAAGGGGCTGACACGCGCCTCGGTTTCGTCGGTCTTGTCCGACTGCGACGAGTCGGCCGGTAAGGACACCGTCTGGTTCGCCGCCTTGCCCTTCGGTGCCCAGGTCGGGAACACGAGGCGCATCAGCCCGTTGCGGTCGAGCGTTTTCGCGTGGGGTACTTCCGGCCCGCAGGCGGCGAGGCAGAGCGACAGGCAACACCAGAACAGGTAACGCATGGCAGCAAGGGCGAATTGCGGGAGCGGCGGATTATGCCCCCGGCGTATCGCGCCAGCCTGCCTACATGTTCCTGCGGTACTGCCCGCCGACCTCGAACAGCGCATTCGTGATCTGGCCGAGCGAGCAGCAGCGCACGGCGTCCATCAGCACTGCGAACACGTTTTCGTCGTGGATTACCGCTTCCTTCAGGCGCGCGAGCATCGCTGGCGATGCCTCGGCGTGGCGGGCATGGAAGCTGGCGAGGCGCGCGAGCTGAGACTGCTTTTCGTCTTCGGTCGAGCGCGCGAGTTCCAGCTTCTCGAGCACCGCATCGCCATGCGGGTTGCGGAAGGTGTTCACGCCGACGATCGGGTAGCTGCCGTCGTGCTTCTTGTGCTCGTAGGTGAGCGACTCTTCCTGGATCTTGCCGCGCTGGTAACCGGTTTCCATCGCCCCGAGCACGCCGCCGCGCGCGGCGATCGCCTCGAACTCCTTGAGCACCGCCTCTTCGACCAGATCGGTCAGCTCGTCGATCAGGAAGCTGCCCTGGTTGGGGTTCTCGCACTTCGCCACACCCCACTCGCGGTTGATGATCAGCTGGATCGCCATCGCGCGCCGCACGCTGTCTTCGGTCGGCGTGGTGATCGCTTCGTCGAAGGCGTTGGTGTGCAGCGAGTTGCAGTTGTCGTAGATCGCAATCAGCGCCTGCAGCGTGGTGCGGATGTCGTTGAAGTCGATCTCCTGCGCGTGCAGCGAACGGCCGGAAGTCTGGATGTGGTATTTGAGCTTCTGGCTGCGCTCGTTGGCGCCGTACTTCTCGCGCATCGCCACCGCCCAGATGCGGCGCGCGACGCGGCCCAGCACGGCGTATTCCGGGTCCATGCCGTTGGAAAAGAAGAAGCTCAGGTTCGGCGCGAAGTCGTCGATGTGCATGCCGCGCGCCAGATACGCCTCGACATAGGTGAAGCCGTTCGCGAGCGTGAAGGCGAGCTGCGAGATCGGGTTCGCGCCGGCCTCGGCGATGTGATATCCGCTGATCGACACCGAGTAGAAGTTGCGCACATCGTGCTCGACGAAGTACTGCTGGATGTCGCCCATCACCTTCAGCGAGAACTCGGTCGAGAAGATGCAGGTGTTCTGGCCCTGGTCTTCCTTCAGGATGTCGGCCTGCACCGTGCCGCGCACCGTGGCGAGCGTCCACGCGCGGATCTTCTCGATCTCGTCCTCGGTCGGCGCGCGGTGGTTGTCGGTTTCGAACTTCTCCAGCTGCTGGTCGACCGCCGCGTTCAGGTACATCGCAAGGATCGTCGGCGCCGGGCCGTTGATCGTCATCGATACGCTGGTGTTCGGCGCGCAGAGGTCGAAGCCTGAGTACAGCACCTTCAGGTCGTCCAGCGTCGCGATCGACACGCCGGAGTTGCCGACCTTGCCGTAGATGTCCGGCCGCAGATCCGGGTCGTTGCCGTACAGCGTCACCGAGTCGAAGGCGGTGGAAAGCCGCTTGGCCGGCATGCCTTCGGAGAGCAGCTTGAAGCGGCGGTTGGTGCGGAACGCGTCGCCCTCGCCGGCGAACATCCGCGTCGGGTCTTCATTCTCGCGTTTGAACGCGAACACGCCCGCGGTGTAGGGATAGGCGCCGGGCAGGTTCTCGCGCATCAGGAAGCGCAGCAGCTCGCCGTGGTCCTCGTACTTCGGCAGCGACACCTTGCGGATGAAGTTGCCGGATAGGGTTTCGGACACCAGCCGTGTGCGGATCTCCTTGTCGCGGATCTTCACGACGTACTCGTCGCCGGCGTAGGACGCAGCCACCTGCGGCCAGTCGGCGAGCAGCTTCTTCTCATGCGCGCCGAGCTGCGCATCGCGCTCGGCGATCAGTTCATGCAGATCGGCCGCCTTGCCGCAGGCGGCCGCCATCGCCTTCGCCGCGGCCAGCTGCTGGCGTTCGCGCGCGACGCGGCTCTGCGTGGCAACGCGCTTGTGGTAACCGCGCAGTGTGTCCGAAATCTCCGCGAGGTAGCGGCTGCGCTCTGGCGGCACGATCGGCGTCTGGTGCGTTGAGTGGCGCACATGCACCACCGGCAGGCGGCCCGCTTCGAAGTGCAGGCCCAGCCCCTGCAGCTCGGCGCGTACCGCCTGGTACAGCGCGGTCACGCCGTCGTCGTTGAAACGGCTCGCCTGCGTGCCGAACACCGGCATCTCGTGCGGGCGCTGGTTGAAGGCCTCGCGGTTGCGCTGCACCTGCTTGGCCACATCGCGCAGCGCATCGGCCGCGCCCTTGCGGTCGAACTTGTTGATCGCGACGAAGTCGGCGAAGTCCAGCATGTCGATCTTCTCGAGCTGGCTCGCGGCGCCGAACTCCGGCGTCATCACGTACAGCGAACGGTCGACATGCGGCACCACCGCCGCGTCGCCCTGGCCGATGCCGGAGGTCTCGACGATCACCAGATCGAATCCGGCGAGCTTGCAGGCGGCAATCACCTCGGGCAGCGCGGCGGAGATCTCGCTACCCGTATCCCGTGTTGCCAGCGAGCGCATGTAGAGGTTCGCGTGCTCGATTGCGTTCATGCGGATGCGGTCGCCGAGCAGCGCCCCGCCGGTGCGTTTGCGCGAAGGGTCGACGGCGATTACCGCGATCTTCATGCGGTCCGCCTGATCGAGGCGGAAGCGGCGGATCAGCTCGTCGGTCAGCGAACTCTTGCCCGAGCCGCCGGTGCCGGTGATGCCCAGGCGCGGTGTGGTCAGAGATTCGGCTTCGCGCAGGATCGCCTCGCGCGCAGACGGCGCCGCCGTGCCCGCCTCCAGCGCGGTGATCGTGCGCGCCAGCAGGCGCCGGTCGCCGCCGCGCAGGCCGGCGAGCAGCGCGCCGGTATCGGTCGGCAGCTCACGCGCGATCTCGAAATCCGCCTTCGCCACCACATCGTTGATCATGCCCTGCAGGCCCAGCGCCGCGCCGTCTTCCGGCGAGTAGATCCGCGTCACGCCGTAGTCCATCAGCTCGCGCGCCTCGGCCGGCACGATCACGCCGCCGCCACCGCCGAACACCTTGATGTGCCCCGCGCCCGCCTCGCGCAGCAGGTCGACCATGTACTTGAAGAACTCCACATGCCCGCCCTGGTACGAGGTGATCGCGATGCCCTGCACATCCTCCTGCAGCGCCGCGTTCACGATCTCGCCCACCGAGCGGTTGTGGCCCAGGTGGATCACCTCGCAGCCGGTCGCCTGCAACAGCCGCCGCATGATGTTGATCGAGGCGTCATGGCCGTCGAACAGCGCCGCGGCGGTGACGAAGCGGACACGGCGCTTCGTCTTGTACGGGGCCAACTGGGTGTGGACGCGCGGGTCGGTCATCGGAGTTCTCCAGTGCCCGCATCGTGAAGAATCGGCGGGCTTCCTGTGAAAGTAGCCGCCCGCACATCGCAGTGCCAGTGCCGGATTGGCCGCCGATCGTGCAAACTCCGCCAATCGCTTTCGCGCTTCAGTTGGCTTGTCATGCACGCGACAAATCCCGAACTCCCGCCGCCCTCGCGCGCCACCGTGGCGATCGGCTTCGTGCTGGGCATGCTGGCGGGCGCGTCGGCCCAGGGGCGCGATCCAGTGCAGCTTGCCGCCGAAGTCGGCATCGACGCCGCCCTGCTGGCCGACCCCGCGGCCCGTGTGCCCCTGGCCCACTACGCTGCGCTCTACAACCATGTCGCGGCCACGCTTGACGACGAGGCCTTCGGGCTATTCCCCTTGCCGATGCGGGTGGGCAGTTTTGAATTCCTGTGCCGGGGCGTGCTGAGCGCCGCAACGCTGGGCGAAGCGCTGGCGCGCGCGGCGCGCTTCCTGCGGCTGGTGCTGCCCGATGTGTCGATCACGGTGGTGCGAAGCGGCGAACAAGCGCAGCTTACGATCTGCGAGCGCCAGCCCTTTGCGGTGGACCGCGTGTTCAGCTTCGAATGGCTGCTGCGCCTGCTGCACGGGTTGTCGTGCTGGCTGGTGGGGCGCGGCATCGCGCTCGACGCGGTGGACTTCCCCTACCCGCCGCCGGCGCATGTCGCCGACTACACGCTGATCTACACCGCGCACAGCCGCTTCGCAGCGTCGGGTGGTTCAACGGCTACGCCACTGGTGGTGCCGCTTGTTGCCCCGCTGGTCGCCCACTTCGCCGCCAACCTGCTCGATCTGCCCCTGCGGCGCGACGAAGCCGCGCTCGCCCGCTTCCTCGCCGGCGGGCCGGGGCGGCTCACCACCCTCTACCGTCGCGACCGCGAAATGGTCACCCGCGTGCGCGACCTGCTGCGCGAAGCCCTGCCCGAACTCCCCACGCTCGAAACCGTGGCCGCCCGCCTGCACCTCTCACCCCGCACCCTCGCGCGCCGGCTCGAAGCCGAAGCCTCCAGCTTCCGCGCCATCCGCGAAGCCCTGCGCCGCGACCTCGCCCTCGCACGCCTGGGGCAGACCGACGTGCCTGTCGCCACGCTCGCCGCCGAACTCGGCTACGCCGAACCGTCGGCCTTCTTCCGCGCATTCGTTGGATGGACAGGGCAATCGCCGAGTGCTTGGCGGCGGGCGCGCCAGCTTGGCTAATCGCGAGCCACAAGTGGGCGTTGTGTTACTGCTGTTCGAATGAGAAGTGCAGGTCCGAGGTGAATGGCGCAGTTGTACGGCTGCCTGTTGATTCGCCAAAGCAATCAGTTGGGCACGTACTTCAAGCCGTCACTGACCGCTCAAATGCGGAACCGCGGGCCTTAACGAGCGACACCGGTCGCTCACTCGGCCGTATCCGCCGGTTTTTCATACAGCTCATGAAGGTTGAAAGCCGGTCGGTAGAGGACTGGGCAAGCAGCGTCGACGTTTGCTGCGTCAATTTCGACCACATAGTGTCCGAAGCGTGGATCACACCAAAGCATCACGCCGTAAATGACCGTCCATTCCGTTAGCTCAAGGAGGCCACCAATTATCTGGTGTGAATCTCGGCAGATGTCTTCGCGGGGATGCACTACCACGCCTTGCACTTCCCATGATGGCGCCACCAAGGGATAGTCCGGTGCCGGCCCAAGGTCGAAGTTGTGAACGACTGTCCTCGATTCGCCCTTGTGTTCCTCGAAATTGCGCAGTTCCACAATGCGCCGAATGAACTCACGATTTAGGGCGACCAATTCAGTCAGCGGCGCGTCCGGGCCCACCTTCGCTTCGAGTTCTTTATGCAGGTGATCAAAGTTTGAGTGCTTTCGGTCGAGATCGACGAAACAACTCGTTAGATCGCAGATCGTGCGGACATGTCGATTTGCCTTAACCAAAAACTCAGCACACAACGCCTCCAGGTCGTTTACGTGCGGGAAGGGGTTGATCGCCCTGGCATCTTTCGACCACCTAACGCCTTCCGCGTCGACTGCATCGACAATGGTGTGTACCGCCTTGTGCAGTTTTAACATGGCTGCCTCGCAGGCGAGTAACCCCTCTTTTGCCCGATGCAGAATGTCGAGTGCCGCGTTGTCGTCGATCTTCCTTGTGACCACGACCTCTTTTAAGAACCGGCGGGACTGAATGATCAGGCGAGCAACTATCGGGTGCGCACAACCAACCGCAGCTGTGTCCTGCACGAGCCAGGGCGCATTTGGATCAGAGTTCGAGGGGTCAACGGAGTCGGGCGTTCGAATCCGAAAGGTTTTGTCTGCTTTGTAGACTTCCATGAAGCTACCGAAGCTGATCATGTGCTTGATTGGGCCGGTACCGCCATTCAATTCCATCTTTCCAGCTGCATCGCGCGGTCGTTGGGCGAACGCTGGCTCTGGGGCTTGCTTGGGTGGTTGCATCGGAGATTCGCGTTAGCGTAGTCGTGCTGCGGATGATAGTAGTCGAGAGCTCGAGCTGTGGCGCCACGTACGATGCCGCGGGTGTGTGGAAGCGAAAGGCCGCGTTGGTTCGTCTCGCCTGACCTCTAGGGATACGATCATCGCGGCTAGATGATCTGGATAGCCGACTGACGATTGCTCCGTTGCCGCGACCACATGATTCAGCGGAGGCGCATCCGTCGTCCGACTAGTCTCGTCACCCGGTGACGCCAAGCGGCTATTCGTAAACCAGCGGACGAGCCAATTCCTTCGGCAAGTTCCGCGCAGCTTCCGCAATCTCTCCAGCCGCTGGCAACCACAAGTAAGGCCGATCGACGCTCGGCACAAAGCCAAGTTTCTGCGCGAGTCGCCATGAGCCGGTGTTCTGTTTGCGGCAGGACCACACGGGGGTGAGGCCGTTTCGCAGGCAGTGGTCGATCAGGGCGGTGGCGGCGGTGACGGCGTGGCCCTGGTGGCGGTGGTCGGGGTGGGTTTCGATGCCGATTTCGAGTTGGTCGTCGAACACGAAGGATGCAAAGGCGCAGGCGGCGACTTGCCCGCCGGCGATGCTGCAGTAGCCGGCGCCTTCGCGCTCGAACTGTGCGGCGTCGCGCCAGAATCGGCGCGGTGCGACGCTGAAGTCGATGCGGTCAAACAGCGCTGCGTCGATTTCGATGACCGGATGCCGGGCGCAGAGGCCGGCGCGTGCGTGGGCATAGCGCGCGGCATCGAAGCGGAAGTTGGTGCGGGTGAAGAGTTGCGGGGCCTCGCCCCCCGGCGCGGCGCTGCTGGGTGTGGGTGGGAGGCCCAGCTCGGCGACGAGGGCATCGGCCAGCTGCGGCGGGCTGCACTGCAACCATTCGTCCTCCGCCCGCGCGCGTTCGCGCAGCATGGCTTGCAGTACTGCCGGGCTGGCCTGCGCGGCGTCGCCAAACAGCAGTGACATGCCGTAGGGGTGGGCGACCCAGATCAGCGCGGGTGCGCCGCTGGGGTCACGATGCACCCACACGCGGCCATCGACCTTGCGTTCGAGCACGCTGCGCGCGAACAGGTGGTTGATCGGCACTTGCCGCAGCATCGGCAGCAGGGCGGCGAACAGCGAGGGCCTCAGCGCTTCCATGGTTCTTCCATTTCGATGTTCCGGGTCATGGGCGCCGCGCGCGGAGGACTTCGCCGATTCGCTGCACGCCGCGTTCGATGGCGGCTTCGTCCACTTGCGCGATCGAGAGGCGGAAGGCCGTGCTGGCGGGCGTGTGGCCGGTCGGGTAGCAGCCGGCGCCGGGGGTGACGAGCACACCGGCGGCAGCGAGCGCGGCGATCAACTCGGCTTCATCAGTGTGGCCGCCGATCCGATTGCCATCGACTTCAACCCAGCACACATAGCCCCCTTGCGGCACGCTGCAGCGCACGCCTTCGCTAGTCAGCCAGGTGCGGGTGGCGCGGATCAGGCGCTGCATGCGGCGGCGGTATTCGGTGTGCAGGCGGCGCAGGTGGCGGTCGAACTCGCCGCTGGCGCACAGCTGCCACAGCGCGGCGGCCGGCAAGGCGCTGCCACCCAGGTCGGCGGTGCTGCGGGTGGCGGCAAGGGCGGCGATCAGCGTGGGCGATGCGGCGATCCAGCCGACCCGCAGGCCGGGGAACAGCAGCTTGGAGAAGGTGCCGACATGGATGACGAGGCCCTGCCGGTCCAGCGCCTTGAGCGGCGGCACCGCGCGGCCGAAGTACTTCATGTCTTCGGCGAAGCCGTCTTCGATGATCGGCAGCGCATGCGCTTCGCACAGGCGCATCAGCTGTTCGCGGTGCGCGATGGGGGTGGTGATGCCGGTGGGGTTCTGGAAGTTGGGCATCGTGTAGAGCGCGGCGGGCCGCTGTTGCGCGATCACCGCGGCGAGCGCGGCCAGATCGAGGCCGTCGTCGCGCATCGGCACGCCGATGGGGTTGGCGCCGTGCTGCGCGATCAGTGCGTTGGCGCAGGCGTAGCCGGGTGCTTCCACCGCGACGTTTGCGCCCGGCGCGAGCAGCGTGCGGAAGACGAGGTCGAGCCCATGCTGGGCGCCGTTGCACAGCATCACCGAATCGGCCGTGAGCGGTGCGCCGAGGCGCGCCATGCGCTCGGTGATCCACTGCCGCAGTGGTAAGTGGCCGAGTGGGCCGGGGTAGTCGAGCAGGCTGGCCGCGTCGTCCGCCACCGCAAGTTTCATCGCGCGCCGCAGCGCATGCACCGGCGCCAGGCGCGGATCGGGCGCGAGGGGGCGGAAGTCGATATCGCCGTCGCCTGCCACCGGCGCCGGTTTGGGTTGCGGCATGGGGCTGTGCAAGTGCGCTTGCCAATCGAAAGCGGTGGCCACCGCTGGCGTTGTGGCCGTAGATGCCGCCCGCTCGCGCACGCGGGTGTAGCCGCCGGCGTGGCTTTCGGCATGGCCGGACGCCTGCAACTGCGCATAGGCGCGGCACACGGTGCTGCGGTTCACACCCAGGCGCTGCGCGAGCAGCCGCGTGGGGCTCAGTACCTCGCCGGGGCCGAGCGCGCCGCTTTCGATGCGCGCCGCCAGTTGCCGGGCAATCTGCAGGTAGAGCGGTTCGGGGCGGGAACGATCGAGCGTGAGTAGCAGCATGGCCGGGTATCGGGCGGGAAGACCGGCACATCGTGACACAGCGGTGGTTGGCGAGAACCATCCAAATCAAAGCCAGACAAACCATCCAATTCCGGCTGGCAAGCAGGCACCGCTTGAGCAAACGGCGGGCGTGCCGGGCGTTTGCGCCAAGGCACAAAAGTGAGTGCCCAACGGGCCAGCGACAGGCATATAGTGGGCTTGTGTAGCGGCTGGCGGCTTCGCCGGCCGGGCCGGTCTGCGCTGCGGCCGACACGCGAATCTTGGGCAAGGCAGCCGAAGCGGAAGGAGTCCGTCATGAGCATGTCCAGCATTGACCCCGAAGACGGGCCGGACAAAGGGCCCGAATCGGAGGAGATCCGCATCATCGAGCACGCCGATGGTTTCTACTGGCTGGATCCAGGTTCGCAGGAGGAATTCGGCCCGTTTGCCACCTACGAGGACGCGCTTGCCAATTCCGACTACGGCGCCAGCGATGACGACGAAGGCACCTCGCTGCGCGAAGCGGAGGATTCGCTCGGGCTGTCGGACTGGGTGGACCCGGATACCGGCTTGCCGGCCGAGGATCATGTTCCGCGTATCTCGGACGACGATTACTGAGTGCTGTGCGGCGATGACATGAGGGCGCGGCGCTTCACGCGCCGGGTCGGTACGCTTGCGTGCGGCCACGGGAGTGCCCGGTCGCGGCCGCGTCGCGGTTCCAGGCCGAGCTGATGCAGCCGGTTGCTATTGCAACACGGTTGCAAATACAATTGCGTTCATGAAGGAAACGCAAGACATCTCCCGCCTGCTGCGCGAACGCGGCGCCCGCGTCACGCCGGCGCGGCTGCGCGTGCTCGCGCTGCTGCGCGGTGCCGAACGCGGCCTCTCGCATCACGACGTGGAAAAAGCGCTCGACGACGGCACGCCGGTCGATCGCGTGACGCTCTACCGTGTGCTCGACTGGC
>NZ_JAYRDJ010000032.1:0-45359 GCF_041909475.1 Niveibacterium sp. | reverse complement strand
CCACCGGTCTGCTGGAGCCCGACGTCGACGGCTATCCATCACCACAGTTCGCGCGCGCTGCATGCAGCCTGTGCGGCGACTGCGCCACTGCGTGCGCACCGCGCGCGCTGGATCGCAGCGACGGGCGGGTCGCCTTCGCGCATGTGGCACAGATCGAAGCGGGCTGTCTTGCGCTGCAAGGCATCGAATGCCGGGTGTGTGGCGAGGCGTGCGAGACGAGCGCGATTACGTTCCGGCCACAGTTGCGCGTAGTGGCGCAGCCGGCGATCGATGCGTCGCGCTGCAGTGGTTGCGGCGCATGTGTAGCGATATGCCCAAGTCATGCGGTAGCCTTGCGCTCACCGTCCGAAACAGCAGTGGAGAGTGAATAGCATGCGAATCGTCGGACTCGTGGTACGCGCCAAGCCGGAACACCTCGATTCAGTCAGCGCCGCGCTGACTGCCCTGCCGGGCGTGGAGCTGCATGCACGCGATGATGACGCTGGAAAGCTCGTCGTCACCGTGGAGGATGTGCCCGGTGCAGCGACCACCGAAACCCTGACCCAAGTCCAGCTTGTCGAGCACATCGTCTGCCTCACGCTGGCCTACGAATATTCCGACCACGAACCGGACGGTGCTGCCGCCACGGCCACCCCCGCCCCGACGCAACCCGACACATGCGAGGCTGCAGCCCACGCGGGCTGAGGCTTCACAAGAACAAGACGAAACCCTTTCCGGAGGCAGCATGTCACTGAACAGACGCGATTTCATCAAGGCCAACGCCGCGGCTGCGGCCGCTGCATCCGCAGGCGTAAGCCTCGCGGCCCCCAAGGCTGCACCGGCTGCGGCCGAGCCGGTCGACAACACGCTGCGCTGGGACAAGGCGCCGTGCCGTTTCTGCGGTACCGGCTGCTCGGTGCTGGTCGGCGTGCAGGGCGGTCGCGTGGTCGCAACGCAGGGTGACCCGGACGCCGAAGTGAACCGGGGCCTGAACTGCATCAAGGGCTACTTCCTGTCGAAGATCATGTACGGCGCCGACCGCCTGACGACGCCGCTGCTGCGCAAGAAGAACGGCGCGTACGACAAGAACGGCGAGTTCGTGCCGGTGTCGTGGGACGAAGCATTCGACATCATGGCCGCCAAGTGGAAGGCAGCCCTGAAGGAAAAAGGCCCCACGTCGATCGCGATGTTCGGCTCCGGCCAGTGGACCATCTTCGAAGGCTACGCCGCCTCGAAGCTGATGAAGGCAGGCTTCCGCTCGAACAACCTCGACCCCAACGCGCGCCACTGCATGGCCAGCGCGGTGACCGGCTTCATGCGCACCTTCGGCATGGACGAGCCGATGGGCTGCTACGACGACATCGAGAACGCCGACGCCTTCGTGCTGTGGGGCTCGAACATGGCCGAGATGCACCCGATCCTGTGGACCCGCATCACCGACCGCCGCCTCTCGCACCCGAACTGCCAGGTGCATGTGCTCTCGACCTTCGAGCACCGCAGTTTCGAACTGTCGGACAACGGCATGATCTTCACGCCGCAGACCGATCTGGCGATCCTCAACTACATCTGCAACCACATCATCCAGTCGGGCAAGGTCAACAAGGCCTTCGTGCAGAAGAACGTGAACTTCAAGCGCGGTGAGACCGACATCGGTTACGGCCTGCGCCCGAACCACGCGCTGGAAAAGGATGCCAAGTTCAACGGCTACCCCGGTGCCGACGGCAAGCCGAAGAACAATCCGAACGACGCCACGCCGATCACGTACGACGAGTTCGCGAAGTTCGTTTCCGAGTACACGCTGGAGAAGGTCAGCAAGCTTTCCGGCGTGCCGGCCGAGCGCCTGAAGAAGCTCGCCGAGCTGTACGCCGATCCGAAGACCAAGGTCGTGTCGTTCTGGACCATGGGCTTCAACCAGCACACGCGCGGCACCTGGGTCAATAACATGATCTACAACGTGCATCTGCTGGTCGGCAAGATCTCGGAGCCGGGCAACGGCCCCTTCTCGCTGACCGGCCAGCCCTCGGCCTGCGGCACCGCACGGGAAGTCGGCACCTTCGCGCACCGCCTGCCGGCCGACATGCTGGTGACCAACCCGGATCACCGCAAGCACGCGGAAGAGATCTGGCAGCTGCCGGAAGGCACGATCCCCGACAAGATCGGCCTGCACGCCGTGGCACAAAGCCGCGCGCTGAAAGACAGCAAGATCAAGTGCTACTGGACCAGCACCACCAACAACATGCAGGCCGGCCCCAACGTCAACGGCGAGATCTATCCCGGCTGGCGCAACCCAGAGGCCTTCGTCGTCGTATCCGACGCCTACCCGACGGTGTCCGCGCTTGCGGCCGACCTGATCCTGCCTGCTGCGATGTGGACCGAGAAGGAAGGCGCCTTCGGCAACGCTGAGCGTCGCACGCAGTTCTGGCGCCAGCAAGTGCAGGCACCCGGTGATGCGCGCTCCGACCTGTGGCAGTACGTCGAGTTCTCGAAGCGCTTCAAGGTCGAAGAAGTGTGGCCGGCCGAGCTGATCGCGAAGAAGCCTGAGTACAAGGGCAAAACCCTGTACGACGTGCTGTACGCGAACAAGGTCGTCAACAAGTTCCCGGTCAGTGAGCTCGAGAAAGTAAACGGCCACGCGATCAAGGGCTACACCAACAACGAAGCGAAGGCCTTCGGCTTCTATCTGCAGAAGGGCTTGTTCGAGGAATACGCAGCCTTCGGCCGCGGCCATGGCCACGACTTGGCCCCGTTCGATGCCTATCACAAGGCCCGCGGCCTGCGCTGGCCGGTGGTGGACGGCAAGGAAACCTTGTGGCGCTATCGCGAGGGCTACGACCCCTACGTCAAGAAGGGCGAGGGCATCAAGTTCTACGGCCAGAAAGATGGCAAGGCGGTGGTGTTCGCGCTGCCCTACCAAGAGCCGCCCGAGAAGCCGGACGCCGAGTACGACATGTGGCTGTGCACCGGCCGCGTGCTGGAACACTGGCACACCGGCACGATGACGCGCCGCGTCGCCGAGCTGCACAAGGCGGTGCCGGAGGCGACGATCTTCATGCACCCGGATGATGCGAAGAAGCGTGGCCTGCAGCGCGGCATGCGCTGCAAGGTGATCTCGCGCCGCGGCGACATCGTCGCGCTGCTGGAGACGCGCGGCCGCAACAAGCCACCGATGGGGCTGATCTTCATTCCGTTCTTCGATGAAGGTCGGCTGGTCAACAAGCTCACGCTGGACGCCACCTGCCCGATCTCGAAACAAACGGACTTCAAGAAGTGCGCCGTGAAGGTGGTGAAAGCCTGAATCGGCACGAGCCGATGAAACGCACTGCTCGCCACTGAAACCATGACGGCCCGCCGCAACACAGCGCGGCGGCACCGCACGGACCGGTGCGAGCAAGGCGCCCATCACCCACCTGACTGATTGCCCGCATCGTGAGCCCTAGCCCGCGTACCGCCTTCGACCGCCGCCGCTTCCTGCAGACTGCTGCAGGTGCGGCCGGAGGCGCTTGTGTGCTCGGTCTGGGTCTCGGGCTGTACGCACGGCAGGCCCGCGCATTGCCTGCCACCGCGCTGCGGCCACCCGGCGCGCTGACAGAGGCCGATTTCCTTGCAAGCTGCGTGCGCTGCGGCCTGTGCGTGCGCGACTGCCCCTTCGACACGCTCAAGCTCGCCACGCCGGGCGACAGGGTTGCCAGCGGTACGCCCTACTTCGAAGCACGCAAGGTGCCCTGCGAGATGTGCGACGACATCCCGTGCGTAAAAGCCTGCCCCACCGGCGCGCTGGATCATGGGCTGAGTGACATCAGCAAGGCACAGATGGGGCTGGCGGTGCTGATTGATCAGGAGCACTGCCTCAACTTCCTCGGCCTGCGTTGCGACGTGTGCTATCGCGTGTGCCCCGCGATCGACAAGGCGATCACGCTGGAAACACGGCACAACCCGCGCAGCGACCGCCATGCGATGCTGCTGCCGACCGTGCATTCCGATGCCTGTACCGGTTGTGGCAAGTGCGAGAAATCCTGCGTGCTGCCTGAAGCGGCGATCAAGGTGCTGCCGCGCAAGCTGGCGCAGGGCGCGCCCGCAGCGCACTACCGCAAGGGTTGGGAAGAGCGCGAGAAGGCGGGCCACTCGCTGATCGGCGAACAACTCAAATTGCCGGTGCGCGGTCGCGACGACCTTGCCGCGCCGGCCGCGGGTAGCGATGCGGCTGCGGGCCAATCCCTGCCCGCGAGGTGGGCACCATGAACAACACGGCCACCCCGACAAGCAACAGACGCCTCGGCGCCGAAGCGATCGCCGACAAGGGCTGGTGGGCCGCGCACAAGTGGTTGCTGCTGCGTCGTGCTTCGCAGTTCGGCCTGCTCGCGCTGTTCCTGCTCGGCCCGCTGGCAGGCATCTGGATCGTCAAGGGCAACCTCGCGTCCAGCCTCACGCTGGGCGTGCTGCCACTCACCGACCCCCTGATCCTCGCGCAGTCGGCTGCGGCCGGCCATATGCCATTCCGCACGGCGTTGATCGGCGCGGCGATCGTGCTCGCCTTCTACCTCGCCGTCGGCGGACGCCTCTATTGCAGCTGGGTCTGCCCGGTCAACCTCGTTACCGACGCGGCCGCCGCGCTGCGCCGCCGTCTCGGGCTCAAGGGTGGGCGCGTGCCCCCGGAGGCAACACGCCGCTGGTTGCTGGCCGCCGTGCTCATCGTGTCGGCCCTGACCGGCACAATCGCCTGGGAATGGGTCAACCCGGTCACGATGCTGCACCGCGCGCTGGTTTTCGGCGGCGGGCTCGCCTGGGGCATCGTCGCCGCGGTGTTCGTGTACGACCTGCTGGTCGCGCCGCGCGGCTGGTGTGGGCATCTGTGCCCGGTCGGCGCCTTCTATGCCTTGCTGGGGCGCACGGCGCTGCTGCGCGTCAGCGCCCCGAAACGCCGCGCCTGCGACGACTGCATGGACTGCTTTGCCGTGTGCCCCGAACCCCAAGTAATCCGGCCTGCGCTCAAGGGCGAAGGCCAAACCCATCCACTCATCCTGGCGCCTGCCTGCACCAGCTGCGGCCGCTGCATCGACATCTGCAGCAAGGACGTTTTCGCGATGACGACCCGATTCAACAGGAGCGAATCATGACAATCAGAAAAGTAGCCTCTCTTTGCCTCGCGCTGGCCGCCACGCTCGCCTTCGCCCTGCCGATCCAGGCCGCCGATACGCCGGTTGCCGTAAAGAGCCTGCGCGGCACCGACGTGATCGGCCCGTCGCTGGAGCCCGATGTTCCCAAGGTGCCGAACGACCGCGGTGCGCTGCCGCGCGACTTCGTGCAGCAACCCCCGCTGATCCCGCACGACATCCGCGGCTACCAGATCACGAAGAACTTCAACAAGTGCCTCGACTGCCACGCATGGAACCGTGCGCAGGAGACCGGTGCAACGAAGATCTCCGTCACCCACTTCCGCGATCGCGATGGCCACGAATTGGCCGGCGTTTCGACGCGGCGCTACTTCTGCGTACAGTGCCATGTGGCGCAGACCGATGCGAAGCCGCTGGTGGCCAACACCTTCCAGAAATCGACTGGCCTGAAGTAAGCCCACCCACACCACAGGAGGACGCATGAGCGAACAACAACAAAGCGTGCCGCGTCGCGTCTGGACCCGCATGCGCGCGGCCGGGCTGGGCCTCGTCGCGATGATCTTCATCGCCGGTATCGTGTTCTGGGGCGGCTTCAACACCGCAATGGAGTGGACCAACCGCGAACAGTTCTGCATCTCATGCCACGAGATGCAGGAGAACGTGTATCAGGAGTACCGCAACACGATCCACTACCAGAACCGCACCGGCGTGCGGGCAACCTGCCCCGATTGCCATGTGCCGAAGGAATGGGTGCCGAAGATCATTCGCAAGATCCAGGCGTCCAACGAAGTGCTGCACAAGATCCTCGGCTCGATCGACACGCCGGAAAAGTTCAACGCCAAGCGCCTGACACTCGCGCAGCACGAATGGGCGCGGATGAAAAAGAACGACTCGCAGGAATGCCGCAACTGCCACAACTTCGCCTACATGGACTACGCCGAACAGGGTCGCCGCTCCTCACGCATGCACCAGGACGCGTTCAGCAAGGGCATGACCTGTATCGACTGCCACAAGGGCATCGCGCATACGCTGCCGCCGGTGGAACAGGCGATCGGCGCTGACAAGAACGGCGCGGCGCCAGAGGTGTTCCACCCGCCGGTCGAGGCGTCGTCCGTGAGCGCAGCGCCGGCGCAGGGAAGCGCGCCGGCAGCCGAAAGCGCGCCAACAAACTGAAGCAACCGTCAACTGCGGCCGGACACGGGGGTGCTTTCGCACCCCCGTTTTGTCTTTTGCAAACCGTCGCGCGGATCGAGCACGCCGCCGCCTGCCGCCACGCTCCGACGCCGGGAACACTTGGTCATCTCTGTAGCAGTGGGCATTAGTCGGTGCGGCGCGCAATCAGGCACACTACGCCGCTTCGCACCACGACGTCATAGCACCCCGACATGGCAACAACCCAGCCCGAGCGTTCGTCCGCCCATCATCAAGCAGCACCGGAGGGGCGACTCACGCTCAAGCGTGTGCTGAGCATGCTCAAGGCCGACGGCCACATCGGCGCTGAAGAGCTGGAGCAGATACCGGCCGAGCACAGCGGGCGGCATGGGCCGCAGCATCCGCTGGTGGTGGTGGCGGAGATGAACTGGAAGTCGCATCAGCCGCCGCACCGGACGCTGGATCTGGAGTCGCTGACCGAGTGGCTCGCGGGCGCGCTGGGCATGGCCTACATGCACATCGACCCGTTGAAGATCGACTTCTCGGCCATCACGAGCGTGATGTCGAACGCCTACGCGACGCGACGGCGGGTGCTGCCGGTGGCGGTAACCGCGCGCGAGGTGGTGATCGCTACCGCCGAACCCTTCCAGCGCGAGTGGGAAAAGGAGCTGCAGCCGATCCTGCGCAAGGAGATCCGCTGTGTGCTGGCGAACCCGCTCGACATCGAACGCTACCAGGTGGAGTTCTACAACCTCGCGCGCTCGGTGAAGAACGCGACCACCACAGGTGGTGCGGCGGGCATCGCGAACCTGGAGCAGCTGGTCGAGCTCGGGCGCACCAACCGCCAGTTCGATGCGAACGAGCAGCACATCGTGCACATCGTCGACTGGCTGTGGCAGTACGCCTTCGAGCAGCGCGCATCGGACATCCACATCGAACCGCGGCGGGAAGTGGGTACGGTGCGCTTCCGCATCGACGGCGTGCTGCATCAGGTTTACCAGCTGCCGATGTCGGTGCTCAGCGCGATGACGAGCCGCATCAAGCTGCTCGGCCGCATGGATGTGATCGAGAAGCGCCGGCCGCAGGATGGCCGCGTGAAGACGCGCACGCCGCAGGGCAGCGAGATCGAGCTGCGGCTATCGACACTGCCGACCGCTTTTGGCGAAAAGCTCGTGATGCGGGTCTTCGACCCGGAAGTGCTGGTGCGCAATTTCGCCGAACTGGGCTTCGGCGACGAGGACAACGCGCGCTGGAATGCGATGGTGCGGCAGCCGAACGGCATCATCCTCGTCACCGGCCCGACCGGATCGGGCAAGACCACGACGCTTTACTCGACGCTGAAACACCTCGCGACGCCGGAAGTGAACGTGTGCACGATCGAAGATCCGATCGAAATGGTCGAACCGGCGTTCAACCAGATGCAGGTGCAGCAGTCGATCGACCTAGGCTTTGCCGATGGCGTGCGGGCGCTGCTGCGGCAGGACCCGGACATCATCATGATCGGTGAGATCCGCGATCTGGAAACCGCCGAGATGGCGATCCAGGCCGCGCTGACCGGCCACCTAGTGCTTTCGACACTGCACACCAACGATGCGCCGGCCGCGATCACGCGCATGCTGGACCTCGGCGTACCGCCCTACCTGCTGAGCGCAACCCTGCTTGGCGTGATGGCACAGCGGCTCGCACGTACGCTGTGCCCGCACTGCAAACAACCGGCGCCGCCGCAGGACGACGAAGCCGCGCTGTGGGATGCGCTGGTCGCACCCTTCCGCGCCAATCGGCCGGCGCAAATCCATCGCCCGGTCGGCTGCCTCGAATGCCGCATGACCGGCTACTCCGGCCGTATCGGGCTGTACGAGATCCTGCTGATGAATCCGACGCTGCGCGCACTGGTCACGCGCGACGCCGACATCGCCGCACTGCGCACGCAGGCCTACCGCGACGGCATGAAACCGCTGCGAGTGTCAGGCGCGATGAAGGTGGCGAGCGGCATCACGACGCTCGATGAAGTGCTGAAGGTCGTGCCGCCAGCCACCGACGGCTAAGCGGCAACACGAAGACGGCCGGCGTTGTTGCGAGGGCTTGCCGTGCGACTTGTCGCGGCTGCGCAGCCCTCCCCGGCCAGCACCGCGGCGTGGCCCTTCACGAAACGTATCGCAGGCCCGCAGCGATACATGACGTGACAAAGCAGGCTGCGCACCGCGCCACGCGATCTAGATTGAGGGCAAGGACGCGGCACACACAGCCCGCGCCACCTTGCCGCCTGACTGTCAGCCCCCGACGGCGAAGCGGCTCACCCGATGCTGGAGACCCGCCATGTCACGACACGCCCGATTCCCACGGCGCCACGCCCGCCGCGCCGATCTGCCCGAGTGGCTGCTGAAACCAGGCAAGCTCGCCAGCGCATTGACGATGCTGCTGATCGCCGCATTCGGCCTCGGCCAGGTGGCGATACTCGGCGCGCTGTAACCCCGATAGCGGCTGCGCATCGTTGCATCAATCGCAGGCGACGTCGTCCTCTGCCGCGGGCAGTAGCGCGGCTGCGCTGTCGAAGTCGTAAGCCTGCAGGCGCTCCAGCAGCGTGTCGTAGCGCGGCCCAAGCGCTGGCCGCAGCAGATCACCGCTGCGCCGGCACACCATCAGCGCCTGAGCATCGCTCTCGTGCAGCAGTTGCCGCAGCTCGCTGAGTACGGCCGAAACGGCCGCAGGGTCGGCCACTGCAGCAACCGCATCGGTGCCCGCGGCGCTGTCCAGCGTTGCGCCGAATACCGCAGCGACGAGAGCCGCGAGGCGGCGCTCAAACTCGGGCACGGCCTGCCGCGTTGCGTCACCGATGCGCTCGCCATCCTGTTTCAGCGCGACTTCCACCGCGCGGGCGCTCTCGGCCAGGGCCGAAGCACCGAGCGTGGCCGCGAGCCCCTTGAGCGTGTGCACCACACGTCGCGCCTCGTCGCTCACGCCACGCGTGAGCATGTCGGTCAGCAGGCGGCCATCGTCGCGGTGGGCGGCGACGAATCGCTGCATCAGGTCGGCATAGCGTTCGGCGCGCCCGCGCATGGCCGCCACGCCCTGCGCAACATCAACGCCCGGCACGCCCCCCAGGCGCGCCAGCAACGCGGCCGTTTCCGCCGACAAGTCGCTCGTCGGCGTGGCGACGGGTGGCGGCGCGACCGCACCCGCAGGCAACCAGCGGCGCAGCGTGGCAATCAATGCCTCCGGGGCGACAGGCTTGGCGATGAAGTCGTTCATGCCGGCCTGCAGGCAGGCATGGCGGTCTTCGTCGAACGCGTTGGCGGTCATCGCGATGATCGGTAGCGACTGCCCGCCCGGCAGCGCACGGATGGCGGCGGTCGCCTCGATGCCGTCCATCTCGGGCATCTGTATATCCATCAGCACCAGGTCGAAACGCTGTGTGCGTACGCGCTCGAGCGCGACCCGCCCGTTCTCCGCCGTTTCCACCAGCACGCCAATCTCGTTGAGCATGTCGAGCGCGACTTCACGATTGAGCGCGCTGTCTTCGACCAGCAGCACCGTGCCCTGCAGTGCGACGTCGGGCAATACCACCACGGCAGTCGCATCGTTCGCCGCTTCGAACTGACCGACGCGACGCAGGCGAACCGAGAACCAGAAGGTACTGCCACGCCCAGGCTCGCTCTCGACACCGGACTCGCCCCCCATCAACGCGGCCAGCCGCCGTGTAATCGCAAGGCCAAGCCCGGTACCGCCGTGGCGCCGGGTAGTCGAGGCATCGGCCTGCTCGAAGGCGGTAAACAAACGGCGCTGCGTCGCAGGGTCGATGCCGATGCCGGTATCGCTCACTTCGAAACGCACCCTCACATGCTCAGCGTCCGCATCGAGCAGGCGCGCGCGCAACACCACACCGCCGTGCTCGGTGAACTTGATCGCGTTGCCGGCGTAGTTGAGCAGCGCCTGGCGCAAACGCATCGCATCACCGCGCAGGGCGGCCGGCATCGAGTGCAGCTCGGTCTCCAGCGTCAGGCCCTTGGCGGCGGCCGCTTCCGAGACCATCGTGCGCACCTGGTCGAGCAATTCGCCGGTGGAGAAGTCCTGCTCTTCCAGCACCATACGGCCCGCTTCGATCTTGGAGAGATCGAGGATGTCGTTGATGATCGCCAGCAAGTGCTTCGCCGCCCCGTTGACCTTGTCGAGGCGATCCGCCGCGCGGGGCGTGCTGGCCTCGTTGCGCATCAGGTAGGTCAGCCCGAGGATCGCGTTCATCGGCGTGCGGATCTCATGGCTCATGTTCGCGAGGAAGGCGCTCTTCGCGAGGCTCGCTGCCTCCGCTGCCGCACGGGCCTGCTCCAGTTCGGCGGTGCGGGTCGCGACGAGCGCTTCGAGGTGGTGGCGATAGGCGTCGAGCTCTTCACCCATACGCTTCTTCTGCGTCACGTCTTCCTGCACGCTGACGTAGTGGCTGATGTGGCCGTCGGCGCCGCGCAGCGGTGTGATGACGGCAAACTGCACCAACTCGCTGCCGTCCTTGCGCCGGTTGATCAGCTCGCCTTTCCAGCTCTGCCCGCTAGCCAGCGCTTTGCGTATCGCCTGATACACCGCCGGTGGCGTGCGGCCGGATCGCAGCAGCCGCGGGGTCTGCCCCAGCGCCTCTTCGCGCGCGTAGCCGGTGGTCGCAACGAAGGCATCGTTCACATACTCGATGCGCTGCGCGAGGTCCGTGATCAGGATGGATTCCGGGCTCTGATCAACGGCCAATGCCAACTGGCGCAACTGCGCCTGCACCGCCTCCCTGGCGCTGACATCCTGCATCGTGCCGACCGAACGCATGGGTTTCCCGCCCGCGGCATAGCGGGTCTCACAACGCACATGCAGATGCTTGACGCGGCCGTCGTCCATACGGATACGGTGGATCAGATCGTAGGGGCTACGGTCTGCCAGCGCACGCGCGTAAGCATCCTCGACCCGGGCGCGATCATCGGGGTGAATGCGGGCAAGGTAGTCCGCATGGGTGATCGGCCTTGCGCGATCAGCCTCGAAGATGCGGTAGGTCTCGTCGGACCACCACAGTTCGCCACTCAGCAGATCGAGTTCCCAGCCGCCGATGTGCGCCACCCGCTGCGCTTCGGAGAGGCGCGCCTCGCTCTCGCGCAGCGCCCCGGCAGCGCGCACGCGTTCGGTGATGTCTTCACTGAAGATCATGATGCCGCCGATCGCGCCATCGGGGCCGCGCCAGGGCCGCACCACCCACTTGAGCCACTGCACCGAACCGTCTTGATGCTCGTAGCGGTCTTCGTCGGCCTGCACCACTTCACCGGCCAGCGCGCGGCGGTGGATCTCGCGCCAGTGCTCGGGCATGTCCGGGAACAAGCTGTAGTGAGAGCGCCCGGCCAGGTCGGCGCCGTTGAGCTTGTAGTCGTTGATCCAACGGCGGCTCGCGGCGAGGTAGCGCATCTCGCGGTCGAACATCGCGAGCGCTGCCGGTGCGTGCTCGACGAACAGCAACAAGCGCGACTCGCTCTCGCGCAGCGCCGCTTCGGTCTGCTTGCGTTCGCTCACGTCAAGATTGATGCCGGCGAGCCGCACGGCGCGGCCGTTCTCGTCGAACTGCGCGCTGCCCTTGGTGAACATCCAGCGTTCGGCCCCGTCACCACGCCGGATGCGGAACTCCACCTCGTAGGGCGTGCCCTGCTCCAGATGTGCTTGCCGGCGTGCGTCGACCAGGGGCAGATCCTCCGCATGGACGTAGGTGCGCCATTCGGGTTCGCTGTGTTCGCTGCCCGGTGCCACGCCGTAAAGGCGCTCGAACTCGGGCGACCAGTACATGCGGTCGCTTGCGAGTTCCCATTCCCACAAGCCGACGTGTGCGCCCTCCTGCGCCAGCAGCAGCCGTTGCTCGCTGGCACGCAGGGCCGCCGCGGCGCCTTCGGCGCGCGCGCGCGCGGCGAGCGCATCTTCCATCAGGTTGAGCGCTGCAATCCGCGCATCCTGCTGCTCGACCAGCGTGGCCGCCTGCATGTCGCGCAGCGCGCGCGCAGCCTGCTCACGCTCGGTGATGTCATCGAAGGCCGCGAGTACGCCGTCGGCCAGCGACACGGCGTGTATCCGCACCACACGCTCGGACCCATCGGCGCAGGTGACGCGGTACTCGTCATCGTCCGGATCGCGCTGCCCGGCCATCACCGCCGTCCAGCGCGCGATCGCGTCGGCCCGGTAGACCGGATCGGGGTAAGCAAGGCGATACCAGTCATCAAGCGTCGGCAGCTGGTCGCGGGTGTAGCCGAAACTCCGGATGAAGGTGGTGTTGAGGGCGCGCATGGTGCCGCCGCTGTCGGCGAAACCAAGTGGCAAGGGCGCCTGATCGAACAGGCGGCGGAAGCGTGTTTCGCTGGCGATCTGCGCCGCTTCGGCCTGCTTGCGATCGGTGATGTCCTGCAGCGTGCCTTGCAGCGCGACAATGGTGCCAGCCTCGTCGCGCACGGGCTCGCCGCGCGCAATGACCCAGCCGCGGCGGCCATCAGCCCGCACGATTTCGGCGTCGAGTTCCCACGGCACCCCTTCGCTGGCGCCGCGGGCAATCGCCACCGATACGCGCGACCAGCTCTCCGGCGCAAACAGCGTCGCCAGTTCCTGCATGCTCGCCGGCGGTGCGTCGACAGGGCGCGCGAAGATGCGATTCATCTGCTCGCACCATTCAGCGCCCTCGGCAGCCAACTCGCGCCGCCAGCTCCCGATGCCGGCCACCCGCTTTGCATCCTTGAGCGCCTGCTCGCTGCGCTGCAGCGCCAACGCGGCCAGCTTGGCAGCGTGGATGTCCTCCACCACCGAGACGAAGTAGTCCGGCCTGGCGTCACGCCACACCAGCGCGACGCTCAAACGCACCCACACCACGCTGCCGTTCTTGCGCACGTAGCGCTTTTCGATGCTGTAGTGGTCGATCTCCTGCGCGAGCATCCGCTTCGCGGCCGCAAGATCGACGGCGAGATCATCCGGATGAGTGATGGCCTGAAAGTCCAGCGCCATCAGCTCGTGTTCGGTGTAGCCAACGATGTCGCACAGCTTGCGGTTAACCCGCAGCCAGCGGCCATCCGGCGCGACCAGCGCGAAACCCACCGCCGCCTGGAGGAAGCTGGCTTCAAAACGGGTGTCGGCGCCATCGCGCAGGCGCAGGATCCGCCCGCTCAGCGCCCCGATCAGCAGCGCAACCAGCAGGAAGCCTGCCGACGTTGCGAAGCTCATACCCGGAGGCAGGAAGGCCGCATGGACGATCGCAATGCTCAACACGGCCGCGACGACGGCACCGGCCATGCCGGCCACGCAGACACTGACGCATACCGCGGGGAAGAACAGGAACCAGCTGTGCGGCGCGAGCCACGGCCACAGCAAGGACTGCAGCCCGAAGGCAAGGGCCGGCGGCAGCGCGGCAAGCAGCAGGCGGCGGACGGGCGGCATCGTCAATCGACCTCCTGCCGCACGATCTCGACGAAGCGCACATCGAAGGGGGGCGCCTCGCCCAAGCGTGCCGACAGTGCGTTGATGCGTCGCTTGAGTTCGATCATGTCGAGCTCGCGGCCGATCATCACGCGGTTGAAGCGTTCGAGTTCCTCGTTGCGCGCACGCAGCGTCTCCGCTTGCTGGCGCAGCGCTTCGGCCTGCTGCTGAAGGACTCCTTCGCCACGTTTGCGTTCGGTGATGTCGGAGATGGTGCCCACCATCCGCAGTGGCGCGCCCCTGGCGTCGCGCGCCACGACGCGCCCCTTGCCATTCACCCAACGTATGCCGCCGGATTTAGTCACCATGCGGTAGTCGAAGTCGCTGCTGCCCCGCTCACCGCGCAAGTGGGCGCTCATCACTTCGTTGATCCGCACCCAGTCGTCCGGATGCACCAGGCGCTGAAAGAAGGCGAGATCCGGTGTCACTTCATCCGGTGCGTAACCGCACATCTCGTAATAGCGCGGTGACAGTGAGGCCACGCCGCTCACGAGATCCCAGTCCCACACGCCGTCGTGCGTGGCATCGAGCACCAGGCGCAGACGTTCGCTCGCTGCATGGGCGGCGTCCTCCGCCAGCTTGCGTGCCGTGATGTCGCGCGCGATGCCGCAGATGCCGACCACCGCGCCGGTCTCGTCGCGCAGCGGCGTCTTCACGGTGAGGAAGGTGCGCGTCTGCCCGCCGACCGGCACTGTTTCCTCGACCGATTCGCTGCGCCCGCTCTCCATCACGCGCCGGTTCTCCGCAATCTGGCGGGCGGCAATGTCGGGCGGGAAGATCGCATGCTCGTCGCGTTCGAGCACCTGCTCGGCTGGCTTGCCGAACAGGCGTGCCGCGGCGTGGTTGAAGAGCGTGAAGTGCCCGTTGCGATCGAGCGCAAAGATGCAGTCTTCGGAATGCTCGGCGATGGTGCCGAGCAAGCCCAGCGCGGCAAGCCGTTCATGCTGCGCCTGTTGTGCGGCTGCGGCCACCAGCAGTTGCTGACGCTGGCGCTGCAGCGCGAGGAATGCTGCCGCCACGGCCAGCGCGAACAGGCCGGTCAGCACGATCCACACGGCCTCTTTCATCGCATCGCGGTACAGCTCGCTTTTGTCGAGCTTGGCGAGGAGGAACCAGTCCGTGCCAGGCACCGGCCGCACCACGCCGACCGCCGCCATGCCGTTGTAGTCCAGCCCTTCCTGCACGGTGCCCGCGGCGCCGATCAAGGCCAGATCGGGCAGGCGCCCGGCACCGGCGGCAACACGCAGATTGCCGGCGCCGCCACTGCGGTGGCGCAGTTCGCTTAGGAATAGCACGTCCTTGCCTTCGCGGCGGAACAGCAAGGTTTCGCCGCTCTCGCTCGGCACCGGCCAGCTCTGCAACGTGGGCAGCAACCAGGTTTCGGGCTTGAGGTGCAACACGATCAGCGGCGTGTTGCGATCGGGCTGGCTCGATCCGGCCAGGGGCGCGACGAAGTCCAGCCGGAGCTTGCCGGCAACGCCGCGGTAGGGGCCGACGTGCTCGATCTTGCCACGCTCACGCACGCCGGCGACCGCGCGCGCGAGCACGTCGGCGATCTGGGTCGGCGCTTCGGCTGACCCCCACACGCGCCGCCCGTCTGCGTCGAGCAGCGTGACGGCCGCAAAGCCCCGACTATCGGCGAGCCAGCTCAGACGCCGCTTGAGCATGTCGCCAGCCTGCACGTCCTGCTTCTGTTGCCAGCGTTGGTAGAGCTCGGCGAAGAACTGGCTGCTCTGCACCAGCGCGGCGTCGCCGGTAACGCGTTCATGCACCCAGTCTGAGATCTGCCGTGTGCGGAAGTCGGCAATCGCCTGCAGGCGATCGAGTTCCCGCGCCTTGTGCTGCTGCACTGCAACCGTCACGGCGACGGCGGTGACGGCGAGGATGAAGGCGGCAATGAACAGCAGCGGGCGAATCGGCTTTGAGACACGCGCCTCGTCTTCGCGCACGGCCGGATCGGGCGCTGCCATCCAGCGCCGCAGCAGCGCCCACAGCATCAGCGAAGTGACGATGACGAACACCCAGCCCTTCACCGCACTGATCAGGGCGAGCGCGCCGGGGTCGCGCACCAGCAGCGCCAGCACGCCATCCGACAGCAGGATCCAGAGCCCCGCGACCACTGCATAGCTCAACACCACGCCAAGGATGTCGAACTGCGAGAGCGCGCGGGGGCCGGTCATGCGGTGCCTCAGTCGCTATCGTGGTGCTGCTCAGCGATAGCTACGAACTCGTCGAAGCCGGCGCTGAAGGCATCGACGACGTCCGGATCGAAATGCGCAGCGCGGCCACCGACGATGATCTCCCGCGCCTCCTCGAAGCTGAACGGCGGTTTGTACACCCGCCGCGTGATCAAGGCGTCAAACACGTCGGCCAGTGCCATCAGGCGCGCCGACACCGGAGTCGCGTCGCCGGCGAGGCCACCCGGGTAGCCGCTGCCGTCCCACTTTTCGTGGTGTCCGCCGGCAATTTCCTTCGCTACCGACAGGAAGGCGACCGGCTGATCGACATCGCGCTCGGCCAGTTCGATCGCTTCGACCCCTAGCCGCGCGTGGGTCTTCATGATCAACCACTCATCCGGCGACAGCGGCCCCGGTTTGCGCAGGATCGCATCGGGAATGCCGACCTTGCCGATGTCGTGCAACGGCGCCGAGCGAGTCAGCAGATCGATGTAGCGGGCGTCCAGCGTGTCGCAGAAACGCGGGTGATCCCGCAGCCGCGTCGCGAGCGAATGCACATAGGCCTGCGTGCGCAGGATGTGGTTGCCGGTTTCCGGGTCGCGGGTTTCCGCCAGATGCGCAAGCGCGCGGATGCTGACGAGCTGGGTCAGATCGTTCTCGTGCATGCGGCGCGCCACTTCCGCTTCCAGCCAGGCGTTCTGGCCTGCGAGGCGATCACGCGCCTGCTTGAGTTCGAGCTGCGTGCGCACCCGCGCCAGCAGCAGCGGCGGCACGATGGGTTTGGCGATGTAATCGACGGCGCCGGCCTCGAAACCACGCAGTTCGTCTTCCACCTCGCCCATCGCGGTCACGAAGATCACCGGGATGGCCGCCGTCGCCGGATCAGCGCGCAGGCGTGCGAACACCTCGTGGCCATCCATGCCGGGCATCATCACATCGAGCAAGACCAGGTCGGGCCGGGGCGCACTCGCCGCCACCGCCAGCGCACGCGCGCCCGACGTCGCAGCACGCACCCGGTAATGGGGCTGCAGCAGCTCGGCGAGCAGGTCGAGGTTCTCGGCTGCGTCGTCGACGATCAGGATGGTTGCACCGGGTGGTTTCAGCATCGCAGCCACGGAGAAGTTGCCACTGCGGCGCTGCCGCGCCGCGGTCCATCATTCGATTACGGCCGCGGCTTGGATTCCTTGACCGCGGGCAGGCCAACTTCGGTATAGCCCGCGCAGCAACGCCCCGATAGCAGGACGTCACCGCCACGAGGCGCCCCGGCCGATCGACAGACGGCAAGCGGGCCTGCGGTTCGTGCAACGAACCAACGTATTGAACCCTGTTCAGCGGGTGATGCGTTCCTATACTCCAAGCGCCCCATAAGGACGACCCAGGCGGCCCCCGCGGCCCCCCATCCGGCATGCCCTTGCCCGCGCTGCCTGCTTCATTTCTGGTACAGGAGGATCACCCACACTCAACCTGAGGCTTGAGCGGCGGTCACTTTGCCGCCGCGCTTCGGCCCCGAATCGGAGGTAAGCGACATGGATACGCTAAACCTGGTTCAACACGAACTCGCGCGCTCGGATCTCCCTGCCTGGATGCTAAAGCCAGGTAAGGCCGAAACCTGGGTCACGGCGCTGCTCGTCGCGGGCTGGAGCCTGACCGCGGCGGGCATGCTTCTCGCCGCACTGATCCCGTGAAAGAACAAGGGCCGCGCCCGGCATCACAGCCGGGCGCGGCCCTTGTCGCTGCGTACGTCGACGCAGCGCTTGCTGCAGGGGCGCCATGCTTGCAGCCCTTTATACCGGCCCGAGGTTGCGACGAGCGCTCGATACTGCCTGGCGCGCGCGTGCCGCAAAATGAACCGCACACACTCAGCTCAATCTCACCCTCGAGTCCAAGCCGCAAATCCGTTTCACTTCATCGGCGGTCGTCTGCGCACTGATGTGAGTGGTATCCACGACCTGCGCGAAGTGCGGCCGCGCCATGCCCTCCGCGTGCATCCAGCGGATCCGCTCGCGCTCCCAGTCCGACAAGACCCGCGAGCCGCGGAACTCGGCGTTCACGTCGGGCGCACACCACAAGGCAACACTGACAATGTCTTGCTCGGGTGCGAAGCGCGGCCGGATGAACGCATAGTCGGCATCGGACAGCGGATACACGAACAGCACGTCCAGCCCGTGTGCCAGAAAGTTGTTCGAGATGTCGCACGCGTTGATCAGGTTGAGCGGTACCGCTTCGGCAAGCGGCATCCATGCAATGCAGTCGCGCAGGTCATCGACCTCGATGACCGCGAGCCGCTCACATTGCGCCTTCAGCAGGACTGCTACGGTCGTCTTGCCGGCATTCGGCGCGCCGGTCAGGATGATCAGGCGCGCCATGGCGGTCAGTTCATGCTGCTCGGCTTCACCTTCGGCGCGATCGCACTGCCCTTGCGGGCGCGCTTGCCGAGGCAGGCCTGCAGCGCCACGCCCTTCACTTCCACCGCGATCTCCTTGCCACCACGGCCGATGCCACTGACGGTGACAACCGGCTCGCCCGGGCAGGCCACTGCGTTGAGCGTTTCCTTGTCGTCCAGCCCCATGACGATCACGCCGCGGCCGCGCGGCATCACCTTCATCTCGGCGCGCGGGAACCACAGCAGGCGGCCATTGGCAGACGCCGCGGCAATCCACTCGCCTTCGCAAGGCATCGGGCGCAGCACTTCTTCGCCGGCTTCCAGCGTCATGAAGGCCTTGCCGGCACGGTTGCGGCCCGCGAGCTCAGACAGCGTGGTGATGAAGCCGTAGCTGCCGGAGTTGGCAAAGAGGTATTCCTTCGCCGGGTCGCCCGAGAGCGCCTGCGCCACGCGAGCGCCGTTCTGCAGCTCGATCAGTGTGGTGAGCGGTACGCCGTCGCCACGCCCGCCGGGCAGATCCTGGATGCGCACCGAGTAGGCGCGGCCCTGGGTGTCGATGATCAGCAGCGGCCAGGGCGTGCGGGTTTCGATCACCGCAAACTCGCCGTCGCCGGATTTGTAGGTCAGTGCTGCGCGGTCGACGCCGTGGCCCTGGCGCGCGCGCACCCAGCCGTTGCGCGACAGGATCACCGTGACTGGCTCGTCGAGCACCGGCGCTTCGCCTGCCACGATGGCCTGCGCGGCTTCGATCAGCGTACGGCGGTCGTCGCCGAACTTCTTCGTATCCTCGACGATTTCCTTGAGGATCAGGCGCGTCATCGCGCCGCGGTCTTCCAGCAGCTCGACCAGCTTGGCGCGTTCGACGCGCAGCTCGGCCAGCTCGGATTCGATCTTGATGTACTCCAGCCGCGCCAACTGGCGCAGGCGGATCTCGAGGATGTCCTCGGCCTGGATCTCGCTGAGCTTGAAGCGCGCCATCAGCTCAGCCTTGGGCTCCTCGGCCTCGCGGATCACGCGGATCACTTCGTCGATGTGCAGCCAGACGATGGCGCGGCCTTCGAGGATGTGGATGCGGCGGTCGACTTCACCAAGGCGGTAGCGTGTGCGGCGCTCGACGGTGTCGAAGCGGAACGCGATCCACTCGTGCAGCACGGCGAGCAAGCCCTTCTGCGCCGGGCGGCCATCGCGGCCGATGACGGTGAGGTTCACCGACACCGAGGATTCGAGCGAGGTGTGCACCAGCAGCACCCGCATCAGTTCTTCGGGGTCTTGCGTGCGGCTCTTGGGTTCGAGCACCAGGCGCACCGCTTCCTTGTCGGAGGACTCGTCGCGCGCGGTGTCGAGCACGCCCAGCACCAGCGCCTTGGTCGCCTTCTCCTCGGCGGAGACTTCCTTCTTGCCGGTCTTCGGCTGCGGGTTGGTCAGCGCCTCGATTTCGGAGAGCACCTTAGAGACCGACACGCCATGCGGCATCTCGTTGACGATGATGCGCCAGGCGCCGCGCGCGAGCGGTTCGACACGCCAGCGCGCGCGCATCCGCAGGCTGCCGCGACCACCGGCGTAGGCATCGCGCAACGCCTGCGGCGGCGAGATCAGCTGGCCGCCGCCGGGGAAGTCCGGCCCCGGCAGCAGCGCCATCACTTCGTCCAGCGTCGATTCCGGCTTCTTGATCAGCAACTGCGCGGCGGCCGAGACCTCGCGCAGGTTGTGCGGCGGGCACTCGGTGGCCATGCCGACCGCGATGCCGGAGGCGCCGTTCAGCAACAGCATCGGCAAGCGCGCCGGGAAGAGCTTGGGCTCCTGCCAGGCACCGTCGTAGTTCGGCACGAAATCCACCGTGCCGCGATCGATCTCGCCCAGCAGCAGTTCGGCCAGCGGCGTGAGGCGCATTTCGGTGTAGCGCATCGCTGCGGCACCGTCGCCGTCGCGTGAGCCGAAGTTGCCCTGGCCGTCGATCAACGGGTAGCGCAGCGTGAAGTCCTGCGCCAGGCGCACCGCCGCGTCGTACACCGCAGTGTCGCCGTGCGGGTGCAGCTTGCCGATCACGTCGCCGACCACGCGCGCGCTCTTCACCGGCTTGGCGCCGGGGGCTAGGCGCATCTCGTGCATCGAATACAGGATGCGGCGCTGCACCGGCTTCATGCCGTCTTCCACCTGCGGCAGCGCACGGCCACGCACCACGCTCATCGCGTAGGCAAGGTAGGCGCGCTCGGCAAAGGCGGCGATCGGCAGATGATCGTCGGGCAGTTCGGTCAGCGTAGGCGGAGCGGGCGGCGCCGGCGGCTCAGCCGGCGTTTCGGCTTCTGGCTCGGTCAGGGGCGCGGCGTCTTCGCCAAAAAGGTCGAGCTCAGGACTGGATTCGGTGCCGGATTCGGGCTCGTTGTGCATGGGATAAGGCATCAGCTTCGGAAACAGCCGCGATTATCGCAGGTTGGTGCCGCCGGCCGGCGGCGGATGTGACGTGGCTCAGCTTCGGCCAGTAATGCGAGGCGCTATGATTGATTTGCCTACGCGCCGGCACTCGCCCCGCGACCATCCTTACGGAGAACCGATCGTGAACACACGCCTGAGCGTCGTTTCCATCGCCCTGCTGTGCCTGGCAGGCCCTGCGCTGGCCCAGCAGTACGTCTACCCTGCCAAGGGGCAATCGGCGGAGCAACAGAAACAGGACGAAGCCGAGTGCTACACCTGGGCCGTCGGCCAGACCGGCTTCGACCCGGCCAAGCCGCCCGCGCAGGCCGCGGCGGCACCGGCCCCGGCACCCGCGCCTGCGCCGAGTGGCGGCCGCGTTCGTGGGGCTGCGGCCGCGGCAACGGTGGCCGCAATCACGGATAACGATGTCGGCGATGCGGCCGTCGCCGGCGCGGTAGCGGGCGGTGCCGCTCAGCGCGGGCAGCGCCGCCAACAACAGCGCGCTAGCCAGCAACAGGCGGCACAACAGCAGCAGGCGGCCCAGCAGCACACGGCGGATCAGACTGCTGGGTTCAACAAAGCGCGCGCAGCCTGCCTGGAAGGGCGCGGCTATACGATCAAGTAAGCCCGAACTGGCATACTCCAGCGGCCGTTTTCGTTCACATGCACCCGCACGGAGACTCTTTAGATGGAATGGCTCGCCGACCCCAACGCCTGGATAGCCCTCGCCACACTGACTGCGCTGGAGATCGTGCTGGGCGTGGACAACATCATCTTCATCTCGATCCTCGTCGGCCGCCTGCCTGAAGCCCAGCGCAACGTCGCGCGGCGCTTGGGCCTGCTGCTGGCGATGGGTACCCGTATCGCACTGCTGGCATCGCTGGCGTGGATCATGCGGCTGACCGATCCGGTGTTCGTTGCCCCAATCGTCGAACAGGGCATATCGGGGCGCGACATGATCCTGATCGGCGGCGGCCTCTTCTTGCTTTGGAAGAGCGTGCACGAGATCCACAATTCGCTGGAAGGCGAGGACGAGGTCCAGCACGCAGGCGCTGCACGCGCGGCGTTTGCTTCGGTGCTGGTGCAGATCGCGATCATCGACATCGTGTTCTCGCTCGACTCGGTGATCACTGCCGTCGGTCTGGTAAGCAACCTGTCGGTAATGGTGACGGCGATCGTGATATCGGTGGGCGTGATGATGTTCGCCGCGAAACCGATCGGCGATTTCGTCGACCGCCATCCGACGGTCAAGATGCTCGCGCTGTCCTTCCTCGTGCTGGTCGGTGTCACGCTGATCGCCGAGGGTTTCGACACGCATGTGCCGAAGGGCTATATCTACTTCGCGATGGCTTTCTCGGTGTGCGTCGAGATGATCAATATTCGTTTGCGCAAACGGATCACCGCACCAGTGCATCTGCGCAAGGATCTGCCGGATTGATCGCCGCAATAAGGCTGAAAAAAGGCCCCGCAGTGCGGGGCCTTTTCATTCGTGCGCGGGCGATTTGATCACTGTTGCTGCACACGGACCACATAGTTGCGGCCGTAGTTGTTGTCCCAGTAGGTCTGGCCATTTACGGTGTAGCCCACCGCGTATTCGATGCGGGTGGCGCCTGCCGGTACGTTGAGGCCATACGCCCATTCTTCCACGCCGTACTGGTTCGGGTTCGTCGTGCTGCTGTAGTAGCTGCGCCAGAAATCACCGTTCCATACCGCCCAGGCGGATTGCGTCGTCTGCCAGCCATCGGTGGTGTAACGAATCTCCACTTGGCGGTTGGCACCGATGTTCTTCACGCTCGCGCTGCCATAGTAGCGATTGCCATACACGGTGACCGGATTGCCGGTATCAACGAAGCGCGCCAGCACCGGTGCGGAAGGGATCAGGCTGCCCGAATCCTTGGCCTGGCGGTAGTTCTGCCCGCCGTTGTTGTCCCAGTACTCGACGCCGTTGACCTTGTAGCGCAGCGCAAACTCCAGATCCCAACTCGCGTACGTAAGCCCGGTTTCGTTGCTGTCGGCGAAGTTGCCCGCCCACACTTCGCGGCCCGCGTCGGCGGGGCGGCTGTAGGCAAGCGGCACATCGATCCAACTGCCGTCCGGTTTTTTAAGGTGCACATAGACCTGCTTGGCGTAGGCGAGATTCTTCACCAGCGCTTCGAAACGCACCGACTGCAACCCTACCTGGTAGTAAGCCGAAACCGTGCTCTGCGAACGCAGCAGCTTGATCTCATCGGCCGCAAAGGCCGCACTGCAAGCGATGAGCGCTGCAAGTGCAATAAGGATTCGTTTCATGATTGCCTCCTGGCAGGGGCGTGAGCGCGCCTCGCCGGGCGGGCGCTTACGTCACGTATTTGATGGGGGTGGGCGCGCGGATCGCGCGCCCGGCATCGCACGCGGCACGGCGAACCGTGCCGCGAGGATCGGCAGGATCAGTACTGCTTAAGCGGCTGCAGGTAATTGCGACCGTAGTTGTTGTCCCAGTAGGTCGTGCCGTTCACGATGTAGCCGATCGCGTACTCGACCTTGGTCGCGGTGGTCCCGACGTCGAGCTCGTAGTTCCACTCTTCCGAGCCGTACTGGTTCGGATTCGGCGCGCTGCTGTAGCCACCGAACCAGAAGCTGCTGCTGAAAGTACCCCAGGCCGTTTTGCTGGTCTGCCAGCCATCGGTCGAATACACCACCTTGACCTGCTTGTTCGGCGACAGGTTCTTCAGCGTCACGCTGCCGTACAGGCGACCGCCATAGACATAAGCGGCGTTGTTGAGGTCATAGACACGCGCCAGCACGTGGGTGCCGAACAGCATGCTGCCGGTGTCGCGGCCCTGCTTGTAGTTCTGGCCGCCGTTGTTGTCCCAGTACTCTGCGCCATTCACCAGATAGCGCAGCGCGAACTCGAGGTCGAAGGTCTTGAAGCTGGGGCCGGTGTTGGTGTCGTTCGGGTCGGTATAGCTGCCGGCCCATACTTCACGGCCAGCGTCCGCAGCGCGTTGGTAGGAAAGCGGGACATCGGTCCAGCTGCCATCGGGGCGCTTGAGGTGCACATATACCTGCTTGGCGTAGGCCAGGTTCTTCAGGATCGCTTCGAAGCGGATGCTCTGGCTGCTGATGCCGTACTTCGATGACACGGTGCTCTGCGAGCGCAGTAGCTTGATTTCGTCGGCAGCAAATGCCTGCGCGGCAAGCAGAAGCGCTGCCGCGGCAATGATCAGTTTCCTCATGATGACCTCTGTATTTTTGATTGGGGGGGAAAGCGTTCTTCGACGCCTGCAAGCGACAGGGTGACGTGTCGTTTGCAGGCAGCAGTGTGCCGTTCGCCTTCGCGGCGCCTTGTCGAAAACTGCGCTTTTCGCGCAAACCCCACTAGAAGATTTTTATGACCCGAACGGGATATTCAATTTGATTTGTGCGACGCAACAACTCCGTTGCTGCGCTGTCACTTGTCATGCGGGTGAAATCAGGTCGATGCAGCGGAACCCGCGCCAGCGCTTGCGCTACGCCTTGTCGTTGGCGTCGGGGGCGACGAGCGGCAAGGTCACAACGAAGCAGGCCCCTTCGCCGGGCGCGCTATCGACATCAATGCGCCCGCCCAGCACACCGCTGACCAGGTTGTAGACGATGCTGAGCCCGAGGCCACTGCCACCACGCCCGAGCTTGGTGGTGAAGAAGGGGTCAAAAATCCGCTTGAGTTGCTCTTGCGGAATCCCGACACCGTCGTCCCGGCACGACAGCGTGCAGCTCGTCGCGCCCGAGCGTGCAGCAGTGATGCGCAGATGGCCGTCGGTGCGCCCCTCGAAGGCATGGATCAGCGCGTTGTTGATGAAGTTGGTGATGATCTGGCCGAGCGGACCGGGGTAGCTGTCGAGCAGCACCCCCTCTTCCAGATCCAGTTCGATCTCGACGCCCTGGTGTCGCATCATCGGCGCCATCGTTGCGACAATCTCTCGCACCGTCGTCGCGAGATCGAATTCGCGCCGCTTTTCGCTGACGCGGTCGACCGACACCTGCTTGAAGCTCGCCACCAGATCGTGCGCGCGCTCCAGATTGCGCGTCAGCAGACTCGCCGCATCGCTCACAGTACCGGCATAGTCGATCAACGCAGAGCGGCGCAACTGCCCGGCTTCCACATCGCGCTGCAACTGGCGTGACTGCGCCATCAAGGTACTCGCCACCGTCACGCTGTTGCCGATCGGCGTATTGAGTTCGTGCGCAATACCCGCGACGAGCCCACCCAGCGCGATGAACTTTTCCGAACGGATCAACTCGTCCTGCGCCAGCTGCAGGCGCTCCAGCGCCTGGCTCAATTCTGCGGTACGCGCTTGAACCCGCGCTTCCAGCGTGGCATTCAGCGCTTCAAGCGCAGCGCGCGATTCGCGCAAACGTAAGTCACCGTGCGCAAAGGCGCGAGCGAGCTGTCCAATCTCACCGGTTGCGCCAGTCGGCAGAATCGCCTGTTCGCCCGTGCCGATCCGCTCCGCCGCGTCAGTAAGTTGCATGATTGGCTTCGCGATGCGCGCGGACACCAGCCAAGCGGCGCCGACAATCAGCAAGGTCACCATCAAGCCAAGCGCAGACACCGCGGTGGTAACTCGTGCGTAGGGGGCAAGGTAGGCAGAGGCCGGCTCCGCAAGCGCAAGTCGCCACGGCGCGGTGGTCAGGGCTACTACGGCAACGCGCTCTTTCACGCCGTCGCCATTGAGATCAGCCCAGTTCACGCCGTCGAGCAAGGAATCCGGAACGCGGCGAACCGAAGCCACATCCGCATCGATGCGCCGTTCGGCCTTGAGTCGCAGCAGGCTGCCCGGGTCGCCCCCGTACACGACACGCCCCTGCAGCCGGCCATCCTCGCCATGCGCAATCGCCACACCCGCACTGTCGAACAACACGCTGAAGCTGCCGCCGGTGTCGCGCACCTGATCACGCCGCACGAATTCCTGCAGGCGGGCCGCGGAGATGCGCAAGCGCAGCACGCCCACCACGCGACCACCGCCATCGTGGATCGGCACCGATGCCCACAAGGTTGCGCCGTCCGCATCGAAGAAGGGGCCCGCCAGGCTGGGCAGGCCGGAATCCACCGTCTGGCGGAACCACAGGTTATCCGCCTCGCTGGCACCCACGCGACCGAGTTCGGTATCCACCATGACGTGGCCATCGCGATCGAGCAGCGCCGCGGAACCGACATGGATCGGATCCTTGATCACGGTGTTGCGCAGCGTTTCGACGAGCTCGGAAATCAGCAGCGCACGGCGCTCATCGTCGGCAGCAAGGTAGCGGCGCAGGGCGGGCAGATGGCTGTCGGCGCGCAAGCCATCCAGCGTGGCCGCAGCGAAGGTATCCACCGCGGCCGCCACTTCGCCGGCGCGCACCAGCAGCGCACGGTCTTCCTGTTCGGTACGGGTGTACTCGTTCGCGCGTAGCGCGATCCAGCCTGCCACATAGAGCGGCACCAGCGCGACGAGCGCGAGCGTCACGAGGAGCTGGCCGCGGATCTTCATGGCAGCATGCGCGGGTCGATCAATGCGCCGGGCTCCGGGCGCCGCAGCAGGTAGCCACGTGCTACAAAGTGCTCGATGTACTGGTCCGCCACATGCAGGATCGAGCTGTCGGTATCGCCATGACGGAACTTCGCACGGTTTTCGGCGAGCCCAAGCAAGCGGATCCCATTGCGGCTGACGTCATCGGTGCGCCCCTTCAACAGCACCAGCAGGCGTTGATCGCCTTCGGCCGGGTGGCTGTTCCACCACTCCTGCGCGCGGAACCAGGCCGCTACCACCGCCCGCACCGCGTCGGGCCGTTGTTGCAACACGGTGTTGTGGAAGATCAGCCCGTCGATGATCAGCCCCGGCGTGTCGGACGTCGAGAAGACCGCCTCGAACCCCTTCTTGCGCGCCATCGAGACGTAGGGCTCCCAGCTGTGCCCGAGGTCGATCTCGTTACGCTCAAGCAGCTCCGGCACCGACGAGGCATCCGCGTTGACGAGCTTCACGTCGTCGAAGGTCAGCCCGTAGCGCGCGAGGAAGCGCAGCACCAGCAGCTCGCCGAACCCACCCAGCGAGGTGCCGACGCGCTTGCCACGCAGCCAGGCGGCGTCCGGCGAGGCGTGCCGCGCCAGCAATACGTCGCCGCCGGCGGATTCGTCCGAGGCCAGCACCATGCGTACGTCGGGCGAGGTGCGGGTCAGTGTCACGACATCGGCCAGCGACACGCACACACCGTCGTAACGGCCGGACGAGAAGTCGCTGAGCAGGCGGCGGGTATTCTCAGGCAGCGTGATCTCGACCTCGACACCGGCCGCTTTCAGGTAACCCAGTTCGCGCGCGAGCAGCAAAGGGTAATAGCCCGCCCACAGGTCGATCGCGATCCGCAAGGGCGGAAGACGGGCGGGCGGCGCGGGGCTACGCTCGCAGCCCGCCAGCAGCGAGGCCGCAGCGCAAAGCGCCGCCTGCAGCACACGGCGGCGCGGCACCGATATCGAAGCTCCCCCTTCCATGCCCCAGCCTTTTCTCCCTGACATCCAGTCAGACTACGGCATACACACGGCTGCGCTTTAATTCCGGCTCATTCAGCCGCAGGCGCGACTCGCGGTATCACGATGCGGAACAACGTGCCCTCGCCCGGCCGGCTCTCGACATGGATGCGGCCACCCAGCACGCGGGTGACGAGGTTGTAGACGATGTGCATGCCGAGACCGCTGCCGCCGCGCCCGAATTTGGTGGTGAAGAAGGGGTCGAATATCTTGCGCAGCGTTTCGGCGTCCATGCCGCAGCCATCGTCGCGGCAGCACAGCTCGGCGGCGCCGTCGGGCAAGGCCGCCGAGCTGATCACCACTTGGCCCGCCTCTCGCCCCTCGAAGGCATGCAGCATCGCGTTGTTCACCAGGTTCGTGACGATCTGCCCGATCGCGCCGGGGTAACTGTCCATCGGCACGCTGGAAAGGTCGAGCTCAAGCCGGCCAACCTGCCCACGCAAGCTTGGCGCCAGCGTCTGGGCGACTTCGGCCACCACGTCGGCCAGATCGAAGCCGCGGCGCGCTTCGCTGACGCGGTCCACCGAAACCTGCTTGAAGCTGGTCACCAGGGTGCGCGCGCGCGCCAGATTGCGTTCGATCAGGCTGGTGGCGTCTTGCATCGCCTGAATATAGGTCTCCAGTTGCGATCGCCGCAACTGGCCAGCGCCCATGTCGGAAACCAGGCGTGCGGTCAGTTCGCTGATCGTGCTGGCCACAGTGACGCTGTTGCCGATTGGCGTATTGAGTTCGTGCGCGACGCCCGCGACGAGGCCGCCCAGCGCCACGAGCTTTTCCGAGCGGACCAGTTCGTCTTGCGCCAGCTGCAGCCGCGCGAGGGTCTCGCGCAACTCGGTGGTGCGTTGCTCGACGCGGGTTTCGAGCGAGGCGTTGAGTGCTTCGAGCGCCTGCCGCGCACGCTCGGTCTCGGTCACGTCCACGCAGGTCCAGATCGCCAACTGGCGTTCGCCCGCCTCGAAGGCGCGCGCAAAGATCCGCAAACACAGCGGCCCCGAGGCGGCATCGAGTGTTGCCAGCGCATCGACATTGCGGGCGGTGTTCAGCACGCCTGCGAGATGCACGAAGTCGGGATAGCGGGTGTCGCCGTGCAGCGCGGCAAGGCGCTGTCCCGGCAGCGTATGCGCCTCGTCGCCAAACTGCGTGATGAAGGCCGCGTTGAGGTCCACGATCTCGCCGCTTGCGCGGTCGGATAACAGCAGCGGCAGCGGTGACAGATTGAACAGCGCAGCAAAGCGCGATTCGCTGATCTGCAGGCGGCTCGCCGTGGCGCGCTGCTCTTCCACCTGCGCGGCGAGGCGCGCGAGCGTGTCTTCGAGCCGCTCGGTCATGGCCTGGATCGCGCGAGCCAAGCGCCCCACTTCACCACCGGCCTGTACCGGCAAGCGCGGCGCCGACCCGGCCAGCCCCACCTGGTCTGCGAGGGCAGTAAGACTGACAATCGGGGCCGCGATGCGCCCGGCAGCAAACCAGGCCGCAAGCAGCAACAGCACCGTCAGCACCGCACCGAGCAAAAGCATGGTCGCGATCTCGGTACGCGCCCCGGCGAGCCAGACCGCCTCCGGCACCAGCACGACCAGCCGCCATGCGGTATCGCGCACAGCGACGACCGCCACGCGCAGCCGATCGGCGCCGGTATCCACCCACGCAAGCTGCGCGCTCTGGCTGACCGTCGGCAGCTGGCCGGCGAGCCGCTCGATCGCGCCGTCGGGCGCGAGCAAGCCGGCACGCCGCAGTCGCTGGTCGGACGCGGCATCGCCGCCGACACGCGCGCGCAGCACCCATTCCGGCCGCCCGCTGTGCGCCACGACAACGCCATCCTGCCCCAGCACCAGAACGCGCCGCAGCGTGACTTCGTTAAGCGTGCCGCGCCACACGATGGCCTGCAGGCGGGCCGCCGAGACCCGCAGGCGCAGCAGGCCGATGATGCGCCCGCGCGCATTGCGCACCGGCTGGCAGAAGTGAATGAAGGGCGTGCGTGCGCCGGCCGCAATACGCGGCCCGCTCAAGGTACCGAGCCCGCTGTCCAGCGCCAGCGCAGCACACGGGCTGGCCTGCGCCGGATCACGCTGAGCCTGAGCGAGCGCGGTGTCGCCCAGCACCTGCCCGTCGGCATCGAGCAGCGCTGCGGACATGACATGGATCGGGTCCTTCACCGCTACGCTGCGCAGCGCGCCGCGCAACTCAATCTGCATCGAAACGCGGGTATTCGGGTCGGCTGCGAGGTAGCGCTCGAAGATCGGTTGCCCGGCGTCCGCGCGCAGCGCTTCGAGCGAACCGCGCGCAAAGGCCTCGACATCGGCGCCCAGTTCGTTGGCGCGCGACATCAGCGCCGCATCTTCGCGCTCGGCATGCGCCGCAGCGTTGTTGCGCAACGCCATCCAGCCTGCAAGATAGAGCGGCACCAGAGCCGCCACGATCAGCACCAGCAGCAGACGGGTGCGGATGTTCATGCAAGAAAATCCGCGTCGAGCAGTTCCGCGGATGCGGGGCGTCGCCCGATCAGGCCGCGGGCGATGAAGTGGTCGGCATAGAGTTCGGCCACCCGATGAAGTGAATCCTCCGTCGTGCCAGGGCGGAACTTCGCGCGGTTGTCCTCGCGCGTCAGCAGGCGGATGGCGACTCTCACCACCTCGCTGGTACGGCCGGCGAGCGCGCGTCGCAGCATCGGCTCCGCATCCAGTTCAAAGCGGTTCCACCAGTCCACCGCTTCGAACCACGCAGCGATCAGCGCCCGGATCTCCGCCCCGCGTCGCCGCAGCACCGAGCCGTGACAGATCAAACCGTTGACCACCAGCCCCGGCGTGTCGCGGCTGGAGAAGACTTCAACGAAGCCCTGCTCGCGCGCCTGGGCGACGTAGGGTTCCCAGGTGTGGCCATAATCGATCGCGCCGCTCGCAAGCTGTGCCGGCACCTCCGAGGCATCCACCTGCACCAGTTCGATGTCGCCCAGCGACAACCCGTAGCGGCGCGCGAAGCGCAGCACCAGCAGTTCACCGAAGCCGCCCAGCGAAGTACCAATGCGGGCGCCGCGCACATCGTCGACGCGCGATGGCGACCCCTTGCCGAGGATACGGTCGGCGCCGATCGATTCGCCCGAGGCCAGCACCATGTGGATATCGGGCGTCGCGCGGGTCAGCGTGATTATGTCGCCGAGCGACACGCAGACGCCGTCGTAGGAGCACGCCGCAAAGTCCGACAGCAACTGGCGGGTGTTTTCGGGGATCACCACCTCAACGTCGACGCCATGCGCCTTGAGCAGCCCCCGTTCGCGGGCGAGCAGCAAGGGATAGTGTCCGGCCCACAGATCGATGGCGATGCGCAGCGGCCGCTTTGCGGCCTGCGCAACCAGATCGGGCTGGCACGCGGGGAGCGTTGCCAGCGCGAGCCCGCCCAGCCCTGCGGAAACCAGGCGGCGACGTGTCAGGCTAGGCAGTGTTCCGGGCGCGCACGGATGCATGCCCGGGAGTACGGCATCCGCCGTGTCGGACTTGAGGGCGACGGGCGATGACGGCGTGGCCGCCCCCGCCGCGCAGCCGTCCGGGCTAAGGCCTTACAGGTCGGCTTCGACCAGATTGCCCTTGGCTTCCATCCAGGCGCGACGGCCGGACGCCTCGCCCTTGCCCATCAGCAGGTCGAACAGCTCGGTGGTCTCGCCCAGCGCGATATCGTCCATCGTTACCGGCAGCACGCGGCGGGTCGCCGGGTCCATTGCGGTTTCCTTCAGCTGCTCGGGGTTCATCTCGCCGAGGCCCTTGAAGCGGCCGATTTCCAGTTGTTCAGGCTTGACGCCCTCCTTCGCGAGGCGATCGCGTACCGCGGCCAGTTCGCGCTCGTCAAGGCAGTACAGCCGCCGCGCCGGGCGCTTCTTGCCGGAAGCCGGCACGTCCACCCGGTACAGCGGCGGCAGCGCGATCCACACATGCCCGCTGGCGACCAGACGCGGGAAGTGGCGCAGGAACAACGTCAGCAGCAGAGTCTGGATATGAGAACCGTCGACGTCCGCGTCGGCCATGATCACGACCTTGCCGTAGCGCAGGTTGGCGAGCACGGTGTCCGGCGCTTCCGGCGTATGCGGATCCACGCCCAGGGCCACCGCGATGTCGTGGATTTCGTTGTTCGCGAACAGCCGGTTGGGGTCGATCTCCCACGAGTTCTGCACCTTGCCGCGCAGCGGCAGGATCGCCTGCGTCTCGCGGCTGCGCGCAAGCTTGGCGGAGCCGCCGGCTGAGTCGCCCTCGACGAGGTACAGCTCGTTGTCGTTGATGTCCTCGCTCTCGCAGTCGGAGAGCTTGCCCGGCAGCACCGCGACGCCGGAGGTCTTCTTCTTCTCGACCTTCTGCGCGTCCTTCAGGCGGCTCTGCGCCTGCTTGATCGCGAGTTCGGCAATCGCCTTGCCCTGCTCCACGTTCTGGTTCAGCCAGGCTTCGAACAGCGGCATCACCATCGTGGACACCAGCTTCACCGCTTCGCGCGAGTTGAGCTTCTCCTTCACCTGGCCCTGGAACTGCGGGTCGAGCAGGCGAGCGGAGAGCAGGAAGCTCATCTTGCCGCACACGTCATCCTGCTGCAGCTTCACGCCGCGCGGCAGCAATGCATGGTGATCGACGAAGGACTTCACCGCCTCGAACACGCCGCCACGCAGGCCGGATTCATGCGTACCGCCATTCACCGTGGGGATCAGGTTCACATAGCTTTCACTGCCGACGAAGCCGTCGAACCACGCGAAGGCCCAAGCTGCGCCTTCGCCCGGCGCGAAATCCTCGTCCTGGCCGGCGTACTTCTCGGTCGCGAACACCGGCACCAGCGGATCGACGCCGCCGGCCATCTCGCGCAGGTAACCGGTGAGGCCGTCGGCGTAACGCCATTCGGTCTTCACGAAGCTGCCGTCGGCCTGCTCCACTTCCAGCGTCACCGTCACGCCGGGCAGCAGCACGGCCTTCGAGCGCAGCAGGCGCTCGATTTCGGCCAGTGACGCGCGCGGCGCGTCGAAGTACTTCGGGTCCGGCCACACATGCACCCGCGTGCCGGTCTGCTTGCCGCAGGGGCCAGTCTCGACCAGTTCGCTGATCGCGCGGCCGCCATCGGCGAACTCGACGTGCCAGGCCTTGCCCTCACGCCGCACATCCACCGCCACCTTCAGCGACAGCGCAGTCGTCACCGCCACGCCCACGCCGTGCAGGCCACCCGAGAAAGCGTAGGCCGAGGCGCCGGAGGTCTTGTCGAACTTGCCGCCGGCGTGCAGCACCGTATAGGCCAGCACCACCACCGGCACGCCCTCGACCGGGTGCAGGCCAACCGGAATGCCGCGGCCGTCGTCGGTCACCGCCACCGAGCCGTCGCGGAACATCGCGACATGGATGCGCTTGGCGAAGCCCGCCAGCGCTTCGTCCGCGGCGTTGTCGATCACCTCCTGGATGATGTGCGCCGGCGAATCGGTGCGGGTGTACATGCCGGGGCGCGAGCGAACCGGCTCAAGCCCTTTGAGGACGCGGAAGGAGGATTCGTTGTAGGTCATGCGGGAACGGCCTGATGCGGAAACTGGCGTGGATGGTAGCAAATGCGCGACACCAAACCGCCCCTTCAGCTGCCGACCGCGCCCGCCGGCGCAAAACCGATCGCGGCGTCGGTGAGCCTTGCGCGTACGCCAACCAGGCCGGCCGACAGCAAACGCTGCTGCGCCGCCAGATCCTGCGCTTCGGCCCAAACCAGGGCCGCCTCGTCGCCAAGCGTTGCCGCCCGATCCGACGGCCGCCAGAAGATGTGCCGCAGCGAGCCATCGGCCTGCACACCAAGCCAGATGAGCGCAAAGCCGCGCTCGACCACCGCCTGGCGTGACGCATGGTTCGCCGGCGCAGCGCGCACCAGCAGATCGGGTTTGCCCAGTGCCGCTGCGCGCGCGATGCGAGCTTCGATCAAGGTGCCGTGCAATCCAAGGCGACGGTGTTCGGGCAAGACCATTGCCGCCGAAAGCAGCGCCACGCTCGCAGCGCGGCCAGGCGGCCAACCGAGGTCGTTCGCGTAGTTACCGACATCGCCTTCGCGCGGCAGTGTCAGCGCGCCGTAGGCCACCAGTGTGTCGCCAAGAAAAACGCCCAGGCTCTCGCCACGCTCGCCAAAGTGTTTATTGAAGAACGTATCGGCACCACCCGCCAAGCGGAACATTGAGGCGTCGGGCATTGCCGCCATCACCGCTGCGTATAGCTGCATCAACGCTGGCAGATCGGCCGGACAAAGGCTTCGCTGGTGGCAGTCATCGGCGGGCGCAGTGCGGTTCATCGTGTCGGTTCCGCGGCGGGTTTGGCTGGCGCGGAAAAGTCCGCATCCAGCATTTCAGCGTAGTTGAACATCGCCAGGGGTGGCAGCAGACCGAGCCGGCGCGCGACTGGCAGCCGGATCTGCAGCGAGAAGCGCGTCAGCGTCTCGACCGGAATGCGGCTCGGCGGCTGCTTGTTGACCAGGATCTGCTCGGCCTTGTAGCCGGCGAACTGGCCCACGGTGTAGTAGCGGCTCACCAGCCCGGCCAGCGCCCCCGCCGCCATCAACGGTTCGGTCGACGCGAAGGCCGGCAGGCCCGCCTGCAGAGCCGCCGGCACCACGAGACCTTTCGCCTGCGTGCTGAGGAAAGAGTCGGGCGGCAGATACAGCCATTCGGCACCGGCGCGCCGGAGTTCGCGGATCAAGCCGGCGACACCCTCGGGCGTGGGCTTGCCCGCCGCGTCGGTCGCGAACGCGCGTGCTTGCACCGTAAAGCCGCGCCGTCGCCCCTCGGCCCGCAAGTCGTCGAGCACCGCAAGCGCATTCGGTTCGTTGGATGAGTACAGCACGCCAACGCAGCGGAATGCCTTGTAGGCCGACATCACCTGCATCTGCGTGGCGACGCTGGCAACATGACTGACGCCAGTAACGTTGCGCCGCGATGACGGCATGCTCGGCACGATGCGCGCGCTCACCGGCGCAGCAACAAGGCTGAACACCACGGGGATGTCGGTGATGTAACGCGCCGGATCGGCCTGATCCCACGGGCCCGCGATACCGAGCGTGACGCCCGAACCCCAGGTGTAGACGAGGTCTGGCCGCACGCGGCGGATCTCCTCGACCACCGCGGGTAGGCGAGCAGTGTCGAGCGCGATGTCGCGATAGGTGATCTCAACCGGAATGCCGCGTTCGGCAAAGTAGTCGGCGAAGCCGCGTTCCACCTCGGTTACGCCGCGGTAAGTCACCGCGTAAATGCGAAAAGGGCGAGCCGCCAGCGCCGGCGACAGCCACGCCACAAGGCATATCAACACCACCATCGAGCGCGCCTTCATGCGCGCACCGCCACAACTTGCGCGCCGCGCAGGGTGCCAGCCAGCAGCAGGAACAGAAAGCCGCAAGCGAGCACCAGCGCGGCGATCAGCGCAAAAGCGCCGGCATGACCGAAGCTCGCCACCAGCATCCCCGCAAGGAGCGGGCCGCTGGCATTGCCCAGGCGCTCGATCAGACGGTACGCACCGAACAGTGCGGCGCTGCCGTGCTCACGAATCTCTTCGGCGCAAGCCAGCGACAGCAGGCTGCTCTGCGCCGCAATCGATAGCCCCTGGCCCAAGCCCAGTAATGCCATCGCCACGAAAACAGGCGCCACGCCGCTCCACAGCAACAGCCCGAAGCCGCCGAGCGCCGAGACACACAGCCCGCCCCCAACCAACAGGGCTTGCGGCACACCACGTTCGGCCAGATGCGCGGCCCACGGCAGGACCAACACCAGCACCGCTGCGTAGACCATCAACGCCCGACCGGCCGCGGCGGTCGGTGCGCCGAGCGACACGACGTAGATCGGCACCAGGTAGAAACAGAAGCTGGCGAGGATCAGCTTGGCCGGCACTGCGGCCAACACGGTGATGTGCAAAAAACGCCGCTCGCCGAGCACACGCACAACGTCACGCCAGCTCAAACGCGGGCTCGCGATGACCGCCCCGCTCGCATCGCGCGGCAGCAAGCGCACCGCCAGCGCCGCGGCAAGCGCCACCGCCGCAGCCGCTGCGAAGCCTGCCCGCGCGCCGACATGGTCCGCGAGAATGCCGCCAAGCGGCGGGCCGCACACGGCCGCGACCATGATGGCGCCAACGAACAACGCAAAACCACGCGTACGCTCGGCCTGCGTGGTGTGTGCGATCACAAAGCCCTGCGCCGCGACGAAGACCGTGGCATAGCCCAGGCCACACAGCGCGCGCCAGGCAATGAACGCATGAAAGCCCTGCGCGAGCGCGGCGCCAGCAAGGCCCACCACACCGATCAGCGCCCCCCACTGCATCGCACGGCGCAGGCCAACGCGTTCACCCCAGCTCGCCAGCGGCGCCTGACCAAGCGCAACGACGAGCATGAACACTGTGATCGGCACGCCCACCGCCACCTCGGTCGACGTGTTGGCGCCGACACCCAGCAAAGCCCGCGCAAAGCCCGGCACGAAGGCGCGCGTCAATTCCTCGGCGAGCATGAAAAGGAATAGCGGCACCCGCATGCGCGCAAGCACGGCGCCGCCGGCGGGGGCGGCGCCGAGGCGCGGATCGGTCGCCGTGATGAACTGCAACAGTTCGCGCGTGAGGAACACCGCAACGACGAAAACCACCGCCAGATCGAGCAGGACTTCGAACAGGATGCTGCGCAGATAGGCTGCACTGACACCCACTTCGACGCTGCCGAGCGGGTGCGCTGCATCGCCGATCGGCACACGTACCCCCGCCTCCGGCGTGCGCTCACCTACGGCAAAGCGCGGCACACCGTGCGCATCGAGAATCGCAAGCCTTGCCAGCTCGGGGTGCTGCCGCCGCACATCGGCCAGATGGGCTTCCACGCCAACGAGCTCCGGCATCTCAACGCCGTAGCGGATTGCGGTACCGACCAGCTCGCCAACCGAGCGTGCAACTACCGCCGCCTTGCGCGCGAGTTCCGGCTGCAGGTTGGCGTCGAACGCTCGCTGGGTCGCCCACGAAACGCCACCCAGCCCCACGACCGCCACGAGCAGGATCGCGCCCGCCAGACGGGCCTGCAGCGGCGCGGCGTGTCCTTGCGTGCCGTCGTCGCGCGCCAGTGCGCCATGCCTTGCGCTCGACGTGCGCAGCACACCCCACACCGCCAGCATCGCGAGCAAGGCGGACCCCGCACCGCCGACGAGCGCGATCCACAGCAGCGCAGTGCGCATGCGCAGCAGCGCTTGTTGCTGATCGGCAATCGTATAGCTGACGGCAACGCTGCCCTGCGGCACATCGAAACTGTTGCGCAAGCTGAGGCCTTGCACCGCAAAGCCCGTTGCCGCGAGGTGCCAGACCTCGCGCGCGTCGCCGGCCGCAGCCAGCCAGGTCGACGGCACGGTCGTACCGACCGCCCTCGCATCAGTGCTGAAACGCACGCGACCCGCGGTATCGAAGATGGAGATTGCCTGGATTGCAGCGTCGGCCTGCCGTTCGCGCGCCAGCAGATCGGGCACTGCCGCGGCGCTGGCCAGCGGCAGGCCGAGGGCGAGCGAGGCCTGGACCCCCTCCCGCACCGCCGACGCTGGCACGGCCATGCGCGAGCGTGCGGCCGACTCCAATGCGGACTGGAACTTGAAGTAGTTGAGGAAGGCGCTCATGCCCACGCCAAACAGCACCACCAGCACCACCAGCACCGCAACCGCAAACAGGCGGGCCAGCGGTGCAGCGGCAGACTCGGCGATTTCGGTGGGCGACCGCTTCGCGTGCATCGAACGCACTCCCGGCGCAGGTTTGAACTATCGTAGCACCCGTGCCGCCAACCACCGGAAGCCGCAACGCGCGATGGACGACCAGAAAACCGTGCTGCTCACGCCCGCAGCCCTCGCCGCCGAACGCAACCGTGCGGCCGCGAGGCTGAACGCCGCGTCGGACGACTCGACCGTCGTGCTGCCAGCCAATGCAGCCGCCGCGGCAATGCAGGCGGTGGCAGGGCCTGTGCCGATCGCGTTGCCGGCGGGTTACCGGCTGCACGAGTACCGCATCGACGCAGTGCTCGGCCAAGGTGGCTTCGGCATTACCTACCTCGCGACCGATGTAAATCTGCATGCATCGGTGGCGATCAAGGAATACCTGCCAGCCCAGTTCGCGCAGCGCGCGCGCGACAGCACGGTGCGGCCGCGCCGCATCGACAATGTGCGCACGCTGCTCGACGGCCTCGACCAATTCCTCGTCGAAGCCCGCACGCTGGCAACCTTTCGCCACCCGAACATCGTGCGCGTAGCGCGCTTCTTCGAAGCCAACCGCACCGCCTACATGGTGCTCGACTACGAGCGCGGCAAATCCCTCACCGATTGGTGGCAGGGCCGCGGCCGCGCGGCACCCGCGCTGAGCCGCCTGCTCGGTGCGCGCAAAGGCGGCCACGGCGGCGAGGCCGGTGCGCCGCCGGTGTCGGAACCCGATCTGCTGCTGCTGCTCGCACCGCTGCTCGATGGCCTCGCGCTGGTGCACCGAACCGGCGTGCTGCACCGTGACATCAAGCCGGACAACATCAGCGTGCGCGACGAAGATGGCAGCCTCGTGCTGCTGGACTTCGGCGCTGCGCGCCCCGCCAATGGTGGTGCCGCCGATGCCCCGGCGATCCTGACGCCGGGCTATGCGCCGATCGAGCAATACCTCGGCGATCACCAGGGGCCGTGGACCGACCTCTACGCCCTCGCCGCAACGCTGTACTGGATGGTGAGTGGCCAGCGTCCGCGCGAGGCGCCGGATCGCCAGGCCGCGCCGCAGGCTGACGTGAGCGCCGAGGCCGCAGGCACAGGCCGCTACAGCGCGGCCTTCCTGCGCGCGATCGACTGGGCACTGCAGCCGCGACCCGAAGACCGCCCGCAGAGTGTCGAGGAATTCCGCCGCGCGCTGTTCGCCGCCCACGCAGCGAGCCTCGGCCTGCAAGAAGCACTCGCCGCTGGCGGCGATGCCACGCGCCCGCAAGACCGCAAACGCGAGCGCATCGGTCGTCGCCTGTGGCATCCAGGTGCTTGGCCGCTGGCGCTGAAGATGAGCCTCGCGCTGGTGTTTGCCGCGCTGGTGCCAATGAGCATCACCGGCTACCACAACTACACCGGCAGCATGGATGCCCTCGCCCAGGCCGAGCGCCGCAGCCTCGAACACCTCGCGCTGAGCACCGCCGGCCGCTTGTCGCAACTGATCGAAGACAGCCGCCGCGTGACCGCCTTCATCGCCAATGACGACGACGTCATCGCGACCCTGCAGAACCCCGGTCCCGCCGCACTGGAGCGTATCCGCACCCGGCTCGCCGCACTCGTCGCCACCAACCCCGACGTGCATCTGCTAACGCTGATGGATGCGCGCGGCACCGCGCTGATTTCCACCGCGCCCGAAGTCGTCGGCGGCAACTATGCCTTCCGCGAGTATTTCAAGACGGCGATGTCGGGGCGGCCGAACGTGACGAGCCTGATCGTCGGCGCGGTCGCCGGGCGCTCCGGCGCCTACCTTGCACATCCGGTACGCGATGGCGGCGGCCGCGTAATCGGCGTGATCGTGCTGCGCATCCGCGCCGAGACGATCGGTGCGATCGTGGACACCGCGCACAGTGCCAGCCGTAACGCCTTCCTGATCGACGGCGACGGCGTGCTGATCCATCACCGTGATCCGGGCCTGATCTTCCGTAGCCTCGATGCGCTATCGCCGACCACCCAGAAGGCCATCGCCGCCGACCAGCGTTTCCGCCGCCAGCACGTCGACAGCCTCGGCATGCCCGCGCTCGCTCGCGCGATGGTCGGCGCCCAGCGTGAGGGCAACATCGACTACGCATCCAGCATCTCGAAGACGGCGGAGGTCGCGGGCTACGCGCCGGTGGCGGGGCACAATTGGGTTGTCGGGGTAACCGAAACGCATGACAGTTTCGAGGCCCCGTTGCGGCGCATGTTCGACCAGGTGCTCTACAGCCTGGCGCTCGTCGGCGTCGTGTTCGTGCTGCTGGCGCTGCTCTTCGCGCGCAGCATCGTGCGCCCGCTGCATCGCCTGATCGAAGCAACCGACGCGCTGAAACGCGGTGACTATGACGGCGCCCATGTGCGCGTTAGCTCATGCGACGAAATCGGCTCGCTCGGCCGCACCTTCAACGTGATGATCGACGTACTGCGCCAGCGCGAACGCGAGCGCGGCCTGCGTCGCGCGGCAGCTGGCAACGGCGACTGACAAGGGCGAAACACGCCAGCACACCGCGGCGGGCGGGCCTATGCTGAGAGCAGCGATTCACTCATGGGAGTCATCATGTCTGCTCGATCGATCTGCCTGCTTGCGCTGTGTGCCACATCGGCCCTCCCCGCCATTGCCGCCGACATGCCGCAACGCAAGGAGGGGCTGTGGGAAATCAAGGCTGAAAGCGATGCCCGTAATCGCGACATGCCACCGATGAAGCAATGCATCGACGCAAAGACCGACGCGGAACTGCAAAAGCACGCGATGCGCGGCGAAGGGGGCCCGGGGCGCCAGGAATGCGCGAAGCAGTCATTCAAGAAAACCGCCACCGGCTGGGAAGCCGATTCAGTATGCAAACACGGTGGTACAACGGCCACCACGCATGCGGTGATGAGCGGCGACTTCAGCAACGCCTACACGATCGACTCGCAGACCCACTTCGAGCCGCCGATGAACGGCACTGCCGACGCACGGCATAAGGTCAGCGTGCGCTGGCTCGGCGCCTGCCCGGCCGGCTGGAAAGGCGGTGACATCGAAGTCAACGGCCACCGTTTCAACACCCTCGAAATGCAGAAGATGCAGGCGGGCATGCCGCAAGGCGGCAAGATGACACCCGAGCAGATGAAACAGATGATGGAAGCGATGAAGAAACAGCAAACGAAGTGAATGCTGCGAAGCCCGGTCGCTCGGGCTACCAGCCATGAGCGGCCTCACGACCGCGCGGCTGTCGCTTCGGGCGCAGTGGCCGTAGCCGCCATCGTACGGACGCATGTAGATCGACCATTGCGGTGATCAGTGTCGGCGCTGCTTACAGGCAATCAGAATCTGCTGGAGGCGATTCAGGCAAGTCACTGATTTGCAAACGTCATTTGCTGATGGCCCGATTTTTGCTGCGGTGACAACGTGCAACACAGCACGACCATCATCCACCTGGCATTTTCGACCATGACCATCCGATCCTTCTCCGCAGCAATTGCCGCTGGCGCCTGCCTGTTCGGCCTTAGCCAGGCTGCCTCCGCGGCCATCATCACCGTTCCGCAGTCATCGCTGATTGCTTCGACCAACTATTACACCGACACCATCGGCGGTGGCATCGGCAACATCTCGGTAACGACAGGTGGCGGCAACGCCGCAAACGCCGGAAACGTTACGGGCCGCAATGACGACGGCTTCCGTGGCCCGATCAGCCTTGGTTTCTCGATCACCTTCTTTGGTCAGACCTACGATTCGCTGTACATCAACAACAACGGGAACGTGAGCTTCGGTCACGGCATCTCGGCCTATGTGCCGGAAGGCCCCACCGGGGCAAACGCCCCTGTGATCTCGCCGTTCTTTGGTGACGTCGATACGCGCGGCGCAGCCAGCGGCGTAGTGCACTACCGTCAAGACATCGCCAACGAGTTCATCGTTACGTGGGACAACGTCGGCTACTACTCGTCGCACACCGACCAGCTGAACAGCTTCCAGCTCGTTCTGCGCGGCAGCGACTACGACCTGCCAGTTGGTGAGGGCACGATCGGCTTCTTCTACAAGGGCATGGGTTGGGAGCGCACCGACACGAGCACGGTCGCGGCAATCGGCTTTGGCGACGGCCTCGGCAACGCTGTTGTGCTGGAGGGTTCGACCCAGGCAGGCCTCAAGTCTGTCGTCCAGAACCACCACATCTGGTTCGACCCGCTGCTGCGTCCGGTAGATCCGCATGATGTGCCGGAACCCGCGTCGCTGGCCCTGGTTGGCGTCGGCCTCGCCGCGCTGGGCGCAGCAAGACGTCGCCGCGCCTGAAGCAAAGCAGGTCGACGCGAAAACGGCGGGAGAAATCCCGCCGTTTTTTGTTGGCTAGAGCCCCAACAGGCGACGGTGCAACTTGACCACCGCCTTGCGCACCGGCGCCGGACTGCCTGCTGCGACGCACGGGCGGTGCAGATCGCCGGGGTAGAAGATCGCGAACTGCCCCGGTGCGAGATCGACGAACCACTCGTGGCGCGGTGTCGGGTAGAAGCCGATGTCGCGCGCCTCGAACATCTCCTGCACCGGCACGAGCGCCGGGTCGGGCGGCGCAATGCCGAAACGTTCCCGGCCACTCAACACCAGCTGAATATCCGCATGATCCCGGTGCGCTTCGGGCCGGGTGCCGGCCTCGGCTTGTGTCGTGATCTGCTGGATCAGCAGGAACATCCCCTCCTCGTCGAGCGGATAGCGGCCAGGCTCCAACGCGTCGAGATCCCGCCTCTCCAGGGCCTCAAGCGCGCGAACAATGGCTGGAGGTAGCACGGCGGCGCGCTTGCGCCAGGATGAGAGATCGGAGAGGAACATCGCAGCAGCCATCATCAGGGGGAGCGCACATTGTGCCGCGCCAGCCGGTGCGAAGCGAGCACAGCCGCCCTGCCATGAATCATGGGGCAGGTCCACGCGCGCTGCGACATATTTGCGCTAGCGTCGCGTGTTCGCCACGCCACGCTCGCGAGGCCAGCGGTTTCGCGATAATGCTGAAAAATCCGGATTGCATTGAACCCTGAATCACGGTTGGAACAGTATGACGAACGCGGCGCAAGGCCCTGGTTCGCCCCGGCGCAAACGCAGGGGCCTCATCCTCAAAGGGATCGCAGGCGTTGTGGTTTTGGGTGCTGCCGCCGTCGGCGGCCTCGCCTGGTATGAGGCGAGCACCTCGTATTTCCAGTCTCGCTACCTCACCGAGTGGGGGCAGCGCATGTCGTTCAAGGTGGCACCAGGCAAGAGCGACGCGATCCGCTTCCCTGCCAACGGGCCCTTCGACCAACGCCTCGGCTACAGCGCACTGCCACAGCTGGTGCCGCGCCTGACCGCGCGCGGCTACGTGGTCACCGAGCAGGCGCGGATTTCGGCCGACATGGCGCGCGCAGTGGATGCCGGCCTGTTCGCGCCCTACCGCGAGAAGTCGCAGGGCGGCCTCTCGATCGCAGATTGCAACGATCAGGCGCTCTTCACCTCTCGCTTCCCGGAACGTGTCTATGACCGTTTCGAGTCGGTGCCGGATCTGCTGGTGCGCAGTCTGCTGTACATCGAGAACCGCGAGCTGCTGAGCCCCGAGCACGTTACGAAGAACCCCGCGATCGAGTGGGATCGCTTCCTGAAAGCCGCCGCCGACCAGCTGATCCGCAAGATCGACGCGGATCACGATGCACACGGCGGCAGCACCCTTGCGACACAGATCGAGAAGTACCGCCATTCGCCCGAAGGGCGCACGAGCTCTCCGCGCGAGAAGCTGCAGCAGATGGCGTCGGCGTCGCTGCGCGCCTACCTGCAGGGCGAGGACACCACGGCAGTGCGGCGCCAGCTCGCGCTCGACTACCTCAACACCGTGCCGCTGGCTGCGAAGCCGGGCTACGGCGAGGTGATCGGCATCGGTGACGGCCTAGCTGCGTGGTACGGGCGCGATTTCGGCGAAGTCAACACGCTGCTGCGCGACCCGAGCGCGAATCCTGCGCAACGCGGGCTGGCCTACAAGCAGGCCTTGTCGCTGATGATTTCGCAACGCCGCCCGAGCGGTTTCCTCGCTGACCAGAAGGCGCTCGAATCGCTGACCAACGCGCACCTGCGGCTGCTGACGAGCGAGGGCATCATCCCCGCCGCACTGCGCGACGCGGCACTGGCGCAGCCATTGCGCCTGCAACGCAGCGCGCAAAGCGTCGCAACCCATTCGCTGGGCGGGCGCAAGGCGGCCGTGGTGACACGCACGCAACTTTCCGGCCTGCTCGGCGTGCCGCGGCTTTACGACCTCGATCACATGGACATGAGCGCCACCAGTTCGCTCGACACCGGCTTGCAGCGCAAGGTGACCGAGACGCTGCGAGCGATCTCGAACCCGGACGCTGCCAAAGAGGTCGGGCTCGTCGGCGAGCGCATGCTGGGCGGCGGTGATCCGTCCAAGGTGATATACAGCTTCACGCTGTTCGAGCGCGCCAACGGCGCCAACCTCGTGCGCGTTCAGACCGACAACTTCGATCAGCCCTTCGACATCAACGAAGGCACCAAGCTCGACCTCGGCTCAACCGCCAAGCTGCGCACGCTGGTGAGCTATCTGGAGATCATCGCGCGGCTGCACGACCGACTGGAACCACTTGAACGCGAAGCACTGCTGAAGACGCCGGTTGCGCAGCAGGACCACCTGACCCAATGGGCCGTCAGCTACCTCGCCGACGCCAAGGACCGCAGTCTCGAAGCGATGCTGCAGGCCGCGATGGAGCGCAAGTATTCGGCCAGCCCGGCCGAGAGCTTTTTCACCGGTGGCGGCCTGCTGACCTTCGAGAACTTCGACAAGCGCGACAACGACCGCATCGTGACGGTGCGCGAATCGCTGCAGCGCTCGATCAACCTCGCCTTCATCCGGATCATGCGCGACATCGTGCGGCACACGATGTTCAACATGCCCAGTTCCAGCGCGACGCTGCTCGACGACCACAAGGATCCGAAACGGCAGGAATACCTCGCGCGCTTCGCCGACCGCGAAGGCAAGGAATTCATCCTGCGCTTCTACAAGAAGTACCAGGGCAAGAGCGGCAGCGAGGCGCTGGAAAGCCTGATCGAAGGCATTCACCCGACGCCGAAGCGGCTGACGACGATCTTCCGCTCACTCGATCCGGCTGCCGATGCCTCGCAGCTCGGCGCCTTCCTTGAACAGAACCTGCCCAATGCATCGGTCGAGTCGTCGAGCATCGAACGGCTTTACGAGGCCTACTCGCCCGATCGCTACGACCTCGCCGATCGCGGCTACCTCGCCGGGGTGCACCCGCTTGAACTGTGGCTGGTCGGCTACCTGCGTACGCATCCGAAGGCAACGCTGTCGCAGGTGATCGCCGACAGCGCCGACGAGCGCCAGAACGTCTATCGCTGGCTGTTCAAGACGCGCTTCAAGAGCGCACAGGATGTGCGCATCAAGCAGCTCGTTGAAGTCGAAGCCTTCCTCGAAATCCACAAGATGTGGAAGCGGCTCGGCTACCCGTTCGACACGCTGGTGCCCTCTTACGCCACCGCGCTTGGCAGCTCGGCCGACCGCCCCGCCGCGCTGGCCGAACTGGTTGGCGTGCTGCTCAACGATGGCATACGGCTACCCACCGTGCGCCTCGATCAGATGCAGTTCGCCAAGGGCACGCCCTACGAAACCCGGCTGGCCTATGTGCCGCCCAAGGGCGAGCGGGTGTTGCCGAGCGAAGTCGCGCGCGTGGCACGTGAAACGATGGCGCTGGTAGTCGAGAACGGCACGGCGAAGCGGCTCAGCGGCGTGTTCAAGCGCCCAGACGGCACGCCGATCACGGTGGGTGGCAAGACCGGCACCGGCGACCACCGTTTCGAGGTGTATGGCAAGGGTGGCGTGCTGATCTCGGAGCGCGTCGTAAGCCGCTCCGGCACGCTGGTGTTCTACATCGGTGAGCGCCATTTCGGCACCGTCACCGCCTACGTCAAAGGGCCGGAGGCCGCCAACTACAGCTTCACCAGCTCGCTCCCCGCGCAACTGTTGAAGGTACTGGCGCCGCAATTGATCGGCGAAATCAACCGCAGCGAGAACATCGGCACCAGCAGCTGCAAGCCGGCGCCCGTAGCGGCACCGGTGAGCACTGACGCGGCGCCCGCGGAAACAAAAACGGCCGGTTGAACCGGCCGTTTTTCGCTGCGTGGCGCGATCGATTGATCGCCCTCAGTCGATCGCTCTCAGTTGATCGCAATCGATTGCAGGTTCAATCCCCCGCTGACGACTTCGAGCCTCACCAGCACCAGGCCAGCGGGAACCGCCAGCGTCAGCGGCGTGCTCTGCGCCAGCGTGCCGCCGGTCGCCAACACGACCTGCCCTTTCTTCACACCGTTGATCCACACATTGATCGTCGCGCCGGTGTAGGACACGCCGAAGACGCTGAGCGTGCCGCTGAACGCCTTCGCCGTGTGTGCCGGCAAGGCGACCCATTCACCCTCATCGTTGCCGCCGAGGCATGGCATGGCGTCACAGGTGGTCACATAGTC
>NZ_JAYRDJ010000031.1:0-48598 GCF_041909475.1 Niveibacterium sp. | reverse complement strand
CGCTGAGCAGCGTCGGCTCCAGCGAGTCGACAGCGGCGGCCATGCCCGGCCGCCGCGCCACGCTCGGAACGCAGCGACATTCCCGATCAGCACTGACCCTGCGCAACACCCCCGTTACCCGCAAGGGGTGTAGTGTCACTGTCAAGCTCACCCGCTTACGAGGCCCCGATGGACTCGCCCCAAGCCGCTGCACGCAAACCCCGCAGCACAACGCGGCGCAATGCCGCAATCGCGCTCGCCGTAGTCATCGCGGGCGCTGCAATCGCCGCGCTGATGAGCCGCCCGAAGCCAATCGCCGTCATCGTCGCCGAGTTGCAGCCCGGTCGTGTCGAAGCCACCGTGTCGAACACCCGTGCTGGCTCGGTCACCGCATGCCGGCGTGCCAAGCTCGCGCCGCCTGCGGGTGGCCGCATCGGCACGCTGGCGGTGAAGAAGGGGCAGCGGGTCAAGGCCGGGCAATTACTGCTGGAATTGTGGAACGACGATTTCATCGCCCGCGAACGCGTCGCCCGCGAACAGTTGCAGAGTGCCCGCGCTTCCGCACGCCAGGCCTGCACCGTTGCCGACACCGCCGCGGCCAACGCGCGCCGCGCGCAGCAATTGCGCGACCAAGGCTTCCTGTCGCCGGAAGGCATTCAGCGCAGCCAGTCCGAAGCGCAATCCACCGCCGCGGCCTGCAGCGCGGCAACCGCCCAGATCGCCGAAGCGGAAGCGCGCATCGGTGCCTCGCGAGCCGATACTGAGCGCACCGTGCTGCGTGCCCCCTTCGACGGCATCGTCGCCGAACTCAACGGCGAGGTTGGCGAATACCTGACCCCCTCGCCGCCCGGCATCCCGACGCTGCCAGCAGTGGATCTGATCGACGACAGCTGCCTCTACGTCAGCGCACCGATTGACGAAGTGGACGCCGCACGCCTCAAGCTCGGCATGAGCGCACGCATCACGCTCGACGCCTTCCGCGACCGCCACTTCAACGGCACCGTAAAGCGCATCGCGCCCTACGTGCTCGCACTCGAAAAACAGGCCCGCACTGCCGAAGTGGAAGTGCACTTCACCGACACCGCCGATGCGCAAGCACTGCTGATCGGCTACAGCGCCGACGTCGACATCATCGTCACCGCGCACGACGGCGTGCTGCGTGTTCCGACCGCAGCGGTGATGCCCGGCAACCGGGTGCTGGTGCTCGGCGGCGATGGCGTGCTGAAGGAAGTGACGTTCACGCCCGGCCTGTCGAACTGGGAATTCACCGAAGTTGCGAGCGGACTCGCCAAGGGCGATCGCGTCGTAACCTCGCTCGATCGCGCCGGCGTGAAGGCGGGGGCGAAGGCGGCAGTTGAGGTGTTGAAGAAATGAAGTCGCGCTGGCCGGCGACGCCACCCCGCGTAGGTTGGGCTGAGCTATGCGAAGCCCAACACTCGGCTTATGGCTCGCGATCTGCGTCGGCGCCGTGTGTCGGCCTTCCCTATCAAGCCGGGTCGCGCCCCGGCTGGCGCCCTACTTTCTTGTGGCAACAAGAAAGTAGGCAAAGAAGTGCCCCCCGCTTCAACGCCGCGCGCTTCGCGCACGGTCCCCTGCGCTGCTCGAACCATCGGGTGTCTGCGCAACTCGCCCTCGCTGCGCTCGGTGCTCGAACAGTGCTCGCCACCGCCGCACTGCGTGCGTCGGAACCCGATGCTTCTGCGCTGCTCGGCGTTTCAGAGGGGGAGGGAAAAGCGTCGACGTTTCTCCGTTGTCTGATTCTCGTAGCCCGGATGCTGGCCGTAGGCCAGAATCCGGGAGATGGAGTTACGCATCCGGATACGCCCGCGTCGGGTTCCGCTGCGCTCCATCCAAGCTACGAACAACCGACGACTGTTGCTCAACGGGTGGTTTTGACTTTCGGGTCCCGTCGAGAGCGCCGAGTAGCGGAGCGCGACCGGGAAGAAGGCCGAGGGCGTAGGCGGGGTTTCGCGAAGCACCGCTTCGCGCCGCTGAAGCCGGCGGGCTGTGCAAAGCCCGCCGTGGGCCGGTTTGAGCACCGAGCGCAGCGAGGGCGAGTTCCGCAGGCCCCCAGTCGTGCGAGCAACGCAGGGGAGTCAGACACGCAGTGTCTGACCGCGAACGCCGGGTCGCCTTTTCTTGGTTACTTCTTTTGGCGAAGCAAAAGAAGTAACACGCCCGCCGGGGGCGGGACCCCGGCCAACGCACGACTGCAAATCAACAACACCAACTGCAAGCCGCAATCGCGAACCCCCACACCAAGCGTTGGGCTTCGTAAAACTCAGCCCAACCTACGAAACTGTCGATCAGCCAAGGCGTGCGCATCGTGACCAAGGCCACCACGAATTTTGGCCAGCCAACACAAACAACCGCACAACGCCATGCTCCGCTTGCTCAATTGCGCCACACACGCAGCCGCACCGCCCGGCAAATCGATAATCCGCAGCGTCAACATTCCTGAATACCTGCCATGGAATATCTGCCCCACCACGCGGCGACGATCGACAGGGTGATCGCCCGCTTCGCCGCTCAAGCGGATGTCGAGGCCATTCTGCTGGTCGGCTCGATCGCGCAAGGTTTCGCGCGCCCGCAGTCGGACGTCGACGTCATGCTGGTCGTCGACTCGGCACGCTACGCCGACCGCGTGGCGCGCAACGAACTCACGCTGTACGAGCCGACGCTGAGCACCTACGACGGCGGCTATGTCGACGGCAAGTTCGTCGACATAGCCTTCATCCAAGATGTCGCGGCGCGGGGCAGCGACGCCGCTCGCTACGCCTTCAAGGACGCGCAGATCCTCCACAGCCGCGTCGAGGGTCTTCCTGCACTGCTGGCGGCGGCCGCGCGCTTCCCGGTCGAGCATGCCAGCGCGCGCCGCGACCGCTTTCTGGCCCAGTTCGAGGCCTGGCACTGGTACGCGCACGAAGCACTGGCACAGCAGAACCCTTACCTCTGCGCACTCGCCAGCAGCAAGCTCGCGCTGTTCGGCGCGCGCCTGATCCTCAATGAACGACAGCGCCTGTTCCCGTTCCACAAGTGGCTCCGTCGCGAACTCGAAAGTTGCGCAGACCAGCCGGATGGACTGATCGAACACTTCGATGCGATGTTCACTTCGCCCGGCAAGCCCGCGGTCGATGCGTTCTACGCCGCAATCAAGACATTTCGCGACTGGCCGCAGCCGGCGCAGCCGTGGCCGATGCAGTTCATGCAGGACAGCGAACTGAACTGGCGCCACGGCTTCACGCCGGTCGACGACCTCTAGGCACGAGAGCCCACACCATGCAGTCGCCACCGACACCGCTGATCCAGCTCGCCGCGATCACCCGCCACTTCACGGTCGGTGACGAAACGGTGAGCGCGTTGCGCGGGCTGGATCTGTCGATCGCGCAGGGCGAGTACATCGCGATCATGGGCCCGTCCGGCTCGGGCAAGTCGACGCTGCTGAACGTGCTGGGTCTGCTCGACCGACCCGACAGTGGGCACTACCTGCTGGACGGGCGCGATGTGACCGGGCTGGACGACGATGCGCTGGCGCGGGCACGGCGCGAGAAGATCGGCTTCGTGTTCCAGTCCTTCCACCTCGTTCCGCGCTTGTCGGCGCGCGAGAACATCGAGTTGCCGATGGTGCTGGCGGGCATAGCCCCGGCGGAGCGCGCCGAGCGTGTCGAGCTGCTTCTGCGCGACTACGGCCTGACGCAGCGTGCGGATCATCGGCCGAACCAGCTCTCCGGCGGGCAGTGCCAACGGGTGGCGATTGCCCGCGCGATGGCGATGCGGCCCTCGTTGATCCTCGCCGACGAGCCGACCGGTAATCTGGACCGACACACCGGGCAGGATGTCATCGCTCTGCTCGAAGGCCTGCAGGCCGCGGGCGCCACGTTGATCATCGTGACCCACGACCCGGAACTGGGCGGCCGCGCGCAGCGCCAGTTGCACATGGTGGACGGCGAGATCGTTCCGGAAGCCGCTTGAGATGAACGCCTTGCCACGCCGCCCCCTCCCTCAGCCACCCGACATGGTGGTGTTGCCCTTGCGCGACAAGCGCTGACGGCCATGCGCAACGCCGACCTGCTCCAGTATGCGGCGCGCGTGGTGCGCTGTGGCGTGGTGCGGACCGCATTGGTGCTGCTGGCGATGGGCATCGGCGTGGCGGCGGTGGTGCTGGTTAGCGCACTGGGCGAAGGCGCGCGGCGCTACGTTGCGGAGCAGTTCGGCGCGCTGGGGACGAATCTGGTGATCGTGTTGCCGGGGCGATCCGAAACCGCCGGCGCCGGGCCCGCGATTGCCAGCGGCGAGACGACGCGCGATATCACGCTGGACGATGCGCTCGCCTTGTCGCGCAGCCTTGCGGTGCGACGGCTGGCACCGCTGATCGTGGGGCTGGGTGCGGTGCGCGCGGCCGAGGGCGCCGACGCGCGGGTGCGCGAAGGGCCGGTGTTGGGTTCGACCTCGGACTTCCTCGCAGTACGCAACATGACGCTGTCGCAGGGCGTGTTCCTGCCCGGTGGCGATCCGCACCATGCCGCACAGGTGTGCGTGATTGGTGGAACCATAGCAGCCGAACTCTTCGGCACGCAGCCACCGCTGGGCCGCTGGTTGCGCATCGGCGACCGGCGGTTCCGCGTGATCGGCGTACTCGCCAAACAGGGCACCTCGCTGGGGCTCGACACGGACGAACTCGTAATCGTGCCAATCGCCGCGGCGCAGGCGCTGTTCAATACCGAGGGCCTGTTCCGCGTGCTGGTTGAGGCCAAACAGCGCGATCAGGTACCACAGGCGAAAGCGGACGCTGAAGCGATCATGCAGCAGCGGCACGAGGGCGAGCGCGACGTGACGGTGATTACGCAGGACGCGGTGCTGGCCACCTTCGACCGCATCCTCGGCACGCTGACGCTGGCGATCGGCGGGCTTGCGGCAATCAGCCTTGCCGTGGCTGGCATTCTGGTGATGAACGTGATGCTGATTTCGGTCGCACAACGGCGCAGCGAGATCGGGTTGCTGAAGGCGCTCGGTGCCACGGCAGCGGAGATCCGCCGCATCTTCTTCAGCGAAGCGGTGCTGCTGGCACTGGGCGGCGCCGCAGCGGGCGTGGCGGTGGGCTTGCTGGGCCAGCAGGTGCTGGTGGCGGCCTTCCCGAACATCCCGTTCGCCGCGCCCTGGTGGGCGCTGGTGGCCGCCCCGCTCACCGCCATTGTCACCGCGGTCGTATTCACCGTCATGCCGGCACGCCGGGCTGCGAAGCTAGACCCGGTGCAGGCCCTCTCACGGCGATGAACTGGGGCTAACGATGCGCACCGCCGACCTCACCCGCTTCACGCTCACCTCGCTGACGGCACACCGCATGCGTACCGCGCTGTCGGCACTCGGCGTGGCGGTGGGCATCGCTGCGGTGATCCTGCTCACCGCGATCGGCGAAGGCCTGCACCACTTCGTGATCGCCGAGTTCACGCAGTTCGGCACCAACCTGCTGACCGTGCAGCCGGGCAAGAGCCAGACACACGGCGCACCGCTCGGTGGCATCAACACCACGCGGCCGCTGTCGATCGACGATGCCATCGCGCTGCGGCGTGCAGCGTGGGTGCGCGTCACCGACCCGCTCGTGCAGGGCAACGCGGAGGTGCGTTACGGCACCCGCACGCGGCGCGTTGCGCTGTACGGCGTCGGACACCAGTTCCCGGATGCGCTGCAGATGAAGGTGGCGAGCGGCCAGTTCCTGCCGAACGACGACCCGCGCAACGCGCGCGCCTTCGCGGTGCTGGGCAGCAAGGTGGCGCACGAACTATTTGCCGGCGTGCAACCGCTCGGCGCGCATGTGCGCATCGGCAGCGAGCGCTACATCGTGGTCGGCGTGATGGCACCGAAGGGGCAGATGCTGGGCTTCGACCTCGACGACACCGCCTACATCCCGGTCGGCCGCGCGCTCGACATGTTCAACCGCGAGGGGCTGATGGAGATTCATGTCGTGTATGAGCCGACCGCGCCGGTGGACGATGTGGTGGCGAGCATCAAACAGGTGCTGACAACCCGGCACGGCGGCGAGGATTTCACGATCATCACGCAGCAGCAGATGCTGGATGTGTTCGGCACCATCCTCGACACGCTGACCTTCGCCGTGGCGGCGATCGGCGGCATCTCGCTGCTGGTGGGTGGCGTCGGCATCCTGACGATCCTGACCATCGCGGTATCGGAACGCACCGCCGAGATCGGCCTGCTGCGCGCCATCGGCGCAACGCGGCGGCGCATCCTGTGGCTGTTCCTCGCCGAAGCGGCCTTGCTCGCCGCGATCGGCGGCGTCGCCGGCCTGCTGCTCGGAGGCGGCATTGCCGGGCTGCTGAAACTGGCGGTGCCGGCGCTGCCGGTGAGCATTCCGTGGTTGTACGCGCTGCTCGCCGAAGGCGTGGCGGTGAGCGTCGGGCTGGCGGCCGGCGTGGCACCAGCGATCCACGCGGCGCGGCTCGATCCGCTCGATGCCTTGAGGGCGGAATAGCCACAGCGCCGCCTGCCGGGCGTGCCGCGCCTCGCGCGATCGCGGTAGCATGAAGCCACCCCAGCCCCGCGAGGCCGTCGATGCTGCTGCTCGCCCTGCGCCGAAGTCCGATGAGCGCGATCGCCGCCGCCGTGGCGCTTTTCGTGGTGCTGGACATCAGTGTGCTGGCGATCAACCTGTGGATCGCGCACGAGCTCGACGAAACCTCGGTCGAGATCAACCTTGCCGGGCGCCAGCGCATGCTGTCGCAGCGCATGACCAAGGCGGCGCTGAAGAACATCGCGGCGCCCGATGGTTCGCGCATTGCCGCCAGCGAAGTCGAACTGCTTGATGCTGCGGCGCTGTTCGACGAGACGCTGCAAACCTTCGCCGACGGAGGCGAGCTCACTGCCGGCGACGGCCGCCGCATCCGCATGCAGGCGATCGCTGACCCGGTCGCGGTCGAACTGCTGGCACAGGCGCGCACCCTGTGGCGCCCGATCATGCAGACAATTCGCAACCTCGGTCTGGAGGGCGCGGCGCCGGCACGCGAACAGATCGCACAGGCGCTGACGGTTCACGAGGGCGAGCTGCTGGATCTGATGAACCGGCTGACCACACGGATCGAAACGGTGTCGCTGCAACGCACGCGCATCCTGCGCGGTATCCAGACGGGCGCCTTCATCCTTGCGCTGTGCAATTTCGCGCTGGTGATCGTGCTGCTGTTTGCGCGCTACCGGGCCGCCAGCCTGCGTGGCCAACAGCTGCAGGGCATGATCGATCAGGTCGCGGCCGGCGTATGCCTGCTCGACCAACACGGTCAGGTGACCGCAGCAAACCCAGCGGCACTGCGCATCCTCGGCGAAACCGAGCAGGACCTGATCGGCCGCCGTGTCGAGCACGCACTGCACGAACAGGCGGGGGTATGGCGCGGCGAGCGCCCGGACGGCACGCCGTTTCACGTTACGCTGAGCTTCGGCGAGGTCGAGACCGAGCAAGGCCGTATCCCGCTCGCCACGCTGCTCGACATGAGCGAGCGGGTCGATGCGGAGGCGCAGTTGCGCCAGCTTGCGCTGCACGACCCGCTGACCGGGCTGCCGAACCGCCGCATGCTGGACGATCGTCTGCAGATCGCACTGGCGCAAACGCAGCGCGCACGCCACAAGGTCGGTGTCGCGATGGTGGACCTCGACGGCTTCAAACCGATCAACGACGCATTTGGCCACGCGGTGGGCGACAGCGTGCTGCTCGCAGTCGGCCAGCGGCTGACGGCCTGTGCGCGGGCCGGCGACACGGTGGCGCGCTTAGGCGGCGACGAGTTCGTGTGTGTCTTTTGCGACCTGAACGATCGCGCTGAGCTCGACGCCCTCGGCGCGCGGCTGCTCGATGCCCTCATCCAGCCGCTCGCCCTCGATCAAGTCAGCGTGCCGCTCAACGCCAGCATCGGACTCGCCCTGGCGCCGGACAACGGGCTCGACGCCGAACACCTGCTGGCCGCGGCCGATCGCGCGATGTACGCGGCAAAGATGGCTGGCGGCCACACCTTGCGGCGCGCCTCATCAGACGACCCTCAGCGCTGAAGCCCTAAAGACCGTCGCATTTTGGCCGTAAGGCTCTGTGGAATCGCCGGGAAGGGGAATCCCGCGCGAAGTCCTGGACGCTTTGCTCCGATCAGCTCAAGCAGATCCGGAGCCACTTCTTTTGGGGGAGAAGATTCATGCACAAACCACTAGCGATTGCAGTGGCGCTTGCGCTCGTACCTGCAGCTCACGCGGCAGAAGGGCGCTTCGACTGGCTCGCGGTATCGGGATTCGGCACGATCGGTGCCTCGATGACCGACGACGACAATATCGCCTTCCGCTACCCGTTCCAGAAGAACGCGAAGGCCAACCAGTGGGCGACGGACATCGACTCTCGGGTCGGCGCTCAGTTCGACATCAACCGCGGCGGCACCTTCAGCGGTGTACTGCAGGTTATGGGCCAGCAGCGTGAGGACGGCGACTTCAGCTTCGAGGTCGAATGGGCCAACGCAATGTGGACCATCAACGAGAACTGGCGCGTGCGCGCGGGCCGCATGGTCACCCCGGTATTCATGCAGTCGGACTACCAGAACGTGGGCTATGCACTGATTCCCGTGCGCTACTCGCCGGAGATGTCGGGCAACTACCCGCTTTCGCGCCACGACGGCGCCGAGGTGATCTTCGGCTCCGAACTGGGCCCTGGCCGCATTCAGTTGCAGGCCTATGGCGGCACCACGCGCTACGCGACGTCGACGCTGGAATACAAGGCCGACGCCGTGTACGGCGCCGCCGCCACTTACACCTGGAACGACTGGACCTTCCGCGCCAGTGCCACCGGTGTGAAGCTCAAGGTGGTCGGCTCCGGCGCGACCAGCCTGACGACTGCATCAAACATCATGGCCGCCGTGCCAAGCGCCGTGTGTCCGGCCTGCGCCGAGGAGTCGAAGAAGTTCGCCGACATTGTCGAAGGCGCCGATGGTACGTTCTTCGGGCTGGGTACGATGTATGACGATGGCACCTGGTATGCACTGGGCGAAGTGGGCATCCGCAAGGCCTCGGCTGCGATCCCGGACACAATGGGGTATCAACTGCTGGGCGCATACCGTTGGCGCACCCTCACACCGTTCGTATCGGTGTCCGGCTACAAGACCGACAGCAACAACCAGGCGGTATTGCCCACATCGCTGGGTGCGCTCGCTGCGGGGGTCAATGGCCTCTACGAGAGCTTTGCCACCGACCGCACGACGTTCTCGGTCGGTACCCGCTGGGACTTCTACCGCAACGTGGCCTTGAAGCTGCAAGCCGATTTCGTCGACCACAAGTACCCGGAGCGGCAAATGAGCGGCGCCTGGCCTCGGACCACGACCGGCCCCACTGCGTATGACGGCAAGGTCAATCTCTACACCGCCACGCTCGATTTCGTGTTCTAGGAGACCGCACATGACAAGCATGCGAAAGCTCTGCATCGCCGCCTTGCTGGCCGGTCTGCCGTGGATCGCCAACGCCGAAGTAGTTGTTGCGGCCGGCGCGAAATCGCCGCTCGCGGGCCTCAGCAAGGCGCAGGTCGCCGACGTGTTCATGGGCAAGGCCAAAAGCGTCGGCGGCAACCCCGCCAAGCCGATCGACTACACCGGCTCGCCGAGGGATGAATTCGCCAACGGCGTAATCGGCAAGACGCCCGACCAGCTCAAGGCCCACTACGCCAAGCTGCAATTCACCGGCCTCGGTGGCGCGCCGAAGGAAGTCGGCTCGCTCGCGGACGCCAAGAAGATGGCGGCCGATGATCCATCCGTACTGATCTATCTGGAGAAGAACCAGCTGGACGGTTCGCTGAAGGCCGTGTTCCCGTAAACAACGGGGTCGCGCAAAGAAGAAGGCCCGCAGAAGAAGGCCCGCAGATCGCGGGCCTTCCCTTTTTCGGGGGCCGGCACAGGCCCCCACGGACGACACCGGTTCAGATGCGGTACTTCGACACCGCCTCCTGCATCTGGTGCGCAAGCGACTTCAGCGCATGCGCGGCTTCCGAGGTTTGCGCAGCCGAGGCGTTGGTCTCTTCCGAGACCTGGGCGATGCGCTCCACCTGCTGTGCAATGTTGGTCGACGCGGCGCTCTGCTCGCGGATCGCATGGGAAATGTCACCCACCATGTTCACCACCTGCTCGGAACTGCTGCGGATCTCCTGAATCGCCGAGCCCGCCTCGGTGGCCTGCGTCACGCCGATTTCAACGCGGTCGACAACCCCGCGCATCTGCGTCACCGCACCCTCTGCGCTGGTCTGGATGCGGCCGATCAGGGTGCTGATCTCCTGCGTCGAGTGCGCAGTCCGTTCGGCCAGCTTGCGCACTTCGTCGGCCACCACGGCGAAACCGCGCCCCTGTTCGCCGGCGCGTGCGGCTTCAATCGCGGCATTCAGCGCGAGCAGGTTGGTCTGGTCCGCCACTTCCTTGATCACGGTGACGACCGCGTTGATGCTGAGCGCCTCAGACGCCAGCACCTCGATCTTCTGCGCCGCTTCGTGCACCCGATCGGCGATACCGTTGATCTCGCCCACCGTGCCGTTGATGACGCCTTCGCCTTGCTGCGCGCGTTCCCCCGACTGGCGCGACTCGACCGCCGCATCATTCGCACGATCAGCCACATGGTTGATGCTCACCGTCACCTGCTCGACCGTCGCCGCCATCGCGCTCGATGCGTCACTCGCCACCCGCGCGCCGTCCAGCATTTCCTGCGCAGCATGCGCCACATCACTCGCCTGCCGCGTCACGCCTTCCGACGCCGACAGGATCTCGCGGAAGCTCGCCTGCAGCTTGTCGAGCAAGCGGTTGAAGGCCTGCACCGTCAGGCCGATCTCGTCGCGGCTGCGCACCGGCACGCGGCGCGTGAAATCGAGCTCACGCTCGATCGCCTCAACCGTGCTCTCCATCGACGCCAGCGGCACCTTCACCGCACGGATCACGAACACGCCAAACACCAGCAGCACCACGATCGCTGCGAGGTTCACACCGATGCTGACGACCTGTGCGGTGTGCTGGGTGCTGTTCACGCGGGCCTCCGATTCACGGAAGCCATCGGCGTTGTACTTGGTGATCTTGGCCAGCGTCGCTTCAAGTTCGGCCGCCGCCGGCATCACCTTGCTGAACATGATCGTGGTGGCTTCGTCGGCCTTGCCGCCGATCGAGGCCTCGGCGGTGGCGTGATAGGCGTCGATGTAGGCCTTGAAATCCGCCTTCAGTTTGTCGAACAGCTTGCGATCCTGTTCGTCGCTCACCAGCGGTTCGTACTTCGCGATCAGCTTCACCCCGTCGTCTTCGGTCAGCTTGGCCTTTTCGGCGAAGGCTTTCTTCAGATCCGCGTCCTGCTCCATCAGCAGCGACAGCAGTTGCGAGCGCAGGTCACGGTAGTTGTTGCCGATGTCGCCGATCAGCATCAGGCTTGGCGCGGCATTGGTCGTGAGCATGTTGACCTCGCCGCGGATCTTCGCGAACGAGACAAAAGAGATTCCCCCTATCGTCAGCAGCGACGCTACCGCAATGGCGAGCATCAGCATCAGCCGTTTTGAAATCGACATGTTTGGTGTCCGTCTTGGTTTCAAGCGATGCGGGGCAGGCCTGCGCCCGCCATGCGGGCCCCCACCCGCGCAGCGCAGCGCTCCAGACGCAGCACCTGTGGCGCCGCGCAAACAGCCCGGGCACACCCACCCCCTTCCCGGACCGCTTACGCCCTTTCACGGCAGCGGCGCCAACAACTTTAGCGGGCACGGCAAGTCGCCCGCATGCAGTGGCACAATCCGAATCCCCACGCCTCAGGATGCTTTGCATGGCTCACCCGCTCCCTCCCCTGTCCCTGCTCGAAACGCGCATCCTCGGTGTGCTGGTCGAGAAGGAACACACTGTCCCTGACACCTACCCGCTTTCGCTCAACGCACTGGTCGCCGGCTGCAACCAGAAAACCAGCCGCGACCCGGTGATCGACGCGAGCGACGCCGAGGTGCTTGAGGCGCTCGACAGCCTGCGCAGCCACACGCTGATCATGGAAAACTCCGGCGGCCGCGTCAGCCGCTACAGCCACAACGTCGCCCGCGTGCTGCAGGTGCCCTCACAAGCGGTCGCGCTACTCACCGCGCTGATGCTGCGCGGCCCGCAGACGGCGGCCGAGCTGCGCGCAAACTGCGAGCGCCTGCATCGCTTTGCCGACGTATCGTCGGTCGAAGCCTTCCTCGCCGAACTGGCCGAGCGCCCGGCCGGTGCGCTGGTGCTGGAACTGCCGCGTGCCCCCGGCGCGCGCGAAAACCGCTGGGCGCACCTGCTCTCGGGCACGCCAACGCTGCCCGCAGCAAGCGCCGCCCCCGCCAGCAGCAGCGCGAGCCGCGATCCGCTGCTGGCCGACCGCGTCGCGCGCCTCGAAGACGAAGTGGCCACGTTGCGCAAACAGCTCGCCCGCCTGTACGAGAAGCTGGGCGAATCGCCCGACGACGCGGCGTGATCTGCCCCGCCGACGAGCTGCCCGCGGCCGCGCCGCGCCTCGCCAATCACCTGCTGCATGCAAGTGGTGGCCTGCGCTGGCACCTGAGCGCGCTGCGCCACCGGCATGGCGCTTGGCAGCCGTTCATGGCCTGTCTCGCGAACTGGCTGGCCGGCTGGCAACCGGAACGTGACAGGCTCTTGCTGGTGGGCCCGAGCGCGGGTTGGACGCTGCCCACGGCCTTCCCGCAGCGCTTTCGTGAGGTGCGTGTGCTGGAACCGGACCCGCTCGCGCGACTGACGCTGGCACAGCGCTTCGTCGACAGCGCGCCGCGCTTCGACACGCTCGATGCCTTCGCCCCCGGCGGGCTGGCCACGCTGCGCGATCACTACGCCGACCACGCCGTGCTGTTCTGCAACGTGCTCGGCCAGCTCGCGCCGGACGACGACAGTGCTGCGTGGTGCGCAGAGTTGCGCGCGACGCTGGCACCACTCGCGTGGGCCAGCTGGCACGACATCGCCTCGTCGGCGCGTGCGCCGGACCAGCCCGGCGAACAGACGATTCCCGCCGGCAGCAGTTTCGACGCGCTGCTTGGCCGCTTCTGGCAGGGCGGCAGGCTGGAAGTAACAGACCACGGCAGCCTTGCGCTCGCTGGCGGCGATGCGTTCCAGTGCGTCGATTGGACGCTGCGACCCGGCCAGCACCATCTGGTCGGCTGGGTCAGCCATACGGCGGAGGCCGCATGATGGAATGCCGCGCCGGCTGCGCCGCGTGCTGCATCGCGCCGTCGATCTCGTCGGCGATTCCGGGCATGCCGGACGGCAAGCCCGCCGGCGTGCCGTGTGTTCAACTCGACGCGCAACTGCGCTGCAAGCTCTTCGGCGACCCGCGCCGCCCTGCAGTGTGTGGTGGGCTACAGCCCTCGGCCGAAATGTGCGGGGCCGATCGCAGCCATGCGATGCATTTCCTCACGCAACTGGAAGCCGCTACGCGCAGCCCCTGAAGCCGGCACCTCAGTTGGCCCGAGCATCGCGGCCACCCGTGCGGCCACTGCGCTTCGCTTCATACATCCGGCGATCGGCAAGATCGATCAACGCGTCGACGTCCACATGGTCGTCCGGCATCAGCGCATAGCCCACACTGGCCCGCACTTCGAGCACGCGCCCTTCGAACATCAGCGGCGCACCGAGGGCAGATTGCAAGCGCTCAACCGCGGAACGCGCACCCTCGGGCGAATCGAGCGGATCGAGAATCACGGCGAACTCGTCCCCGCCGAGACGCGCCGGCAGATCGGATTTGCGCGCGCAAGCCCGCAGGCGCCGCGCGAACTCAACGATGAGCGCGTCGCCTGCGCGATGCCCCAAGCCATCGTTGAGCTGCTTGAGCCCGTCAAGATCGGCGATCAGCACGCCCAGGCGCAGATGCTCACGACCAATGCGCGAGCCCAACCCACGCAGGCGATCCATGAACAGGGAGCGGTTGGCGAGATCGGTCATTTCGTCATGCGTGGCGCGATAGAACAAGGTGTCGGCGTCGTAGTGGGCGGCATGAAACATCGTCGCCGCAACATGCCCGGCGAGCAGCGCCAGCAGGCCCTCGTGGGTCTCGGAAAAAGCGGCCACCCTGGCGGACATGGCCTTCAACACCCCCACCGTGGTGTCGCCGTAGCGCAGCGGCAAGACAATCATCGAGCGCACACCGAGCTTGCGGCAGGCCACCTTGTCCGCACGCGGATCGAGTTCCGAATCATCGCAACGCAGCGTCTCCCCCTGCGCCACACAGGCGCCCGACAGGCTGCCACCGCGCGCCAGCCGCAGCCCGAGGAAGTTGCGCGCGATGCCCGAACTGGCGCGGTAGACCATGTCATCGCCCTCGGCCAGCTCGATCGCCGCGCCGTCAGCATCGATCAGGCTCAGGGTTGCCTCGGTCACCTGCTGCATCACCCGCCCCAGATCCACGCCAAGGCGCGCGATCCCGGTCTGGATCGCGATGACCTGCAGTAGTTTTTCCGCTGTGAACATCCGCCCTCCCGGTATGCAGAAAATCCACGCGCCCCACGTTTCCTTTATAGCTGAACCACGCCATGCAGCCTTGCTGGGGTTTGATCCGATCCGGGATGAACGCAGCGCGCGGGCTGGCATAGTACGCGCATGATCCGCTACCCCGCCCCCCTGCACACTGGCGCACGTGTCGCCATCACCGCGCCTTCATCTGGCGTCGGCGCCGACTGCCATACACGACTCGACCTCGCGCTTGGATGGCTGAGGCAGCAAGGGCTGGTGCCGCTCGAAGGGCGCCACCTGCGTACCCAGCACAAACAGGCCAGCGCGCCGGCAGCGCACCGCAGCGCCGAATTGATGCACTGCCTGCTCGCGGCGGATATCGCGGCCGTGATCCCGCCCTGGGGCGGCGAGCTCGCTATCGAAGTATTGCCGCGACTGGACTGGGCTGCGCTGGAGCGCGCCGAACCAAGCTGGTTGCTTGGTTACTCCGACACATCGACCTTGCTGATGGCGCTGACCCTTCGGCTGCGCTGGGCCACCGCACACGGCCCCTGCCTGATGGATCTGGTACCGGGTCAGAACGATCCCCTGATCACCGGCCTGCTGCCCGCGCTGGGCACGATGGCGGGCGGGCGCTTCACACAGCGCAGCTCGCTTGCGTGGCAAGCCGACTGGGGCGACTACACGGTTCATCCGGAGCGGGTATTCGCACCCCAGATCCCGACCCGCTTGGCGCTGCTGGATGTGAACCCGGGCCGCGCGGTGCGCTTTTCTGGGCGCCTGATCGGCGGCTGCCTCGACACTGTACGCAACCTCGCCGGCAGCCCCTGCGGCGATGTGCCGCGCTTCGTTCGCGATGCGGGCGAGGCGGGGGCGATCCTGTATTTCGAAAACTGCAACCTGCGCCCGAGTGAATTCCTCTGTGTGCTGCAGGGGCTGAAACTCGCTGGCTGGTTCGACGGGCTCGCGGGCGTACTGGTGGGCCGCAGCAGCGCGGGCGATGTGCGCACGGCGGAATGGCTGAACCAGCGCGAGGCGCTGGTGGCGGGGCTTGCCGATCTGGCTTGCCCGGTCATTCTCGGCTGCGACATAGGCCACATGCCGCCGCAGTGGTTGCTGGTCAACGGCGCGCTGGCCGAGGTCCGCTACGCAGACGGCGCGGCGGAGATCGAGCAACGCTTCGTGTAGGCGGATCGCACCGCGCAACGGAACCACGCCGTCTCGGCCGGCGCGGCGAGGCGCCAAAGCGTTGCCCGCCGTCAGTTCGCCCTGGTGCAGCGCATCTCCGGCGCTTCGTAGCCCCACACCACGCGCACTTCGCCCTGATGTTCGGCGAGGGTCTCGTTGCGCCCCGCGTAGCGCGTGCCACTGGCGCTGGCTTGCTGGAACATCAGCGCGCTACTGTCGCCACGTTCAGCGATGAGCGTTGCGGGCTCCGTCTTGAAGTAGGTCACAACCAGCTCGTTGGCAGCGTTGCCGTCACATGCAAAACGCACCGGCCCAAGGCTGTCGACCAGCCGGTAGCGGGCCTGCAGTTCCGCGATACGGCGCTGGTACTCACCCTGCACGCAGGAGTGCACCTCCTCGCTCTTCCAGCAGTCGTCGCGCCCCTTCACCCAACCGCGCTGTTCCGCTTTCAGTGTGCTGGGGTGTTCCTGCTTCGCTCTCGCCGATGCGGCGGCGTAGACCGACGCCAGCTTGCGATCCAGCGCTGATAGCGCCGCATCGCCACAGACCATCGCCTCAATGCTGCCCTCCGCCACCTTCGCGCACGAGAACGACGGCCCCTGCGCTGCCGCCAGAACGCCGCTCGCGGCGACGAGGCCAAGCAGGCCGAGACCCGCGCCAACAAGCTTGCTGCCACGCATCGAAGACATCGTTACTTCCTTTCGCGGTCCGTTCGCGCGGAGCGCACGGTATGGGTGATGGGGTAGCGGAATCCTGCCATGATTCCCCCCAGCTGCCTTTACCGGTCAGGCCAGCCGTTTTGCGCCGCGCGCCATCATGTGCAGCACCGCCACCCGCACCCGTAACGACCCGGCAGAGCAGCCGGGCGCAACGGTGACAACTCGCAACAGAAGGAGCCAGGGAGCATGGCCATACGTATCGTCAGACTCGGCAGCCCACGTGCTGCGGACGAAGGTCTTCGCATCGGTACCGTGCGCCGCCCGCCGCGCGGCGTGCCCAAAGCGGAATTCGCGACGCAGAACTGGTACGACGTATGGTTTCCCAATCTCGCACCGAGCGTCGAGACGATGAAGCTCGGCCAGCACGCCACGACACCCGCCGAATGGGCTGCGTTCATCAAGAAGTACCGCGCCGAGATGACGACGCCCGAGGCCTGCCATTCGATCGCACTGCTCGCGGCGCTGTCGCGCGACAGCAATTTCTCGGTCGGCTGCTATTGCGAGCATGAAGCGCACTGCCACCGCTCGGTGCTGCGCGAATTGTTACTCGAACGTGGCGCGCTGCTGGCTGGCGCAGCCGGCACCTGAAAGGCGCCACGGCGCTGAACGCTCGCGGCTCTTTGATGCACGACGCATTGCGTTTCAGCCGCTTTGCTAGTGTGGAAAGATGACGGATCAACACCGTTCTGCCCGCCTGCTGTTCCTGCCGTGGATCATCCTGATCCTTGGTCTGGCCGTGACTTACGAGCTGCAGCACAACGCACGCGAGGCCAGCCGGCACGAACTCCGCGACGACTTCGAGTTTCGCGCCGCGAGCATCGCCGACACCATCGAGCGCCGCATGCGTGCCTACGAGCAGGTACTTGAAGGGGCGAGCGGCTTGTTCGCGGCATCGCCCAATGTCACGCGCGAGCAGTTCCTTGCCTATGTGCGCGCACTCAAGCCGGAAGGCAAATACCCCGGCATCCAGGGCGTCGGCTTCGCGCAATGGATCACCCCGCCGGACAAGGCCCGCCATATTGCGGCGATGCGCGCGTCGGGCATTACCGACTATGCGATCCGCCCTGCCGGCGAACGCGAGGCCTACACGGCGATCGTGTATCTGGAACCAGCGAACTGGCGTAACCAGCGCGCGATCGGCTACGACATGTATGCCGAACCGGTGCGGCGCGCCGCGATGGCGGCGTCGCGTGACGAAGCACAGACACGCATATCGGGCCGCGTCACGCTGGTGCAGGAAACCGCCACGGACGTGCAGCCCGGTTTCCTGATGTATCTGCCGGTGTACCGCGCCGACGCCGCGCGCGGCACGCTGGACGAGCGGCGTGCTGCCCACATCGGCTGGGTCTATGCCCCCTTCCGCATGCACGATCTGATGGCGGGTTTGCTCGGTACCGGGCAGGGTGACATCGGGAGCCAGATCAATCTGAAAGTCTTCGACGGCGAACGGGCCGACGCGGCGGCCCTGATGTTCGATTCGAGCCGGCAAGCGGGGCCAGCGCCAGCACTGCAGTCGACCAAAACGATGCGCCTGTTCGGCCACCCCTGGACAGTCCAGATAAGTTCCCTGCCGGACTTCGAGGCTCGCCTCGCGAGCGACACGGCCAACATCATCGCCGTTGCGGGCAGCGGCAGCAGTGCGCTGCTGGCGCTCGTGGTATGGCTGCTGGGCACCGGCCGCATGCGCGCACTCGTGCTCGCAGGCAGCATGACCGACGAGCTGCGCGCCAGCAACCTCGCGCAGCGCAGGCTCAACCGAGCCCTGCGCCTGTTGAGCGACTGCAACACCACGCTGGTGCATGCCGATGACGAGTACAAGCTGCTGGCCGAGATCTGCCGCCTGTGCGTGGATCGCGGCGGCTACCTGATGGCCTGGGTGGGCTATGCCGAACACGATGCGGCGAAGAGCGTGCGGCCGATCGCGCAGTCGGGTTACGAGAATGGCTACCTCGATGGCGTACACATCAGCTGGGACGACAACGAGCGCGGCCGCGGCCCCACCGGCACGGCGATTCGCACCGGCAAGACCTGCGTGAATCCGGACGTGCTGACCAATCCCAGCCTCGCACCATGGCGTGACGCCGCGATCCAGCGCGGCTATCGGTCCAGCATCGCGCTACCGCTGATCGGGAACTCGCAGCTGCTCGGCGCGCTGACGATCTATGCCCGCGAAGTAAACGCCTTCGACACGGAAGAGGTATCGCTGCTCGAAGAGCTCGCAACGGATCTGGCCTACGGCATCGCAACGCTGCGCACGCGCGCCGAGCACGCCGCAGCGAAAGAGCGGGTCGCGTTTCTGGCGAACTTCGATCCGCTGACGCAATTGCCCAACCGCATGCTGCTGCGCGACCGCTTCGAGCAGGCGATGCAGCTCGCCACACGGGAAGGTACGACGCTTGCGATGCTCTACCTCGATCTGGACCACTTCCAGCAGATCAACGACAGCCTCGGCCACGACGCCGGCGACAAGGTCCTGAGCGTTGCCGCCAAGCGCCTGCAGCACAGCGTGCCAGCAAGCGCCACGATCAGCCGGCTGGGCGGCGACGAGTTCGTGATCCTGCTGCCGGGGCTGCACGACGCCGCGGACGTCAGCACGCTGGCGGAGGCGATTCGCGAGGCCTTCACCGAACCGATCGCGATTGATGGCGACCAGTTGAGCGTGAGCTTCTCGATTGGCGTCAGCCTGTTCCCGAACGACGGAGAGGATTTCGATACCCTGCTCAAACGCGCCGACACGGCCGTCGACAGCGCCAAGGAAGCGGGCCGCAATACCTATCGCTTCTACAAGCGCGACATGAACCCGGATCTGCTCGCGCAGATGCGCATCACCAGCGCGCTGCCCGGCGCCTTGCGCAACGATGAATTCCTGCTGCACTACCAGCCCCAGATCGACATCACGAGCGGTCGCGTCGTCGGCGTCGAAGCCCTGGTGCGCTGGCAGCATCCGGTAGAAGGGCTGATGCCACCCGGGCGCTTCATTCCGCTGGCCGAGCGCAGCGGCTACATCGTGCAGCTGGGCGAATGGATCTTGCGTGAAGCCTGTCGGCAAGCCAATGCGTGGCGGATGCAGCATGCCGACGCGCCGATCGTGGCGGTCAACTTCTCGGCACTGCAGTTCAGCCGCGGCTGCGTGATCGACAGCGTGACCCGTGCGCTCTCCGAGTCCGGGTTGCCCGCCGGCTACCTGGAGGTGGAGCTCACCGAGTCGCTCCTGCTGCAGGATCTGGGCGCCACGATGAACACGCTGCACGCACTCAAGGCGCTCGGCGTGAAGCTATCGATCGACGATTTCGGCACCGGCTATTCAAGTCTCGCGTACCTGAAGCAACTGGCGGTCGACAAGCTGAAAATCGACCAGTCCTTCGTACGCGACATGCTCGGCGGCGCCGACGGCGCATCGATCGTGAGGGCGATGATCCAGCTCGGTCATGCACTCGAGCTGGAAGTCATCGCGGAGGGCGTCGAGACACGCGAACAGCTCGACTTCCTGCGCTCCGCCGGTTGCGACCAGGCGCAGGGCTATCTGTTCGGCCGACCCGTGGCTGCCGCCGCACTCGACACGCTGCTTCAGCGCGGCTGCGCGCAGTTGCCTTAGCAGATGGGGCGCCGCTTCAACGCGGTGCGCGATACGGCGTGCGCACCGGCACCTTGACCCATTCACCGCCCTTGAACTGGACGGTCTCACTCACGCCGTTCATGGCTGCAAGCAGCGACGCGGCCATCGACCCGCCCGCGCGCTTCGAAACGGCCGGTAGCGTCTCGCCGCCGCGTGCGCCGATCACACGCAAGCGCAGCTCGGAGATCGATGCGCGTTCGCTTTCGCTGAGCGGTCGCAGGCTGTCGGCGATGCTGCGTACCTGTGCGCGCTGACTCTCGGGCGCGAGGCCGATCATCTGGTAGATCTTGCGATCCAGCACCAGCCAGAGGAAGTACAGATGCACCGGCTCCTTGCCGCTCTTGTCCGTCAGGTAAAGCGCCTGCGCGGGCAGCCCGGCGGCAGTCTTGCCCTCGATCTGCTGCGGCACCCTGCCGTACTTGCGCGCGAGCTTTTCGGAAAACGCCTTGGCGACTTTCGGCAGGTCTTCCGCCGTGCCTTCGCCGGCCAGGCCGAAGGCGGCGATGCCATCTTTCGTCGGCGCCATCGCATTCACGGTATTGCGTGTGTTCTCGACCAGCCAGCCTTTCGGGAACACGAGGCGAAAACCCATCGCCGGGTGCACGAAGGTCTCGTCGCGCACAAGCCCTTCGGCCGGATCGGGTCCGATCAGCAGACCATCGAGGGTCTTCATGAATGCGGCCTCGTTCGCTGCGATCGGGGGCAAGGCGGCTGGGGTCAGCCTGGCCGCGTCTCGGCGCAGGTTCGCGACGCGTTCGGGTGTCGAGGGATGGCTGTCGAAGAAGCTTGGTGCGCGCTTCTCGTCCGTCATCGTCTCGATGAAGTGCTCCATGCGATCGAGAATCGCGGCGATGCCCTGTGGGTCATAGCCAGCTGCCGCGGCGAGCGGCTGGCCCAGTGCATCCGCTTCGCGCTCCTGGTCGCGGCTGTATCCCGCGGCAACGGCTTCGAAAGGTTTGCCGGCCAGCGTCGCAAGGTCGTCGCTGATGATGCCGCCCACCAGTTCGCCCGGCAGCGCCAACAGACCGAGCCGCCGCTCCTTCTTCATCTGGCGCACCGAATGGCGACGTTCGACATGCTGGATCTCGTGGCCAAGCACACCAGCGAGCTCGTCTTCCGAACGCAGCAGCGCCAGCAGGCCCCGCGACACATAGATGTAGCCGCCGGGCACCGCAAAGGCGTTGGGCTCCACCTGATCCACCACCGCAAAGTGGTAGTTGAACTGGCGGTTCGGCAGCGCTTCAGCAACCCGCTGACCGACGCGATCAACGTAAGCAGTCAGCGCCGGATCGCCCACCAGCCCCATGTTCATCGCAACCGATTGGGCAGCCTGTTGCCCCATCCGGCGGTCAACATCGGTACTCGGCATGCCGACACAGGCACCAAGCAGCACGGATGAGCACAAGGCAAGCAGAAGTCGGGTTGGCATGGCGGTCTGTCCTGAATGAGAGCTGGTAGCACCCGGCGCGAGCCAGGAAAGGCGTAAGCCGGGCTGCAGTGTAATCAATGCCCGCCCGCGCGAATACGCGGTGCGGCGGCGTGGCTAAGCCACAATGAAAACGGGCGACCCGAAGGTCGCCCGTATCCGTGCGGCGCTATCCGGGGATCAGCGCGGCAGCACCGACTGGCCCATCAGGAACTCGTCGACAGCGCGTGCAGCCTGACGGCCTTCGCGGATCGCCCAAACGACCAGCGACTGACCACGGCGCACGTCACCGGCCGCGAAGACCTTCGGCACGTTGGTCGCGTAAGCGCCCGCACCTTCGGTGCTGGCCTTGGCGTTGCCTCGGCCGTCCTTGTCGACGCCGAAGGCTTCCAGCATCGAGCCCAGCGGATTGACGAAGCCCATCGCGAGGAAAACGAGGTCGGCCGGCAGTTCCTTCTCAGAGCCCGCGACTTCCGTCATCTTCATCTGGCCGGTCTTCTCGTCCTTCGTCCATTCGACGCGCGCGGTGACGATGGCCTTGAGCTTGCCGTTCTCACCCTTGAAGGACTTGGTCGTGATCGACCAGTCGCGTTCGCAGCCTTCGTCGTGCGACGAAGAGGTACGCAGCTTGGTCGGCCAGTACGGCCAAACCAGCATCTTGTTTTCCTTCTCCGGCGGCTGGGGCATCAGCTCGAACTGCGTCACGCTCTTCGCGCCGTGGCGGTTCGAAGTACCCACGCAGTCCGAACCGGTGTCGCCACCGCCGATCACGATGACATGCTTGCCGGTCGCCTTGATCTGGTCCTTGAGCTTGTCGCCTGCGTTGACCTTGTTCTGCTGCGGCAGAAACTCCATCGCGAAATGCACGCCTTCGAGCTCGCGGCCCGGCACCGGCAGATCGCGCGGAATCTCGGAGCCCGCAGCCAGCACGACGGCGTCGAACTCAGCCTTGAGCTGCTCAGGGTCGATCGTCTGCTTGGCATCGGAGCCGACGCCCTTGGGCAGGCCGCCCTTGCCGACGTACACGCCGGTCTTGAACACGACGCCTTCGGCCTTGAGCTGCTCCAGGCGGCGGTCGATGTGAGCCTTGTCGAGCTTGAAGTCGGGGATGCCGTAGCGCAGCAGGCCGCCAACGCGCGAGCTCTTCTCGAACACCGTCACGTCATGGCCAGCGCGCGCCAGCTGTTGCGCGGCGGCAAGGCCGGCAGGGCCGGAACCGACGATCGCAACCTTCTTGCCAGTCTTCGCCAGCGGCGGCTGCGGCACGACCCAGCCATTCGCCCAGGCCTTGTCGATGATCGCGTGCTCGATCGACTTGATGCCGACCGGCAGCTCGTGGATGCCCAGCGTACAGGCCGCTTCGCACGGGGCCGGGCAGATGCGGCCGGTGAACTCCGGGAAGTTGTTAGTCGAGTGCAGCACATCGATCGCCTGCTTCCAGTCCTGGTGATAAACCAGGTCGTTGAAGTCCGGGATGATGTTGTTGACCGGGCACCCGTTGTTGCAGAACGGGATGCCGCAGTCCATGCAGCGTGCGCCCTGCACCTTGGCCTGTTCGTCGCTCAGCGTGAGCACGAACTCCTTGTAATGCTGCTTGCGCTTGTCGGCGGCTTCGTAGCCCTCTTCGACGCGCGCGAATTCCATGAATCCGGTGACCTTACCCATTTTCGTTTTCTCCGGTTCTCGATCAGGCGGTGGTGGTGGCGGCAGCTTCGCGCGCGGCAGCCATTTCCTTCAACGCACGGCGGTATTCCTTCGGCATCACCTTGACGAAGGCAGCGCGCGACTCGTTCCACTTCTCGATCAGCGTCTTCGCACGGAAGCTGCCGGTGTAACGGAAGTGGCGCTCGATCAGGCGCTTCAGGATCGCCTCGTCGGTTTCGCCCTGGCCGCCGCGGGTGACGGCGTGCCACAGTGCGCGCTCGCCCTTGGCTTCCTGCTCGGCGCTGCTGAGCAACGGCTCGACGTCGACCATCGCGAGGTTGCACTTCTGCGCAAACGTGCGATCCGGGTCGTAGATGTAGGCCACGCCACCCGACATGCCTGCCGCGAAGTTGCGGCCTGTGTCACCCAGCACGATCACGGTGCCGCCGGTCATGTATTCGCAACCGTGGTCGCCCACGCCTTCGACGACCGCCGCCGCACCCGAGTTACGCACCGCGAAGCGCTCACCGCCGACGCCGTTGAAGTAGGCCTCACCACCGGTCGCACCGAACAGCACGGTGTTACCGACGATGATGTGCTCCGGGCCGAAGCCGCGGAAGTCGTTCGGGCTGCGCACGATAACGCGACCACCGGCAAGACCCTTGCCGACGTAGTCGTTGCCCTCGCCGACCAGATCCAGCGTCACGCCGTGCGCCAGGAAGGCGCCGAAGCTCTGACCCGCGGTACCGGCAAGCTGGATGTGGATCGTGTCGTCCGGCAGACCGGCGTGGCCGTAGCGCTTCGCCACTTCGCCCGACAGCATCGCGCCAACGGAACGGTTGACGTTGCGGATCGGCGTGATGAACGAGACACGCTCGCCCTTCTCCAGCGCCGGCTTGGCCTGCTCGATCAGCTTGTGATCGAGCGCGCGCTCGAGCAGGTGATCCTGCGTGTCGGTCGCACGGCGAGCCACGCTCTCCGGCACTTCCGGCAGATGGAAGATGCGGCTGAAGTCCAGGCCCTTGGCCTTCCAGTGTTCGATCGCCTTCTTCTTGTCGAGCAGGTCGGCGCGGCCGATCAGATCCTCGAACTTGCGGATGCCCAGTTGGGCCATGATCTCGCGCACTTCTTCAGCGATGAAGAAGAAGAAGTTCACGACATGCTCCGGGCGGCCCGAGAACTTCTTGCGCAGTTCCGGATCCTGCGTCGCCACACCCACCGGGCAGGTGTTCAGGTGGCACTTGCGCATCATGATGCAGCCCTCGACGACCAGCGGCGCGGTCGCGAAACCGAACTCGTCGGCGCCGAGCAGCGCGGCAATCGCGACGTCGCGGCCGGTCTTCATCTGGCCGTCGGCCTGCACGATCACGCGGCCACGCAGGCCATTAAGCACCAGGGTCTGTTGCGTTTCCGCCAGACCCAGTTCCCACGGCGAACCCGCATGCTTGATCGAAGACAGCGGCGATGCGCCGGTGCCGCCGTCGTGACCGGCGATCACAATGTGATCGGCCTTGCACTTCGAGACGCCCGCGGCAACCGTGCCGACGCCCACCTCCGACACCAGCTTCACCGAGATGCTGGCCTTCGGGTTCACGTTCTTCAGATCGTGGATCAGTTGGGCCAGATCTTCGATCGAATAGATGTCGTGGTGCGGCGGCGGCGAGATCAGGCCGACACCCGGCACCGAGAAACGCAGCTTCGCGATGTACTCGGACACCTTGTGGCCCGGCAGCTGGCCGCCTTCGCCCGGCTTCGCGCCCTGCGCCATCTTGATCTGGATCTGGTCGGCCGACACCAGGTACTCGGCGGTGACACCGAAGCGGCCCGACGCGACCTGCTTGATCTTCGAGCGCAGGGAGTCACCTTCCTGCAGCTCGATGTCACGCTCGATCTGTGCCTTGCCGACGATGCCCGCAAGGGTTTCGCCCTTCTTGATGAAGATGCCCTTCATCTCCTTGGCGTAGCGCGCTTCGTCCTCGCCGCCTTCACCGGTGTTCGACTTGCCGCCGATACGGTTCATTGCGATTGCGAGCGTGGAGTGCGCCTCGGTCGAGATCGAGCCGAGCGACATCGCACCGGTGGCGAAACGCTTGACGATTTCCTTCGCCGGTTCAACTTCATCGAGCGGAATCGCCTTGGCCGGATCGATCTTGAACTCGAACAGACCGCGCAGCGTCATGTGACGCTTGGTCTGGTCGTTGATGATCTGGGCGTATTCCTTGTAGTTCTGGAAGCTGTTCGAACGCGTCGAATGCTGCAGCTTGGCGATCGCGTCCGGCGTCCACATGTGCTCTTCGCCGCGCACGCGGAAGGCGTACTCGCCGCCGGCATCAAGCGCGTTGCTCAGCACCGGGTCGCTACCGAACGCAGCCGCGTGCAGACGCAGCGCCTCCTCGGCGACTTCGAAGATGCCGATGCCTTCGACGTTCGAAGCCGTGCCCTTGAAGTACTTCTTGATCAGATCGGAGTTCAGGCCGATCGCTTCAAAAATCTGCGCACCGCAGTAGGACATGTAGGTCGAGATGCCCATCTTGGACATGACCTTGTTCAAGCCCTTGCCGACCGCCTTGACGAAGTTCTTGACCGCCTTGTCCGGACCCAGTTCGGCCGGCATGTCCTTCGCCATCTCGCGCAGCGTCTCCATCGCGAGGTAGGGGTGGACGGCTTCAGCGCCATAGCCGCCGAGCAGCGCGAAGTGATGCACTTCACGCGCAGAGCCGGTCTCGACGACGAGGCCGGTCGAGGTGCGCAGACCCTTCGCGACGAGGTGCTGATGGATCGCCGAGGTGGCGAGCAGTGCCGGGATCGCGACGTTCTGCGAATCGATCTTGCGGTCCGACACGATCAGCACGGTGTAGCCCGAGCGCACCGCATCTTCCGCTTCCGCGCACAGCGAGGCGATACGCGCCTCGATGCCGTCACGGCCCCAGGCGACCGGGTAGCAGATGTTCAGTTCGTAGGACTTGAACTTGTTGTCGGTGTACTTCTCGATCTCGCGCAGCTTCGCCATGTCCTTGAAGTCCAGCACAGGCTGGGAGACTTCGAGACGCATCGGCGGGTTGATGTTGTTCAGATCGAGCAGGTTCGGCTTCGGACCGATGAACGACACCGTCGACATCACGATCTGTTCGCGGATCGGGTCGATCGGCGGGTTCGTCACCTGCGCAAAAAGCTGCTTGAAGTAGTTGTAGAGCGGCTTGTGCTTGTTGGACATGACCGCCAGCGGCGAGTCGTTGCCCATCGAGCCGATCGCTTCTTCGCCACTGGCCGCCATCGGCGCCATCAGGAACTTGATGTCTTCCTGCGTGTAGCCGAAGGCCTGCTGGCGATCGAGCAAGGAGGCGCGCACTTCCTGCTGTGCCTCCGGGCCATCGACTTCGTCGAGCTTGACCTGGATGCGCTTGATCCACTCGCGGTAGGGCTTGGCGTTCGCCAGCGCGTCCTTGAGTTCCTTGTCGTCGATGATGCGGCCGGCTTCCATGTCGATCAGGAACATCTTGCCCGGCTGCAGACGCCACTTCTTGACGATCTTGCTTTCAGGGATCGGCAGCACGCCGGATTCCGAAGCCATCACGACGAGGTCGTCGTCGGTGACGATGTAACGCGCGGGGCGCAGGCCATTGCGGTCCAGCGTGGCGCCGATCTGGCGGCCATCGGTGAACGCGATTGCAGCGGGGCCATCCCACGGCTCCATCATCGCGGCGTGGTATTCGTAGAAGGCGCGGCGGTTCTCGTCCATCAGCGTGTGCTGTTCCCACGCTTCCGGAATCATCATCATCGCGGCCTGCGCGAGCGGATAGCCCGCCATCGTCAGCAACTCGATGCAGTTGTCGAAGGTCGCCGTGTCGGATTGGCCTTCATACACGATCGGGTACAGCTTCTTCAGGTCGTCGCCCAGCACCGCCGACTTCATGACGCCTTCACGCGCACGCAGCCAGTTGAAGTTGCCCTTCACGGTGTTGATCTCGCCGTTGTGCGCGATCATCCGGTACGGGTGGGCCAGCGGCCATTCCGGGAAGGTGTTGGTCGAGAAGCGCTGGTGCACCAGCGCCAAGGCCGACACGCAGCGCGGATCGGCCAGATCCTTGTAGTACACGCCAACCTGGTTGGCGAGCAGCAGGCCCTTGTAGACGATCGTGCGCGCCGACATCGACGGCACAAAGTACTCCTTGCCGTGCTTGAGCTTGAGGCTCTGAATCGCGTGGCTCGCCATCTTGCGGATGACGTAGAGCTTGCGCTCCAGCGCCTCGGTCACCATCACGTCCGGGCCGCGACCGATGAAGATCTGGCGGATCACCGGCTCCTTCGCTCGCACCGTCGGCGACATCGGCATGTCGCGATCGACCGGCACATCGCGCCACCCCAGTACAACCTGGCCTTCGGCACGTACCGCGCGCTCCATCTCCTGCTCGCAGGCGAGACGCGATGCGGCTTCCTTCGGCAGGAAGATCATGCCGACGCCATACTCGCCAGGCGGCGGCAACTTGACGCCCTGCGCAGCCATTTCCTCGCGATACAGCTGATCCGGAATCTGCACCAGGATGCCCGCACCGTCACCCATCAGCGGGTCGGCGCCCACTGCACCGCGGTGATCGATGTTCTCGAGGATCTTCAGGCCACCCTGAACAATCTCGTGGCTCTTCTGCCCCTTGATGTGGGCAACGAAGCCAACACCACAGGCGTCTTTCTCATTGGCGGGATCGTAGAGACCCTGGCGCTGTTCCATAAATGCTCCCTTGGCGGCGCGTGCGCGCGTAGGCCGGCCCTAGGCCGGGACGGCGCAAAGATAGCGCGCTGCAACAGCAGGCTCAAGCACTATAAAACGGGGTCAGAGTGAATTATAAGAATGCCCATTCGCGGTGCGGATATTAACTGGGGACATATTAATGTGGTGCGTACTGCGTCGTTTACTTGCACATGGCTACTCGGCGGCGACCCGCTTGCTGGGCCGGCCTTTGGGCAAGGGGCGAATGCGACGACTTGGCGCGGGATCGCCCGGCTCGTCCGGCGCATCACCGAGCATCCAGGCGCGATGCGCCGCGAAGCGGATTGCCTGAAGGTCCTCGGCTGTCAGGCCGGACTCGATGGATCGGCGATACGCCGCCTGCCTGTCGAACGGCGTATTGCCCAACGCCCAGAAGCTTGCATGGTCAGTCAGGTACGGGTCGCTTTCGTGCCCCAGATGAGCGCGCGCGCTGGACCAGATCCAGAATGCGGGATCCGGCACCAGCCCGGCCCGAACCGGATTCATCTCGACGTAGCGATAGGCCGGCAGCAACCACCTGCCCGGCTCGACGACAGTGGAACGGTAGCGCCCTTCCCACAGGGTGCCTGTGCGCCGATGGCGATCATTGAACCAGCGGACGTATCGACGGCCGAGCCGCTGCATCACGCGCGAGACGCCATTGGCGTCGGCGGCGGTCAGCAGCAGATGCACATGATCCGGCATCAGCACATAGGCATGGAGCGCAACGTCGCACTCCTTGAGCGCATCGCGCAGCCAGGCGAGAAACTGCTGGTAGTCCGTCTCGTCGATGAAGATCAGGCTGCGGTTGTTACCCCGCTGAGTAACCAGCTGCGGCAGCCCCGGCACATAGAGTCGCGCAAGCCGCGCCATCGAGCAGCCTCAGATTGGCGAGATCGAAAACAGGCGATGATGTTCTTTCATCGCATAGCGATCCGTCATGCCGGCTATGTAGTCAGCGATCGCGCGGGGCTTGTCGTCCGCACTTCGCAACTGGTATTGCGGGGGCAAGAGACGCGGGTCGTTCATGAAGGCGTCGAACAGGTCGGCGATCACACGCTTGGCCTTCGCCATCTCCCGCAAGACGCGGAAGTGCCAGTAAAGATTCTCGCGAAGGAATTTGCGCAGCGGCTGGAGTGCAGCGTGCATGGGTTCGCTGAAGCCCACAAGCCGGCCCGCCGCCCGCACATCTTCAAGGCTCGCGACACCGCTCGCCTTAACCGCAGCCTCGGTCGTGCGCAGCAAATCGAGCGTCTGCTCGTTGATCAGGCGCCGCACCGTCTCGTGGATCAAACGACGTTCGCCCAGCCCGGGATACGTAGCTCTCACCGCAGCGAGGTGCTTGGCGACCAGTTCCACGCCTTCGAGTTGCGCCAGCGTGATCAGCCCGGCTCGCAGCCCATCGTCGATGTCGTGGTTGTTGTACGCGATCTCGTCCGCGTAGTTGTTGAGCTGCGCTTCAAGCGAAGGCTGGCGCTTCTCGATGAAGCGAAGCCCAAGCTCGCCAAGCTGCTGCGCGTTCCGCAGGGAACAGTGTTTGAGGATCCCTTCGCGTGTTTCGTACACGAGATTGAGGCCGTCAAATTCCGCGTAATGCTCTTCGAGCGACTCCACGGTGCGCAAGGACTGCAGGTTGTGTTCAAACCCGCCGTGATCTCGCATGCACTCGTTAAGCGCATCCTGCCCCGCGTGGCCGAACGGCGTATGGCCAAGGTCATGTGCGTAAGCGATCGCCTCGGACAGGTCCTCATTGAGATTCAGCACACGAGCGATCGAGCGCGCGATCTGCGCCACCTCGATGCTGTGCGTCAGGCGGGTGCGAAACAGATCACCCTCATGATTCACGAAGACCTGCGTCTTGTATTCGAGCCGGCGAAACGCAGTCGAATGCACGATGCGATCGCGATCGCGCTGAAACTCACCGCGCCCCTGCGGCGCAGGCTCGGCGACACGCCGCCCTCTCGAATTCGCTTCAGTAACGGCGTATGGCGCAAGCATGGTCATCCCCCGCAGGCTTCGATCGCGGCCCGAATCTGTGCTTCGTTGGCCTCCGACGATACGACTGCTCGGCCAATTGCCTTGAGCAGTACGAGCCGCAACTGCCCGTCGGCCACTTTCTTGTCGTGGCGCATCAGTTCCAAATATCGATCAGCCCCCAGGGGGGCGCCCTGCACCGGCAGTCCAACGCGGGCGAACAGCTGCGCGATCCGCGCTGTATCCGCTTCGCTCAGCCAGCCAAGCATACGGGACAAGGCGGCCGCCATGATGGTGCCGGCCGCGACCGCCTCTCCGTGCAGCCAGACCCCGTAGCCCATGCCGGTTTCGATCGCATGCCCGAAGGTATGACCGAGATTGAGCGTCGCGCGCTCACCCTGTTCAGTTTCGTCAGCGGCGACCACCTCGGCCTTGTTCCGGCACGAACGCTCGACAGCCTCCGCCAGCGCCGACGAATCCCGCGCGAGCAAGCGCTCGACGTTGCTTTCCAACCACTCGAAGAAGGTGAGATCGCGAATCAACCCGTACTTGATCACCTCGGCCAGGCCTGCCTTCAGTTCGCGATCAGGCAAGGTATTCAGGGTCGCAATGTCCGCCAGGACCAATTTGGGCTGGTAGAAGGCGCCGATCATGTTCTTGCCTAGCGGATGATTGATCGCCGTCTTGCCTCCCACCGAGGAGTCGACCTGGGAAAGCAGGGTGGTGGGAATCTGGATGAAGGGGACGCCGCGCTGATAAGTCGCCGCGGCGAAACCGGTCATGTCACCGATCACGCCACCGCCCAGCGCGACCAGGGTGGTCGAACGCTCTGCCATGCCGGATAGCAAGGCGTCGTAAATCAGGTTGAGCGTTGTCCAGTCCTTATGCGCTTCGCCATCCGGCAATACGACCGCCGAAACATCGACACCGTTTGCGCGAAGTCCTGCGAGAACCCGTCCTAGATAAAGCGGTGCGACGGTCTCGTTGGTAACCACAAACGCACGCCTGCGGCCTAGCGCCGCAAGCAAAGGCGCCGGATTGTCGAGGAGCCCGGAACCGATACGGATCGGATAGCTGCGCTCGCCCAGCGCTACGTCGAGGACGCGGACTGCTTCTCCCATTCCTTCAAAATCCTGTTAACCGCGGAAGACGAATGGTACCGCGAGCCGTCGAGAATGAAGTCGGCGACTTCGCGATAGAGCGGATCGCGCTCGACGCGCAACTCTTCCAGTCGCGCGAGTGGGTCCCGCACTTTCAACAACGGCCTGTTCGGGTCGTTGCGCGTTCGTTCATAAAGTTGTCGTGTTGGAACATCCAGATAGACGACCCAACCGCTCTCTTTCATAACAGCACGACTCTCCGAATCAAGTACAGCACCGCCCCCCGTCGCCAGTACGATCCTCGGAGTGCGCATTAACTCAGCTATTGTCTGTGCTTCACGACGACGGAATCCAGCCTCGCCCTCGACGTCAAAGATCGTCGGAATCCTGACACCCGTACGACGCTCTATCTCGTGGTCGGTGTCAAAAAAAGGTAGTTCAAGCCGGCGAGCCACGGCTCTGCCAATTGTTGTCTTGCCAGACCCCATGAGCCCAACAAGCACCAGCGATTTAAAGTAGCCCATAAGTGAAGAAACCGGCCCAGAAGGCCGGTTTCTAGTCGCAAAGAAGCCACGCGAATTAGCGTGGATCAGAACAGGGAGCCCTCATACCGAATGGGCTGACGACAAATGCAGGCGTTGCGTCCTTATTCTTAATGACATCCGCGGGCACCGTGGTGTAGAAAGTCGAGTGAGCTACTGCATTCTGGCCCGATACAGAAGCGGTCGCACTTACATCGACCTTCAGCCACGAAGCCTCACTCTTCGGATATTCCAACCAGATTGCTGCACGTCCGTCATCGCCGACCTTCACATTGAATGTGCTTCCGACAGCGGTCGAATTTGCGGCGCGAATCGTTGTGCCGTTCTGCGGATCTAGCACCTTATTCCCGTTGACGTCACCGATCTCCAATGGATCAACGACGCCATTCCCGTTTGGATCCTCAGCGTCACAAGTCGCAGTAACACTTTGTACCCAGAGCGTACCGAGATCGTACCACCCCTTTCGATACTCTGGGATAGCCAACGACATCGTTACAAGCTGCCCCGGCACCGGGGAACCATTAGAATCCTTAACGGTAACGGACATAACGTAGCGATAGGTCGGCGGCGACTCAATAGTTTCGATCTTATCGTTCAAACCAATGCTAACCTGGACGGGCGATCCCGAGATCGTCAAATTTGATGTAGCGCTAAGCCCAAACGTTGGCATTTCGGCTTTGATCTCCACCGCACCCTGCCCGGACGGAACTTTGTCAGCCGTGAACTTGGAGACCGCTACGCCAGAAGAGTTTGTGGTCGCGATTTGGGGGAATGGCGATGCTCCGGAGCTAGAAAAGAACACCTGCTGATTCTCGACTGGATTCCCCTTGGCGTCACGCACAATAGCACGCACCTCTGAATCACCTCCAATAGCAACTGTGGTTGGTGATGCAGAGATCTGTAGCGAAGTTGGCGCCACACTGACATAGTTCAGAGTCTGAATTGTCGACGCACCTGCGACGTAAGCCTGCACGCTGGCGCTGCCCGCCTGACCTGATTTGGTGTAAATCGTTGCGGTACCGCCGACCAACGGAACCCCTGTCACCGAGGTTGTTCCGGCCAAGGCACACGCCGCATCAGTATGCAGCGTCCCACGGGTTGTCGCGAAGCCCACGGGATCCGTAGATCCAAGCAAGTCGACTTTAAGCGCTGTGCAAGTGTCAATTCCAATGGTCGTTGTTGCCAACGGACGGAACTTGAAATTTAGGCCTGAAACGCTAACCTTCGTCGCGCTATTTGCACCCATACCGGATGCAGAAATTGTGGCCGTGCCGCTGACAGTTGCGCTAAATTTGACCGTAGCATTGCCAGTGCTATCTGTCTTTATCGCAGTTTGATCGAGTGCGCCTCCAGATACACTTAACGCCAAGTCAGCAAACGGAACCTTTTTACCCGCGCCATCGAGGACCGACACGACAATGTCCGTCGCCTCACCAACTACGGTAGACGGGCTTCCGCCAAAGACAATCGAAGTACCCAGCACCTGAAGCTGGGCAGTCACCGTGGCAGTTCCAGCTTTTGCAGTCACTGTAACGGTCCGGTTGGACTTGTTTGAATTTGAATCGAACACCGTAACAGCAGTACCACCTGCATCACTACTTACAGTCGCGGCAGACAGGCGTCCAGAGTCAACCGAGAAAGTGACCGGTTGATCCGCCAAGACCGCGTTCGAAGCTTTGTCACGTACTTCAGCGGTAAGCGTTACTGTACTGCGACCATCCGTAATAACCTGCGGAGAATCGAAATTGAGCGAGAGAGCAAGTTGCTTTTCTGGTGTTGGCTGTTCGATCCTCGGCGCACCACTTCCTCCACCGCACCCAACTAGCGACGCAAGCAGGCTTCCGGCCAACGCCCAAGCCGCAAACTTCTTTGACTTCATTTATGACTCCTTGATGATGCCAGCTGACCGATCAACGGCTCGCCGTTTGTTCGGACACGATGCGCGGAGTGATGAACACCAACAATTCCGTCTTGTTATCGACACGCGAATTATCTTTAAACAAGTAACCTGCGATCGGTAGGTCGCCAAGAAAAGGAACTTTGTTCGTTCTATTCGTTGTCTCTTGAGTGTAAATCCCACCAATAACCACAGTGCCGCCATTCTCAACCAAGACTTCAGTCTTAACGTGCTTGGTATCAATCGCAATCCCGCTGTTATTCGAAATTTGTGTGTTCGGCGTATCCTTGTTTACATCAAGGCTCATCAAAATCTTTCCGTCTGGAGTAATTTGAGGCTTCACGCGCAAGGACAAGTTGGCCTTTTTGAACGAAACACTGGTCGCACCAGAACTGGTGGCCTGCTGGTACGGAATTTCCACGCCCTGTTCAATTAGCGCTTCAATCTGATCTGCCGTCATGACGCGCGGCCGCGAAATAACTTTACCCTTGCCGTCTGCTTCAAGCGCCGATATTTCGAGCGCGAGAAAACGCGTAGCGTTGCTATTCCACAGCACGAACGAAAGAGCACCAGCGGCCGCCCCAGCAATCGAACCTGCTGGCAAATTCACGCCCAGCGCCTGCGCCAGCGTGTCCGGCTTAGTCTCTATCAGACCAGACTGGTATCCGGTCTGCGCAATGCCGCCGCCATAGGTTGTGCGACCGACTTGACGCCCATCCGAGGTCGTGCCGATTACGCCTCCACCGCTACCGCCAAACCCCAGCCGCACGCCGAGATTGCGCGTGAACGTGTCAGCCGCCTCAACAATCTGCGCCTCAATCAGGACCTGGCGAACCGGAACGTCGATTTCAGTAACAACACGACGAATATCATCAAGGCGCGAGCCAATGTCCGAAACAAAGAGCTTGTTCGTCCGGTCATCAACCACGACGCTGCCTCTCTTAGAGAGAATCGTCTGGTCCTTGTTCTTTAGGAACGCAGCAACAGCGGTTGCCCTGTGATAGTTCACTTGGAACGTCTCAGTTCGCAGAGGCTCCAGCTCCGTGATCGCCTGCTTCGCTTCAAATTCGAGCTTTTCACGCGTCGCCAACTCGTCCCTGGGCGCAATCCAGATCACATTACCATTTTTGCGCATATCGAGACCCTTCGCCTGAAGGATGATATCCAAGGCTTGATCCCACGGCACATCTTTCAAGCGGAGCGTCAGCGCGCCGGTAACGGAGTCACTGGTAATGATATTGAAGTTCGTGAAGTCCGCGATCACCTGCAAAACCGAACGAACATCAATGTTCTGGAAGTTCAGGGACAGCTTGTCGCCTGAGTACTTCTGGCGACCATCGGCCAGCTTCCTACTGTCCTCCAGCGCCTGCTTCACCTCAACCACAAACTGGTTGTCGCTCTGATAAGCGTTGTGCTCCCAGTTTCCTTTCGGAGCAATTACCATCCGCACGGTCTGCCCCTGCGCAGACGTCGTAACTGACGTAACAGGCGTGGCGAAGTCGGTAACATCCAAACGCTTCCGGAGTTGATCCGGCAGCGAAGATTTGGCGAATTCCACGACCAGATTGCTTCCCTGGTTCCGGATGTCGATACCAACCCCCGGATCAGAGAGATCAACAAGGATGCGAGCTTCGCCATCTTTGCCCCGCCGGAAATTGATATCTCGAATCGAGTGCTCGCTCACCGAATTCGCCGACTCTGCGAACCGCGCGGTTTGCGACGTGGCCGCAGTCGGAATCCCACCGGCTAGCGCGATGACTACCGTACGGTCATCAACGCGCGTTTCGTAGGCAAGAGGCCTCGCCAAGTTCAAAACCAGTCGGGTACGGTCGCCAGCTTGAACGATGTTAGCGCTGCGCAAATCTCCTTCGTTGAAGACCTGAGCATTCTTCCCTGTTCCATTCGTCGTTCCAGGAAAATCAACGGCGATACGCGCCGGATTAGCGACTGAGAAACTGCCGGGGGCAGTCGCCAGGGGTTTCTTCAGCGTGATCTTCACGACGACGCCATTTCCCTGTTTCGCAACGCCAACCGATTCAATGCTATTCGCGGTCGTTTGGGGTGCACTCTGAGCGGGAACATTTGGCGACGCAAACGCTAAAGCGCTGCAGAACGCTGCCGCTGCTAGCCGTACGACACTATTCATTTTGATGCCTCCTGCAGTTGCAGCGTGTTGACGCGCTCCACCCAATCGCCGTTAGCGTCTTCAATCAGCTCTTTGAGTGTGACTTCGCTCTCGGATACCTGCGTTACGACGCCGAAATTCTGGCCCATGTAATTCCCCACCCCGACTTGATACAGCGTACGGTCAGCGTTAATGATTGCGAGTGGCTTGCCCTTCATCGTGAGAGTCCCCACCATTTTCAGGCTTTCGAGGGGGAACGCTTCGAGAGGCTCGCGGCGACGGTTCATATCCGGGCGAATACCCCCGCCGCCAGCCCCTTTCGCCGCCTCCAGTTTCGAGGGTCGGAACGGATCCACCAAAGCCCCTGCCTCATATGCCACTACAGGAAAAGTCTTGATCGTTGGTAGCGCTGGAACTCGACCGCGCAGATCTCGCGACGAATCGACCATCCATTGTTTGACACCGGAGTGCTCCTCGCTTGAACAGCCGGCCAGGCAGAGCAAGAAAAAGGAACCAGCGACAATTGGAAATCGGGTCATTTCGCCCCTCCTTCTTTTACTTTCGCCGCCTTCTCTTTCTTTTGCTTTGCGATCTCCTCATCATCAAGGTATCGATAGGTCACAGCCAACGCATCCATCTTCAGTATGCCGTCTTTCGCTGTATCGATAGCGATATCGTTCAATGTAACTATTCTAGGAAGTTTCGCCACGTCACCCACGAAATTACCGAGATCGTGATAGTTGCCGGTCAGGCGAATTGCAATCGGAAGCTCCGCGTAGAAGTCGCGAGGAGACTCTGAATTCGGCTTCCACAACTCGAACTGCAAACCACGCCCCAGCCCAGCCTGATTAATATCGATGAGGAGATTTTCCATCTCCGTTTTGCTCGGAAGCTGTTTCAACAGGGCGCCAAACTGTCGATCGATCTCAGTGAGCTGTCGCTTATATTCATCAAGATTCACGGCTTGGCGTTTCTTGGACAACCATTCATCCTTGAGCTGCGTCTCTTGCGTACGGCGCTGCTCCAGATCCTCGCTCTGACCTTTCCAGTCAAACCACCAAGCCAGGCCAAGGATTACAACCAGCAAACCCACTAGCGCCACAATCCGGGGCGCCAGAGGCCACATACCCGGGTCATTTGGATCCAGATTTTTGAAGTCCTGGGCCAGCTGATCCATGCGGATGTCGCGAAGCGTACCAATCGTTTTTGTCTTCACGATTTCTTCTCCGCTTTCGGGACGACAGGCTTGTCGCCATCTGCAGAAACCTTTGCCCGCTCGACAAACACTTCCAGCGTGAACTCGGACAGCCGGCGCTTGTTTGCCTCAACCGCCTTGATCTCCAAGAGCTGCGGCCGCTCGAAAATTGGAGATGCGTCCAAGTTTCGCATCAAAGTAGAGACACGTGCGTTAGATTGGGTCACGCCATTTAGCGTAATCTTCATTCCGGTCTGCTTCAGCGCCTTGCAGTCTTTATCCAACTTGGCACACCCGAGGTAGACTCCGTCCGGGACGAGGCGTGCGAGTTCGTTAAAGATATGCACCGTTTCGGCCCGGTGGCTTTGGAGAAGTTCAATGACCTGTTTGCGAGAAAGCAACGCCTGCGTCTGCTCCCTCAATCTCTGAATCTCGGCGATATCCTTGTCAAGTTTAGCGATCTCGCTCTTCAGAAAATCATTATCTGCTTGTTGCGCTTCAATTCGTGCCTGATTAAACGAGTGCACAAGCAAGGCGAGAACAGCGCCGACAACGACAACCGCCACTGCAAAAGCATAGAACTGCTGACGCCGAAGCTTGCGGGCTTCCTCACGGTGCGGCAGGAGGTTGATTCTGATCATTCGTCAAACCTCCGAAGAGCGAGGCCACAAGCGACCATCAGTGCCGGGGCATCTGCCGAGAGTGTCTTCGGGCGGATTCGCTGGGCGAGGGCCATGCCGGAGAATGGATTGGCAATCGTCGTCGGGATCTGGGTGCGTGCGGCCACCACCTGATCGAGCCCCGGGATGACGGCGCAGCCGCCGGCGAGGATGACGTGGTCAACCTGGTTAAAGGTCGTCGAGGTGAAGAAGAACTGCAGTGCGCGAGAGACTTCGAGCGCGAGGCTATCCATGAAGGGACGCAGCAACTCCACTTCGTAGTTCTCGGGCAGGCTGCCGGTACGCTTGGCAGACTCGGCTTCGTCGGCATTCATGCCGTACTGGCGGGCAATGTCTTGCGACAATTGGTTACCGCCGAAAGCCTGCTCACGTGTATAGAGTTGCTGCTCGTTTCTGAATACCGTGGTCTTGAGCATGTTTGCGCCGGCATCGACCAGCGCAACAATGCGGTTTTTTCCGCCTTCAGGCAGTTGTGCGCGAATGAGGTCAAGTGCGCTCTGCGAGGCGAAGGATTCGACGTCCATCACCAGCGGCTTCAGGCCAGCGGCTTCGGCGACTGCCACGCGGTCCTCGACCTTTTCCTTGCGTGATGCCGCAATCAGCACTTCAACCTCTTCTTCACCGCCTGGCGCCGGACCAAGGACCTGAAAGTCGAGATTGACCTCTTCGATCGCAAAGGGAATGTATTGATTTGCTTCGGACTCGACCTGAACTTCCATGTCGGTCTCGCGCAGACCGGCGGGCAGGATGATCTTCTTCGTGATCACCGCGCCAGCAGGCAAGGCCATTCCAACGTTCCGGGTGGTGGTCGACATCCGCTTCCACGCTCGTCGTACTGCATCGGCAACAACGTCGAGCTGGGCGATATTGCCATCGCTCACCGCATCGCGAGGCAGAGGCTCGATTGCGTAGCGTTCCAGGCGCCTTTGGCGGCCATTTACGTCGGACAACTCGACCAGCTTGACGGCGGACGATGAGATGTCCAGACCAATCAGCGGGCGCGCTTTTCCGGCGAAGATCGAAGAGAAGTCGATCACGGGAAAATTCCCTTTTCAATCAACAAATTAGGCACAATTGCCACAATTTACTTGAAATCCTAGCAGCATCTTTCAGCGTATGTAAAGACAAAAGTATGAATTAGGAATGTTCGACGGGCCGCAGGCCTTGGCTCGCCTATAATCCGGCATCCCATCCCACCCTCCGATCCATGCGCATCGCAACCTACATATTCGCGATTTTTGTCGGACTGCTGCTTCTCGCCGCGGCCACCGTCGGCCTTGCCGTCGCCTTCGCATGGCCCAAGCTGCCAACACTGGAAGTGTTGACCGACTACCGGCCCCGCATCCCGCTCCGCGTCTTCACCGCCGACGGCCAATTGATTGGCGAATTCGGCGAGGAACGCCGGACCTTCGCCAAGATCCAGGAAGTGCCGGCGTACATGAAGAACGCGATCCTCGCGGCAGAGGACGACCGCTTCTACGAGCATGGCGGCATCGACGTTGCCGGCTTTGCCCGCGCCGCAGTGGCAAACCTGACCTCGGGCGGCAAGCGTCAGGGTGCCAGCACGATCACGATGCAGGTCGCGCGCAACTTCTTTCTGACACGGGAAAAGAGCTACAGCCGCAAGCTCTACGAGATCCTGCTGTCGATCAAGATCGAAAAGAACCTCAGCAAGGACCAGATCCTCGAGCTGTACTTCAACCAGATCTACCTCGGCCAACGCGCTTACGGCTTCGCGGCGGCTGCCCAGATCTACTACGGCAAAAGTCTTGCGCAATTGAATGTTGCCGAGGCCGCAATGCTGGCAGGCCTGCCCAAGGCGCCCTCCGCCTACAACCCGATCAGCAATCCGACGCGCGCGACCCAGCGCCAGCACTACGTGTTGCGCCGGATGCGGGAGCTCAACTACATCGACGCAGCGCAATACGAACAGGCACTGAAGACGCCGCTGAAGGTCGTTCGCGGCGGCGCGGAAAGTTATCCGGTGCACGGCGAATACGTCGCCGAAATGGCGCGTCAGATGGCCGTCGAGCAGTTCAAGGACGCCGCCTACACGGCCGGCATCCGGGTGATCACGACGATCAAGGCTTCCGACCAGGAGGCTGCCTACAACTCGCTGCGGCGCGGCCTGCTCGATTACGAGCGCCGCCACGCCTACCGCGGCGCCGAAGCATACGTGGATATGTCGGCTGTTCGTTCCGACACGGACGAACAACTAGACGTGCTGCTGGAGGATTTCCCCGATAACGGCGAGATGGTGCCGGCGATCCTGCTTGAGGCAAACGCAAAGCGTATCCGCGCCTATCGTCGAGGTGGCGAGGTCATGGAGTTCACCGGCCCTGCGCTGAGGTTCGTGTCGCCGATGCTGGCAGACAACGCGGCGCCGGCAAAGCGCCTGCGGCGCGGTGCGGTGGTGCGGGTCGCCGAGGGCGCCAAGGGTTGGGAAATTGTCCAGGTGCCAGAAGTCGAAGGCGCCTTCGTCGCGGTCGAACCCGCAACCGGCGCCGTACGCGCACTCGCGGGCGGCTTCGATTTCAACCGCAACAAGTTCAACCATGTGACGCAAGCCTGGCGCCAGCCTGGGTCGAGCTTCAAGCCCTTCATCTACTCCGCGGCGCTGGAGAAGGGCTATAGCCCGAGCAGCGTCGTCGACGATGCACCGCTGTCGTTCTCCTCGGGCCAGACAGGTAGCCAGGCCTGGGAGCCGAAGAACTACGACGGCAAGTACGACGGTCCAATGTCGATCCGTACCGCGCTGGCGAAGTCGAAGAACATGGTGTCGATCCGCCTGCTCAACTCGATCGGGCCGCAATATGCGCAGGACTACGCCGCCCGCTTCGGCTTCGACCCGGAGAAGCATCCAGCGTATCTGACGATGGCGCTCGGCGCCGGGTCGGTAACGCCGTGGCAAATGGCGCAGGCTTACTCGGTGTTTGCAAATGGCGGCTATCGGGTGCAGCCGTTCATCGTCAAGGAGATGCAGGACAGTCAGGGCCGCGTGCTGGCGCGTACGCAGACCACCAGCGCGGGCGATGGCGCGCCACGCGTGATCGACCCGCGCAACGCCTGGATGATGGACAGCATGATGAAGGATGTCGTGCGCCGCGGCACCGCCACCAAGGCGCTCGCGCTCAAACGTGGCGACCTCGCGGGCAAGACCGGTACGACCAACGAGTATGTCGACGCATGGTTTTGCGGCTACCAGCCGACCCTCGTCGGCATCACATGGATCGGCTACGACACACCGCGCAAGCTGGGCTCCGGCGAGACGGGCGGCGCCGCAGCGTTGCCCGTATGGATCAACTTCATGGCCAAGGCGCTGCAAGGCGTGCCGGAAAAGTTCCTGGAGATGCCGCACGGCTTGCTGACAATTACCACCGCTGACGGGAAGGAAGATTTCGTCTACGAAGAACGGCTTGGTACCCCGCCACCGGAGACGGAAATGCCCGCCGATGGCGAAGCCCCTGCGCAGCAGAGCGCACCAGCGCCTGCGCCGGCCCCGGTTGTTCCGGCGCAGCCAACACCGACGCCGGTGGTTCGGCCGCCACAGCCGCACAACGAAGTTACCGGCTGAACCCCAGTCCGGTGAGTTGATCGAGGCGCGCCAGATCCAAGTGCGCCTCGATTGCATCCGCCAGCCGATCCAGCGCGGTCTCGCGCAACAAACCAATCGGCGGCACCTCGGCCACAGCAAGGCCCGCCCATGCAAGCAGGGCGCGGCATGCGTCCGGCTCATCGAAGATGCCGTGCACATAGGTGCCCGCGACACAGCCATCCTCGCTCAGCGCGCCATCTGGCCAGCCTTCGTCCAGTCGGCACAGCGGGCGTTCCAACGCGGAGCCGGATGATTCCCCGGCGTGGATCTCGTAGCCGCTGAGGCGCTCGCCGCCTCGACAGAGCCGACCTGTTACGCGGCGCAGCTGTTTGTCAGGTCGCAACTCTGTGCGCATCGAAAATAGGCCGAGCCCTTCTGTATCGCCCGCGTCGCCTTCGAGCCCGAGCGGATCGCTTACCCACTCGCCCAACATCTGAAATCCGCCGCAGATACCCAGCAGTTTGCCGCCGTAGCGCAAATGGCGGCGGATGGCCGTATCCCAGCCCTGCGCTCGCAACCAGGCGAGATCGGCCCGCGAGTTCTTGCTGCCGGGCAGAATGATCAGATCGGCGGGCGGCAATGTTCGTCCGCCCGGCACGAATTCTAGTTCCACGCCTGGCGTCGCGCGCAGCGGGTCGAAGTCAGTGTGGTTCGAGATTCTTGGCAAGGCCGGCACGACGATGCGAAACGCCGCGTCGCTGCGCAGCTGGGGTGTCGGCAATGCGTCCTCGGCGTCAAGCGTCAGGCCCTGCAGATAGGGCAGCACCCCCAAGACCGGTCGGCCTGTTCGCTGCTTCAACCAATCCAGCCCGGGCTTGAGCAAGGCGATGTCGCCGCGGAAGCGGTTGATGACAAAGCCGATCACGCGCGCCTGTTCGCTCGGCGCCAGCAGATCAAGCGTGCCGACCAGATGGGCAAAGACCCCGCCGCGGTCGATGTCGGCGACGATAATGACCGGGCAATCCGCGGCCTCGGCGAAGCCCATGTTCGCAATGTCGCCTTCGCGCAGATTGATCTCGGCCGGGCTGCCCGCGCCCTCCACGACGATTGCCTCGTACTGTGCACCGAGGCGTTGCCAGGAATCGAGCACCGCTTCGCGCAGCGCCGGCTTCAGCGCGTGATAGGCCTGAGCGGCGTAGTTGCCGCGCACCTGCCCCTGCACGATGACCTGGGCGCCGATATCCGTCGTCGGCTTCAGCAGCACCGGGTTCATATCGCTATGCGGCGCGATGCGACAGGCCGCCGCCTGCAAGGCCTGGGCGCGCCCGATCTCACCGCCATCGGTCGTCACGGCGGCGTTCAGCGCCATGTTCTGCGGCTTGAAGGGCGCCACGCGCACGCCGCGGCGCACCAGCACGCGGCACAGGCCGGCCACCAGCGTGCTCTTGCCCGCGTCCGAGGTGGTGCCCTGCACCATCAGGCTCGCAGCACGCGGGCGCACCAGCAGCCCCTTGCTCACGCCGGGCGGACCAGCGCGATCGTCTCCCCCGCCTGCGCGCTCGCAAGCCGGTTCAGTGCAGCCCAGAGCTCCACGCCATCGCGGGTGCCGATCCACTGCCCGGCATCGGGGCGGAAGTGAAAACCGCCCAGCTTCGCCGCCACCCAGATTTCACGCGCCGCGCTGTGGCGATTGATGATCATCTGGCTGCCGTCATCGAACTCGACCTGCAACACGCCCCCCGGCTGCACCTCGACATCGATACCGACCGCATCGAAGGCACGTTCGATGCGGTCAAGCTCCTGTTCCGCCAAAGGGTTGAACTGCGTTTCGTCCATCATCGTTCCTGTCTGCTAGCATCCGGCCCAGCCGGACGATACTGCTTTGATTGGCGCACAGCGGGCCGGCATCAACACCGCGCCGCCCTATGGAACCCGCATGCCTTACCGACTGCCCCGCGCCCTGCTTTGTTCCACCGCTCTGCTTCTCGCGGCCTGCGGAATCAAGGGGCCGCTGTATCTTCCTGCACCGGTCGCACAGCCGGCACCGCCCCCTGCAACGCAGTCTGCGCCCGCGCAACCGGCCGCGGATGGTAGCAAAAGCCCTGCAGCCGTAACGCCCTGACACCACCGCGGGCGCGCACGCCGCACGCCCTGCAGTGTTGCCACACTGCCGACGGCAGGCACGCGCGGCCTCGATAGTCCCGCCGCGTTTGCGTCGCATCAAGGCCCCCTCGCACTGGCAATGCAACAGTCTGCGCCTTTGCCTTCAGGGAACACGCCGATGTCGACGATCCAGCACGCCTTCAAACCGCTCGTTCTGCGCGGCAAGCAACTCCTGCCGATCGTGCAGGGCGGTATGGGCGTCGGCGTGTCGGCCCATCGCCTCGCGGGCGCGGTTGCGGCTCTCGGCGGCGTTGGCACGATCGCCAGCGTCGACCTGCGCCGCATGCACCCGGATCTCGAAGAAGCGACCGCGCGCTGCCGCGACAAGGCCGCGATCGAGGCTGCCAACCTCACCGCGCTCGACCGCGAAATCGCCGCGGCGCGAGAACTCGCCAAAGGCATGGGCGTCGTTGCGGTGAACGTGATGCGCGCAGTAAGCCAGTATGCCGAGCTCGTGCGCCAGGCCTGCCGCAGCGGTGCCGACGCGATCGTGATGGGCGCAGGCCTGCCGCTCGATCTGCCCGACCTGACGGCAGACCACCCGGATATCGCGCTGATCCCGATCCTGTCAGACGCACGTGGCGTGAGCGTGGTGCTCAAGCGCTGGATGAAGAAGAACCGCCTGCCCGATGCGATCGTGCTGGAGCACCCGGGCTGGGCCGGTGGCCACCTTGGCGCACCCAACGTGGCAGGTACCGCCGATCAGCGTTTCGACTTCGAAAAAGTCGTGCCGGAGTGTCTCGAAGCGATCCGCGGCCTTGGCCTCGCGTCGGAACAGATCCCGCTGATTCCGGCCGGCGGCATCGACACGCACGACAAGGTGCGTCGCATGATGGCACTGGGCAGCTCGGCGGTGCAGGTGGGCACCGCGTTTGCCGTGACCGCCGAAGGCGACGCCGCCGACGAGTTCAAGCAGGTGCTGATGGGCGCCCGGGCGGAGGACATCGTCGAATTCACAAGCTGTGCGGGCCTGCCGGCACGCGCTGTCGCAACGCCCTGGCTCAGCAACTATCTCAAGCGCGAAGAGAAGCTGCAAAGCGCGGCGGCGCGCGAAGATGGCGGCGAGCGCCAATGCACGCTGAAGTGGGATTGCCTGCTGCAGTGCGGCCTGCGCGACAAGCTCGCGAAGTTCGGACAGTTCTGTATCGACAACCAGCTCGCGCACGCGGTGAAGGGCGACATCGCCAAGGGCCTGTTCTTCCGCGGCAAAGGCACGCTGCCCTTCGGCACCGAGATGCGTTCGGTGCGCGAACTGGTCGAATACCTGCTCGCCGATCGCCGCCCGCTGGCGGTCTGAGGCCAAGCCCTCACAAAAAGCCGGCGCGAAGCCGGCTTTTTGCTATCTGCCGCCGCGCTTCAGGTCGCGTAGAAGTAGCGGACGAGGTGAAAGTAGATCGGTGCTGCGAAGGCCACCGGCGCCACGCGATCCAGCATGCCGCCGTGGCCAACGATCGAATGCCCCCAGTAGCGCACACCGCGGTCGCGCTTGATGGCCGTCATCACCAAGCTGCCGAGGAAACCCATCCAGGTTGCCGCAAGCGCAATACCAAAGGCCGCCCACACACCGAAGGGCGTGATCCACGCCAGCAGCGCCCCGAGCAGCGCGGCACCGAAACCGCCCAGCACCAGGCCTTCCCAAGTCCGGGTGAGCGAAACACCGGGCGCGGCCGGCGTACGCCCGAGGCGCGCCGAGAAGAACTTCTGCAACACGTCACCGCTCTGCACCACGAGCACCAGGAAGGCGATCAGCAGCAGGTTGCGTCCGGCATAACCGTTGATGCGAAGCCCCAGCAGTTGCGGCACGTTGGAGAGGCAGTAGACGCAGATCATCAGCCCCCACTGCACGTTGGCCGCGCGATCCATGAAACGTTTGGCGTCGCCACGCAGCGCCGAAATGATCGGTAGGAACAGGAAGGCAAAGACCGGCACCCAGAGTTCGGTGAAGGTCAGCCAGCCATGCCACACGCCAAGGTAGTGCAGCGGCAGCACGAGGAAGAAGGCCGCCAGCAGCGTCCAGTGGTCGCCCAGGCGCGTCGGAGACAGCGTGATGAACTCGCGCAGCGTGCCGAACGACGCAAAGGCAAACAGCAGCGCCACCCCCTTTCGACCGGCGAGGAAGGCGACGCCGATCCACGCGACCATGATCCACCAGCCGCGCACGCGCGCGACGTAGCTCTCGATCACGCCAACGCGGCGCCCCCGCACGCGGCGGCGTAGATAACGGCCGAACAGCGTGGCGAGGATCAGTACCAGGAAAACGCCAGCGAACAACAGCGCGGTGGTGGTGCGTGGCCCGAGCGTGGGGCCGGTCCACGGCGGTACCGGCAACTTGGAGGGGTCGAAAGGCATCATTCGAGCGGTTCCTCGCCCTTCGGCGCCCAGGACTGCAGCACGCTGCGCGCCCGGTGCAGGAAGTCGTCGCGATCTTCGTCCTGCGCAAGCGCGATCGGTTCGCCAAAACCGACGGTGCAGATCAACGGCACCGGCAGGATCTGGCCCTTGGGCAGCACGCGGTTGAGGTTGGCGAGCCACACCGGCACCAGCTCGACCTTCGGATGGCTCTCGGCGAGATGGAACAGCCCGCCCTTGAAGGGCAGCAGTTCGTCGCCGAGATTGCGCGTGCCCTCGGGAAAGATGATCAGCGAATCGCCCGCGTCGAGCGCCGCCCGCATCACCTCCAGCGGGTCACCGCCGCCGGTGCGGGCGCGATCCACCAGCACAGCACGGAACACTTGGTGGATCAGGAAGCGGCGCACGGCCGACTTCTCCCAGTAGTCGGAGCCGGCCACCGGGCGCGTGCGGCGACGCAACGACTTGGGCAGGCTCGCCCAGATCAGCACGAAGTCGACATGGCTGGAGTGATTGGCGAAATAGATGCGCTGGACCGGTGCGGGCGCACAGCCCAGCCAACGGGCCTGCACACCGGTGAGCATGCGGGCGAACCCGCAGATCATCCAGGCAACGAAAGATGCAAGAGACATCAGCAGTACGGCATTTTGGAAGGCGCGAATGGTGTACCGCGCGGGTATTTAGTGCAAGCAGCCAGATCAAATCGGGTTCTTGCCGCGAAACGGGCCGAACGTGCCGCTTTCTGTCACGATCCAGTCAAGCGGCAGGTCGTGCGGCTCGGGCCGGATGCTCGCGACGCGCCCAAGTTCAAAGCCCACACCGACGGCAAGCGGCGCGGGGTGGCGCACAGCCAGGGTGCGATCAAAGAAACCGCCGCCGTAGCCCAGGCGGTAGCCTGCATCATCGAAGGCATTCAGCGGCACCAGCACGAGGTCCGGATCCACCGCCTCGCGCTGCGCCGGCACCGGTATGCCGAACGCGTCGTCCATCAGCGCCATCCCCGGCCGCCACAGCACAAACATGAGTGGCGCATCCGCCGCCAGCACCACCGGCAGCGCCGCCAGCCGCTCCCGGCCTTGCGCCAGCCAATCCCCAACGAAGGCGACGAGGTCTGGCTCGCCGCGGTAGGGCCAGCAGAAACCAATGCTGCGCGGCGCAAGGCGACTCAGCAACGGACTCAGCTGCGCGCACAACTGCACCGTCAGATGCTGCCGTTCGGCGGCACCGAGCGCTTCCCGCACGGCGATCGCGCGGCGCCGCATTTCCTGCCGCAAAGCCTTGTCCGGCGCGGCTTCCGGCACGGTGGAGGGGGACGACAAAGTGCTATCCTTCATGAATGATCCGTATCCGCTCGGCACGCGGCAACTTGCCAGCGATGCCGCTGTCGCAGCACAGAGGCGATCGGGTCGGTGCCGTACCGTCGCCGAGAGTGCGGCCTTGAGGAGTTTAGGGAATGAAGCAGGTATTGTGCGTGGCGCTCGCGATTGGTGCCCTGTCTCTGGGTGCTGGTGCCCACGCAGCCGGCGGCGAGGAGCGCTTCCTGGCCGCCCGCGAAGCCGCCCGCAACGGCGACCTCGCGCGGATAAACCAGCTTGCGGCACAACGTGGTGGTGATCCGCTAGACGCCTATATCGACTATTGGGCCTTGTCGATCCGCCTTGCTCGCAAGGACGATGCAGACGCCGACCTGGCCAGCTTCACCGCACGGGAAGAAGGCACCCTGCTCGCCGAGCGCGCGCGTGGCGACTGGATTCGCGCCGCGGCACGCGCACAGCGCTGGGACGTGGTGATGCGCGAAGGTGCGATGCTGCGTCAGCCCGAACAAGAGATGAGCTGCTGGGTGCTGCAGGCCCGCTTCAACACCGGTGACCCGCAAGCGCTGAAGGATGCCGAACCGCTGTGGGACAGCACAGCCGAACCGGGCGAAGCCTGCACCCCGGTGATCGCGGCGCTGAGCGCCAGCAAGTCTGACGACGCCCACTGGCAGCGCGCCCGCCGCCTGGTCGATGCTCGGCGCTACGGCGCCGCCCGCGCCACGCTGGAAGCGTTGCCGGGCAATGCCGTGTCTGGCAACGCGGTGGCGGAAGCGCTCGACAATCCGCTGCGCTGGCTCGCAAAGAATCCGAACCCCAGCACCCGTGCGCAACGCGAGATCACCGTGCTGGCGCTGTCGCGCCGCGCGCCGACCGACGACCGCGGCGCCGCCGCACGGGTCGAAGCGCTCGGCACTGCGCTGGCGCCGGGCGACCGCGCCTGGCTCTCCGGCGTATTGGGCTGGCAGGCCGCGCGCGGCAACCAGCCGGAAGCGCTGGCCTGGTATCGCGCCGCGGGCAGCGCACCGCTGTCGGAAGAATCGCGCGCGTGGCAGGTACGCGCCGCGTTGCGTGGTCGCGCCTGGGGTGAAGTGCGCCGCGCGGTTGAGGCGATGACGCCGGCGCAACGCAGCCAGCCGGAATGGACCTACTGGTACGGCCGTGCGCTGATCGAAACCAACCGCGCCGCACAGGGGCGCGAAGAACTCGAACGTATTGCCGGCGCGCCGACCTTCTACGGCATGCTGGCGGGGGAAGAGCTGGGCCGCCCGTTTGTCGCACCGAAGGGTGCCAAACCGCCAACGCGCGCCGAAATCGCGCGCGTCGAATCCGATGTGTCGGTGCGGCGTGCGTTGGCGCTGTTCCGTCTGGAAGGGCGGCTGGACGGCGTGCGCGAGTGGAACTGGGCGATGCGCGCCGCAGACGATCGCTTTCTGCTGGCAGCGGCCGAAATCGCGCGCCGCGAGCAGCTCTACGACCGTGCAATCTACAGCGCCGAACGCACGCAGACCGAGCACGACTTCGGCATGCGCTACCTGGTGCCGTACTACGACAAGGTGGAGCCGGCGAGCCGGCGCTGGGGGCTCGATGTGTACTGGGTCTACGGCCTGATGCGGCAGGAAAGCCGCTTCGTCACCGCAGCGCGTTCGTCGGTCGGCGCGCAGGGGCTGATGCAGGTGATGCCGGGCACGGCGAGCTACGTCGCGAAGAAGATCGGCATGCCCTACACCAAGGGCCAGGTGATCGACCTCGATACCAACGTGATGCTCGGCACCGCATACTTGAAGATGGTGCTGGACCGGCTCGACGGCCATCCGGCGCTCGCGTCGGCGGCCTACAACGCCGGCCCCGGAAGGATTCCGCGCTGGAAGGCGGCCGAGCCGCTCGAGGGCGCGGTATTTGCCGAGACGATCCCGATCTCGGAGACGCGCGACTATGTGAAGAAGGTGCTCGCCAACA